>NZ_JBNJMX010000032.1:0-33110 GCF_050936375.1 Plantactinospora sp. CA-290183 | reverse complement strand
GCCCGGCCGGCCGCCGACGGCGGTGATCTGGTCCCGGACCACCCGTTCCCCGCCGAGCGCGAGCAGGCCGATGGTGAAGGTGGCCAGCCACGGCGAGTAGACCCGCCGGGCGAGCCGGTAGGTCAGGTAGAGGAAGGCGGCGTGCAGCAGGAGCAGCGGGAGCCGCAGCAGGACCCAGCTCGAACCGAAGAGCAGGAACAGCGGGGCGGCGAGGTAGCTCTCCACCGTGCCCATGTAGTGCTGGCCGTAGAGGAAGACCGGCAGGTCCCGGCCCGCGGCGATGTGCATCGCGGCCAGCCCGAACGTCGCCTCGTCGCTGTTCGAACCCGGCACGGTCAGCAGCACCAGCAACAACCGGTAACCGAGCCCGGCCAGGCCGAGCCCGAGCGCCACCACGTCCGGCCGGTCGAGCGATCGGAACAACCGACCCCCGCGCGGCATCGCCACCGACACGACCAACGCCCCCGTCGTCGTCCCGTTCCGAAGTCTTCCACAGCCATACGGCCGGGGCGGCCGGATCGGCGCAGGTCAGCGCGGTGAGGGTGGGCGGGTGAACGATTTAGTTGATCTGTCTCGTGGCCGTCTCCGGTGGTCTGTGGCAGGGTGGCAAGGTGTCGCTGATACCCGCCGGTCCGGCGCCCGCGCCGCGGCTGCACCGAGCGGCCCGCGTCGAGGACGCGGTGCACCAGTTCATCGAGCGGCGGCTGGGGCAGGGTGGCTGGGACGCCACGATCGTCCCGTACGCCGGCTACGGCGCGCCCGGCTGGGTCCGGGTGCTCGGCCGGGTGCTGCTGACCCGGCTGCGCCGCCGGCCGGGGCGCCAGATCGAGAAGGTCCGGGGCTGGCGTCACTTCGCGACACTGCCCGTTCAGCACGCGCCGGTGGTGATCGAGGCGGGCGGCACCCGCCACGAGGCCCGGGCGGACCGCAGCGGCTTCATCGACCTGGTCCTGAAGGCGGATCTGGCACCCGGCTGGCAGAGTGTCCGGATCACCAGTCCCGGTGCCGAGCCGGTCGACGCGCCGGTCCGGATCGTCGACCCGGACCTGCGATTCGGCATCCTCTCCGACATCGACGACACGGTCATGGTCACCGCGCTGCCCCGGCCGCTGCTCGCCGCGTGGAACACCTTCGTCCTGGACGAGCACGCCCGGATGGCGGTACCCGGGATGGCGGTGCTCTTCGAGCGGCTGGTCACCGCGCACCCCGGCGCCCCGGTGCTCTACCTCTCCACCGGGGCCTGGAACGTCGCGCCGACGCTGACCCGGTTTCTCTCCCGGCACCTCTATCCGGCCGGTCCGCTGCTGCTCACCAACTGGGGTCCGACGGCCGACAGCTGGTTCCGCAACGGGCGGGAGCACAAGCGGGCGACCCTGGCCCGGCTGGCCCGGGAGTTCCCGGACATCCGATGGCTGCTGATCGGCGACGACGGCCAGCACGACCAGGAGATCTACGCCGAGTTCGCCGCGAAGTACCCGGACAGCGTCGCCGGGGTGGCGATCCGGCGTCTCTCGCCGACCCAGGCGGTGCTGGCGGGCGGCTTCCCGACACCGCCGGGCAGCGCCCCGGGCGGTGGTGCCAGCCCGGCCTCCGGCCCGCTGGGCGAGACGTGGCTGTGCGCGCCCGACGGCGCCGGCCTGTGGCGCCTGCTCCGCGAGGCCAACCTGCTCTGAAGTGTAAGGAAGGGCCCCTTCTTATCGCTTTTTGTATAGGAAGGGCCCCCTCCTAACCCTCCTGGCGCCGGCGGCGTTCGCGTCTGCCCCGGGCGATCTCGGTGCCGAGCGCGTCCAGCCGCTGGTCCCAGAACGACCGGTACCGGTCCAGCCAACGGTCGATCTCGACCAGCGGGGTCGGGTCCACCGCGTACAACCGGCGGGTGCCCTCGGCGCGTACCGTCGTGAAGCCGTTCTCGCGCAGCACCCGCAGGTGTTGCGAGACGCCCGGCTGGGAGATGCCGAACTCCGCCTGGACCACCGCGCCGACCTCGCCCGCGGAGCACTCGCCGTCGGCGAGCAGCTCCAGGATCCGGCGCCGGACCGGGTCGCCGAGAACGTCGAACGCGTGCACCAGCGCCACCCCTCCGGCACGACCCTGTGTAATCCGGCACGACCCCTATATAAGTAGAACCTAACATTAGGTCGACCGGTTGACACCTGGTAGGGGCCGGCCGTCCGGTTCCTGGTAGACAGGGGTCGTGCGCCTTCGCCTGATCCAGATCGACGCCTTCGCCGACCGCGTGTTCCGGGGCAACCCGGCCGCCGTGATGCCCCTGCCACACTGGCTGCCCGACCCGGTCCTGCAGGCCCTCGCCGAGGAGAACAACCTTTCCGAGACCGCGTTCTACGTCGCCGACCTGCCGCCCGAGGCCGGATCTCCGCCCGAGACCACCTCGGCCCCGGGCAACGAGCCCGCCTACCACCTGCGCTGGTTCACCCCGGCGATCGAGGTCGACCTCTGCGGGCACGCCACCCTCGCCACCGCCGGACACCTCTTCGAGGACGCGCACCCCGGCGCGGAAGGGATCCGCTTCTGGACCCGCAGCGGTTGGCTCTCCGTCCGGCGTGGGCCGCACGACGGTGAGCTGGAGCTCGACTTCCCGGCCGGGACGTTGCGGGAGATCCCGGACGGGGACCGGACGTCCACTGCGGCGGTGGCGGCCCTCGGTGTGGAGCCGGAGGTACGGCTGCGCGACACCGACCTGGTCTACGTGCTGGCGGACGAGGCGGCGGTCCGGACTGCCGCCCCCGACTTCACCGCCCTGGCCCGGCTGCCGGTACGCGGAGTCGTGGTGACCGCGCCGGGCGACGCGCACGGGGTCGACTTCGTGTCGCGCTGGTTCGGCGCCGCCGCCGGGATCTCCGAGGACCCGGTGACCGGCGCCCTGCACAGCCAGATCGCGCCGTACTGGGCGCAGCGACTGGGGCGTACCCGGCTCACCGCCCGGCAGCTCTCCGCCCGGGGCGGAATGGTGCGCTGCGAGGTGGACGGCGACCGGGTGCGCCTCGCCGGCACGTACCACCGCTATCTGGACGGCACCGTCACCATCCCGGATCTGCCGGAGTAGCGGCCGGGCTCTCCCGGCGTCGCGGGCGGGCGGAACTGTCGGTGCCGGTCGCTATGGTCCTGCTGACCAACCGACGAGGGGACCCGCTCATGATCGAGACCAGCACGCTCACCCGCGAGCGCGCAGACCTGCTGGAGGCGCTCGCCAAGCACCGCTTCTTCCTCCGGCACACCGTGCGTGACCTCACCGACGAGCAGGCCGCGCAGCGCACCACGGTCAGCGGGCTCTGCCTCGGCGGGCTGGTCAAGCACGTCGCTTCGGTAGAGCGCGGGTGGGCGGACTTCATCGTGGACGGTCCGGCCGAGATGCCCCGGTGGGACGACGCGGTCGCCCTGGACAACCACGCCGCCGGCTTCCAGATGCTGCCCGGCGAGACGCTGGCCGGGCTCCTGGCGGCGTACGACGAGGTGGCCCAGCGCACCGACGAGCTGGTGCGGACGCTGCCCGACCTGGACAGCGACCACCCGCTGCCGGAGGCACCGTGGTTCGAGCCGGGTGCCCGCTGGTCGGCGCGCCGGGTGCTGCTGCACGTCGTCGGCGAGACCGCCCAGCACGCCGGGCATGCCGACATCATTCGGGAGGCCCTGGACGGCGCGAAGTCGATGGGATAGTCCCCGGCGGGCGCCGGCTCAGTGACCGCGGAAGGCTTCCTCCAGCCACCACGAGCCGTGTTCGCTGGTGACCTTCGCGGCCACCACCAGCGGCCGGCTCATCGGCCCGGTGAGCCATTCGCGCAGCGGGCCGAGGTCGTCGACCGTGCGGACGGTCAGCGCGGCGCAGCCGTAGCCCCGGGCGATGGCGGCGAGGTCGGTGTCGGGGAAGCGCACCAGCTCCAGCGGATGTCCGTCGGGGCCGAAGTGGTGCACCTCGGCGCCGTACGCCGCGTCGTCGTAGACCACCACGAGCAGCGGCAGCCCCAGCCGGACCGCGCTGACGAGTTCGACGGCCGACATCAGGAACCCGCCGTCGCCGAGCGCCGCCACGGTGAGCCGGTCCGGCCGGGCCACCGCCGCGCCCAGCGCGCTGGCCAGGCCGAGCCCGATCGACTGGAACGCCTGGGTGAAGCAGAAGCCGGCCACGTCCGGCACCGACAGGAAGGTCGAGGGGTAGCCCATGAAGTTGCCGGAGTCCACCACCACGGTCCGCTCGGCCGGCAACAGGTCGTCCAACGCGATGCTCAGCGTCCGCGGGTCGATCCGGCCGTCCGGGCCGGCGACGCTCTCGTCCGGATAGGACACGTCCCGCCACCGGCCCCGTTCGACGATCCGGCGCCGCAGCTCCGGCGTCCGCCGCCCGCCGGTCGCCCACGCGGCGTCGGTGTCGGTCGCAACCGGATCCGCTGTCGTGTCCGTCCCGGTCGCGACCCGGTCCCTGTCTGTCCCGGTCGCGACCCGGTCCGTGTCCGTGCCGGCAGCAATCCGGTCGGATGTGGTGTCCGTGCCGGCCGCGACCCGGTCGGATGTCCTGTCCGCGCCGGCCGGGACCCGGTCCAGGGTCGCGTCGGGAGGTGTCGCCGACGCCCGGTGTGTCGGCGGCGCACCTCCGGGCCGGGTCGGCGCCTGCGGCGCGCGCCCCGCTCGCAGCCGATCGTGTGTCTCCCCGGCGACCAGGCCGACGTCCCCGACAACCGGCACGTCGACCGGGCGGTGCACGCCGAGCGCCGCCGGATCGCGGTCGACCTGCGCCACCACCGCCGACGGCGCGATGAGCCGGCCGTGCCGGGTGGTCCACATGTTCAGGGTGCTGCCCCAGGCCACCACCAGGTCGGCGTCGGCGATCAGTTCCGCGGCGAGCGGGGTGGCGAAGCCGCCGGAGACGTCCAGATTCCACGGCTCACCGGCGAAGAGCCCCCTCGCGGCCGCGGAGGTGGCCAGCAGCGCGCCGCACTCGTCGGCCAACCGCAGCAGCGCCTCCCGGGCCGTCCGGGCGCCCCGCCCGGCGATGAAGACGGGCCGCCGGGCGGCACGCAGCGCGGCGACCAGCGCACCCACCCCGGGCACCCCGTCGGGGGTCGCGGGTCGCGGGGACGTGCCGGGAGAGCACGACGGCGCCGCGACGGGTCCGCGCCACGGTGCCACCTCCGCCGCCTGTACGTCCAACGGCAGCCCGAGCAGGACCGTCGCGCCCCGCTGCGCCGCCCGGTACGCCGCGCTGACGTCCTCGGCCGCGTGCTCGGCGCGTACCCGCCGGAAGTCGGCGCCGAACGCGGCCGCCGCCCCCGGGAGATCAATGTGGAAATTCGACCGGGGTGAGGTCGCCTCCGGAGCGAGGACCAGCAACGGGGTACGGCTCTTCGCCGCCTCGGTGATCCCGGTCAGCGCGTTGGTCACCCCGGGCCCCTGGTGCACGGAGAGCACCCCGACCTGGCCCGAGGTGCGGGCGAAGCCGTCGGCCATGCTCGCCGCGCCGCCCTCGTGGGCCGCCGCCACGAACCGCGCACCGGCCGCGACCAGGGTGTTGCTGACGTGGAAGTTTCCGCTGCCCACCACGCCGAAGACGTGCCGCACCCCGTGCGCGGCGAGAACCCGGCCGACCACCTCGGCGACCCGCATACCGCCGTGCCCCCGCTAGCGTTCGACGAGCGCGAGCACCCGGCACGGGCTCCCGGAGCCGTTCACGATCGGCAGCGGCCCGGCGATCACCACCGCGCCGGTCGGCGGGAGCTGCCCCAGGTTGCGCAGTTGGGTCAGCCCGTACCTGTTCTCGCCGAGCAGGAATGAGTGGCAGGGGAACGGCGGGTCGAACGAGTGCGCCGCGCCCGCGTCCGTGCCGACGGTCTCCACCCCGACTCCCAGCACCGGGGACTCCTCGGCCAGCCACTTCGCGCAGGCCGGTGAGATCCCGGGCGTACGGCCGCCGTTGGCGTACCGCTGCGCGTCGTCGCCGTACGCGTCCCAGCCGGTCCGGTAGAGCAGCCAGCCGCCGGCCGGCAGCGGACCGTGCTCCGCCTCCCAGGCCCGGATGTGCTCCACCTCCAGCAGGAAGTCCGGATCGGCGGCGGCCTCGGCGCTGTGGTCGAGCACCACCGCCGGGGCGACCAGCCGGCTCGGCGGCACCTGGGACACGTCGTCGCCGTGCTGCCCGCTGACCCAGTGCACCGGCGCGTCGAAGTGCGTGCCGGTGTGTTCCCCGGTGGTGATGTTGTTCCAGTACCAGGCCGGGCCGCGCTCGTCGTAGCGGCTGATCTCGCTGAGCGCGAACGGTACGGTCTGGCCGAACGGCTCGGGCAGGGCCAGGATCGGCGTCTGCGCCGAGAGCGGGGCGGTGAGGTCGACGACCTCGACCCGGCCGGTGGCGAGCGCGGTAACCAGATCGTGCAGCACGGTCATGGCGAGCAAGGTACCGGAGTTCGTCGCCGAGCGGGCCCACGCGATCGGGTGTTAATGGGGGGCCCTTCCTCTACCGAAAACGATAATAGGGGGCCCTTCCTTACACCGAGGGCCGGAGCCAGAGGACGCCGAGTGGCGGCAGCCGCAGCGCGGCCGAGGCCGGCAGCCCGTGCCAGGGCAGCGCCTCGGCCCGCACCGTGCCCAGGTTGCCCACCCCGGAGCCGCCGTAGTGGCCCGCGTCGGTGTTCAGCACCTCGACCCAGGTGCCGGCGAGCGGCAGGCCGATCCGGTAGCCGTCGTGCGGCAGCGCCGCGAAGTTGGCCACACAGACCAGCGGTGCGCCGTCCGGGGCGATCCGGATGAAGGCGACGGTGTTGTTCGCCGCGTCGTCCGAGACGATCCAGCGGAAGCCGGCCGGTACGGTGTCCTGGGACCAGAGCGCGGGGCTGGCCCGGTAGACCCCGTTCAGGTCCCGGAGCAGCCGCTGGACGCCGGCCCGGCCGGGATCGTCGAGCAGCCGCCAGTCCAGGCCGCGGGTCTCGCTCCACTCCTGCTCGTCGCCGAGTTCGCAGCCCATGAAGAGCAGTTGCTTGCCCGGGTGCGCCCACATGTACGCCAGCAGCGCCCGTACGCCGGCCAGTTTGCGCCACTGGTCGCCGGGCATCTTGCCCAGCAGGGACCCCTTGCCGTGCACCACCTCGTCGTGGCTGATCGGCAGCAGGTAGTTCTCGCTCCAGGCGTAGACCAGCGAGAAGGTCAGCTCGTTGTGGTGGTGCTGCCGGTAGATCGGGTCCTTGCCGACGTAGCCGAGGGTGTCGTGCATCCAGCCCATGTTCCACTTGAAGCCGAAACCGAGCCCGCCGGAGTCGGTGGTGCGGGTCACCCCCGGCCAGGCGGTCGACTCCTCGGCGATCATCAGCACGCCCGGATGTTCCCGGTAGACGGTGGCGTTGACCTCCTGGAGCAGCGCGATCGCCTCCAGGTTCTCCCGGCCGCCGTACTGGTTCGGCGCCCACTGGCCGGAGTCGCGGGAGTAGTCGAGGTAGATCATCGAGGCGACCGCGTCCACCCGCAGGCCGTCCACGTGGAACTCCTGGCACCAGTAGAGCGCGTTCGCCACCAGGAAGTTGCGCACCTCCGGCCGGCCGTAGTCGAAGACGTACGTGCCCCAGTCGGGGTGCTCGCCGCGCCGGGGGTCGGGGTGCTCGTAGAGCGGGGTGCCGTCGAACCGGGCCAACGCCCACTCGTCGCGCGGGAAGTGCGCCGGCACCCAGTCGAGGATGACCCCGATCCCGGCCGCGTGCAGCCGGTCGATCAGGTGGCGGAAGTCGTCCGGGTCACCGAACCGGGACGTCGGGGCGTAGTAGCCGGTCACCTGGTAGCCCCAGGACGGGCCGTACGGGTGCTCCATCACCGGCAGGAACTCCACGTGCGTGAAACCCATGTCCAGCACGTACGCGGTGAGCTGCTCGGCGAGGTCCTGGTAGGACAGGCCCGGCCGCCACGACCCGAGGTGCACCTCGTAGACGCTCATCGGCTCCTGGTGCGGTGCCCGCCCGGCCCGGCTCGCGAGCCAGTCGGCGTCGGACCACTCGTACCGGGACTCGTGGACCACGGAGGCGGTGGCCGGTGGGATCTCGGTGTGCCGGGCCAGCGGGTCCGCCTTGTCCCGCCAGCGGTCGTCCGGGCCGAGGATGCGGAACTTGTAGCGCTGGCCGGGCGCCGCGTCCGGGACCAGGATCTCCCAGACTCCGCTGCCGCCGAGCGAGCGCATCGGCCAGCCGTCGTGGGCGCCCCAGCCGGTGAAGTCGCCGACCACCCGGACACCCCGGGCGTTCGGCGCCCAGACCGCGAACGACACCCCGCCGCCGGGCCGGGGCCGGGCGCCGAGGGCGGTCCAGAGCCGCTCGTGCCGGCCCTCGCCGATCAGGTGCAGGTCGAGTTCGCCGACCGTCGGCGGATGCCGGTACGGGTCGTCGCGCGGCTCGCCGCCGTCCACCTCGATCCGGTAGTCCAGCACCGTGCCGGGCACCGTCGCGGCGAAGACGCCCTCGTCGTGCACCCGGCACATGGGGTGCCGCTCCGCGCCCACCAGCAGCGTCACCGTCCCGGCGCCGCGCCGCAGCGTACGGATGAGGGTGGCGTCGCCGTCCGGATGCGCGCCGAGCACGGCGTGCGGGTCGTGGCTCCTGCCGGCGATCAGCTCGTCCATCGCACACCTTCCGATCGGGGCAGCGGGTCCGCGGGGCCGTCGCCGTCCGGGGGTGCCGGTGGTGCGCCGAGCGGGTGCACCGTGAAGACGTGGGCGGGCTGGAGGTAGGGGTCGAGCCGTACGGCGTTGTGCTGTCCCCAGTCGTAGAC
This sequence comes from Plantactinospora sp. CA-290183, assembly GCF_050936375.1. Classification (NCBI taxonomy): domain Bacteria; kingdom Bacillati; phylum Actinomycetota; class Actinomycetes; order Micromonosporales; family Micromonosporaceae; genus Plantactinospora; species Plantactinospora sp. CA-290183. The sequence continues at coordinate 24,356 of NZ_JBNJMX010000032.1, read as the reverse complement.
GGCGCCGGTCAGCTCGTCGCGGACGGTGAACCGCTCGTGCCAGTCGAAGCCGAGCGCCGGCATGTCCAGCACGGTGTTGCCCCACTGCACCTGTCCGGGGTCGACGGAACAGACGACCAGCACCGTGTTGCCGGTCGCCAGGTCCCGCTTGGACCAGCAGAGCAGCGCCGGGTTGTCGATGTCGTGGAAGCGCAGGTTGCGCAGCCAGTGCAGGGCCGGGTTGGCCCGGCGGATCGCGTTGAGCCGGGCGATGAACGGGGCCAGCGAGCGCCCCTGCGCCTCGGCCGCCGCCCAGTCCCGGGGCCGCAGCTCGTACTTCTCGTTGTCGATGTATTCCCCGGAGCCGGGCCGGGCGACGTGCTCGAACAGCTCGTAGCCGGCGTAGACGCCCCAGGAGGGGGAGAGCAGGCTGGCCAGCACCGCGCGGATCTTGAACATCGGCGGGCCGCCGTGCTGGAGGTGTCCGGGGAGGATGTCGTGGGTGTTCGGCCAGAAGTTGGGCCGCATGTGGTCGGCCGCCGCGACCAGCTCCAGGCAGTAGTCCCGCAGGTCGGCCGGGCTGTCCCGCCAGGTGAAGTAGGTGTACGACTGGGCGAAGCCGAGTTTGCCGAGCCCGTGCATCACCGCCGGCCGGGTGAACGCCTCGGACAGGAACAGCACGTCCGGGTCGTACTCCTTGACCTGCCAGATCAACCAGTGCCAGAAGTCGAGCGGCTTGGTGTGCGGGTTGTCCACCCGGAAAGCCCTGATTCCCTGGTCGACCCAGTGCAGTACCACCCGCAGGATCTCCGCCCGGATCCCCTCGGGGTCGTTGTCGAAGTTCAGCGGGTAGATGTCCTGGTACTTCTTCGGCGGGTTCTCCGCGTACGCGATCGTGCCGTCCGCCCGGGTGGTGAACCACTCGGGATGCTCGGTGACCCAGGGGTGGTCCGGCGCGCACTGCAACGCCAGGTCCATCGCCACCTCCAGGCCGACCTCGCGGGCGGCGGCGACGAACCGCCGGAAGTCCTCGGCGGTGCCCAGCTCGGGGTGGATCGCGTCGTGGCCGCCCTCGGCCGCGCCGATCGCCCAGGGCGAGCCGATGTCGTCCGGCCCGGCGGTCAGGGTGTTGTTCCGGCCCTTGCGGTTGATCCGGCCGATCGGGTGGATCGGCGGCAGGTAGAGCACGTCGAAGCCCATCCCGGCGACCGCCGGAAGCCGCTGCGCGGCGGTGGCGAAGGTGCCGGACCGGGCCGGCCGGCCCTCGGCGGCCAGCACCGCGCCCTCGGAGCGGGGAAAGAACTCGTACCAGGCGGAGAAGAGGGCCCGGTGCCGGTCCACCCAGAGGGTCCGGGTGGGCCCGTCGGTGAGCAGCGCCCGCACCGGGTGCGCCCAGAGCAGGTCGGCCAGGTCGAGGGCGGCGGAGATGCGCGCCGGCAGCGGCAGGTCGCCGTCGCGCAGCGCGGCGGCGGCACCGCGGACCAGGTCACGGGACTTCTCCGGTACGCCGTCGGCCGCCGTCTGAAGCAACTCGGCGCCCTCGGCGAGGTCGTTGGCCAGCTCCGCGGGCCCCTGCCCGGCGTCGACCTTCTTGACCACCGCGTCCCGCCAGGTCAGGTACGGGTCGTCGAACGCCTGGACGGTGAAGCTCCACTCGCCGACCGCGTCGGGTCGGATGGTGGCGTGCCAGCGGTCGTCGAAGTCCGGTCCCGGCCGCATCCGGACGACCTCCCGGGGCCGGCCGTCCGGGCCCGCCCAGGCCACCTGGCAGCCCATCGCGGTGTGACCCTCGCGGTACGACCGCGCGGTCACCGGGACCAGCTCGCCGACCACCGCCTTCGCCGGATATCGACCACACGAAACGGAGGGGGTCACGTCTTCGATCGGGATCCGTCCGGTCACCCTGTCCAACCTACTGTGAATGATCGTCCGCCGCGCGACGAGTGCCCCCGGGTGCAAGGAAGGGCCCCCCATTATCGTTTTCTGTTGTAGAAGGGGCCCTTCCTAACACCTCAGGCGGAGCGCAGCACCGAGCGGTAGACCGCCATCGTGCGTTCGGCGATGGAGTCCCAGGAGAAGTGCTCCACCGCCCGCTGCCGGCCGGCCCGGCCGAACTCGACCGCCCGCCGCGGGTCGGCCAGCACCTCGGTGATCGCCGCCGCCAGGTCCCCGACGAAGCGCTCCGGACGCAGCGGCGTACCGGTGCCGTCGGTCGCCTGCTCGATCGGCACCAGCAGCCCCGTCGAGCCGTCCGCCACCACCTCGGGGATGCCGCCGGTGGCGGTGGCCACCACCGCCGTCTCGCAGGCCATCGCCTCCAGGTTGACGATCCCCATCGGCTCGTAGACGGAGGGGCAGACGAAGACCGTGCTGTGGGTGAGGACCTGGATCACCTCGTGCTTGGGCAGCATCTCGGCGACCCAGACCACACCCTCCCGGCTGGCCCGCAGCTCCGCCACCAGCCCCTCGACCTCGGCGGCGATCTCCGGGGTGTCCGGGGCGCCGGCGAGCAGGACGAGCTGCGCCTCCGGCGGCAGCCGGTGGGCGGCCCGGAGCAGGTAGGGCAGGCCCTTCTGCCGGGTGATCCGGCCCACGTAGGTGACGCTGGGCCGGCCCGGGTCCACGCCGAGCCGGGCCAGCACGTCGGTGCCCGGGTCCGGGGCGTACTGGTGGGTGTCGATGCCGTTGTGCACCACCCGGACCCGTTCCGGGGAGACCGACGGGTAGGCGGCGAGCACGTCGCGCATCATCCCGGCGGAGACCGCGATCACCGCGTCGGCCGCCTCCAGCGCGGTCCGCTCGCACCAGGACGAGAGCGCGTAGCCGCCGCCGAGCTGCTCGGCCTTCCAGGGCCGCAGCGGCTCCAGGCTGTGCACGGTCACCACGTGCGGCACGCCGTGCAGCAGCTTGGCGACGTGTCCGGCGAGGTTCGCGTACCAGGTGTGGCTGTGCACCACGTCGCTGCCGGCGCAACCGGCGGCCATTTCCAGGTCGACGCCCATCGTCCGCAGCGCGGCGTTCGCGTCCGCCAGGCCGGCCGGTTCCCGGTACGCGGTGACGCCCGGCTCGTCCCGCGCGGCACCGAAGCAGTGCACCCGGGTGTCGGCCCGGGAGCGCAGTTCCCGGGCCAGGTACTCGACGTGCACCCCGGCGCCGCCGTACACCTCCGGCGGGTATTCCCGGGTCAGCAGGTCCACCCGGAGCGGCCGGTCGGCAGGCGTGGAATCGGTCACAGCGGCACCCTAATCCAGCCGGTGGAGATCCGCGCGGCTCCACCGCCGGCGGTGCCGTCCGGCCCCGGCGGCCGGTCCGCGGGGCGGGATCTCAGGCGACCAGGCCGATCCCCATGGTGACCATGGTGACGGCGATGAGCGCGTCGAGGATGCGCCAGGCCACCGGCCGGGCGAAGATCCGGCCGAGCAGCCGGGCGCCGTAGCCGAGCGCGGCGAACCAGGTGAGGCTGGAGAGCACGGCGCCGGTGCCGAACCACCAGCGGCCGGTGCTGTCGTGGGTGTTGGCGATGGAGCCGATGAGCAGCACCGTGTCCAGGTAGACGTGCGGGTTGAGCCAGGTCATCGCGAGCACGGTGAGCACCGCGGTACGCCGGGAGGAGCGGCCGCCGCCGGTCGTGGTGGTCAGCGACTCGGGGCGCAGGGCGCGCCGGGCGGCGAGCAGCCCGTAGCCGACCAGGAAGACCGCGCCCGCCCAGCGGATCACCGTGAGCGCGCCCGGGGCGTGTTCGACGATCGCGCCGACCCCGGTGATCCCGGCCAGGATCAGGGCGGCGTCGGAGAGGGCGCAGATCGCCACGATCGGGAGTACGTGCTCGGCCCGGATGCCCTGGCGGAGGACGTACGCGTTCTGCGCGCCGATCGCCACGATCAGCGACATGCCGATGCCGAAGCCGGCGACCAGCACCGGAAGGATGCCCGAGGAGAGAGTCACCAGCCGACGGTAGAGATTCGGGGCACCACACTCCAGCTAATGTTTCTTATGATTCATTAGAGTTGCTTACCGTGGACGTGCAGTTCGAGCAACTCCGTACCTTCGTCGCGGTGGTCGACCACGGCTCGTTCGAGGCCGCCGCCCGCCAGCTCCACGTCACCCCGTCCGCGGTCAGCCAGCGGATGAAGGCGCTGGAGGCCAGCGTCGGCCGGGTCCTGGTCGAGCGCGGCAAGCCTGCCCGGCCCACCTCGTCGGGTCAGGTGGTCCTGCGGCTGGCCCGGCAGGTGGCCCTGCTGGAGACCGACGCGTTACAGGAGCTCGGCGACGCCCCCGGCGCCGCACCGGAGGCCTTCACCCGGATCCCGATCGTGGTCAACGGGGACTCCCTCAACACCTGGGTGCTGCCGGCGCTCGCCGCCGCGACCCGGCACGGCATCAGCGTCGACGTCTACCGGGAGGACCAGGACCACTCCGCCGAACTCCTCCGCCAGGGCACGGTGATGGCGGCGGTCACCTCGCAGGCCAGACCCGTGCAGGGCTGCGCGGTCCGGCCGCTCGGCCGGATGCGCTACCGGCCGATGGCCAGCCCGGAGTTCGTCCGGGACTGGCTGCCCGGCGGCCCCACCGTGGCGAACCTGGCCCGGGCCCCGGTGGTCGTCTTCGACCGCAAGGACGACCTGCAGGACCGCTACCTGCGCCAGCGCTCCCGGCGACCGCTGGATCCGCCCCGGAACTACCTGCCGTCCTCCGGCGACTTCGCCGAGGCGATCCGGCTCGGACTCGGCTGGGGCATGCTGCCGTACCAGCAGAGCGGCCGCTACGAGGCGGCCGGGACGGTCGTCCCGATCGATCCGGAGACGGTGGTCGACGTGCCGCTCTACTGGCAGCAGTGGCGCCTCGACTCCCGCCTGCTGGGGGTGTTGGCCGCCGCCGTGGCCGCGGCGGCGGCCGACGCACTGGACCGTTGACCGTACGCGGCAGCCGTCCGACGAGCCGCTCCGGCCGTCGCGGGCGCCATCGTCCATGACACCTCCTCGGTACCGGGACGGGGCCGCCCGGGAAGGTGCTGTACCGCGAGAGACGGGCGAAAGAGGCCGATCCGATCTTGGCGGGACGAAGGCGACGAGCGCCGTGCGGACCGACCGGGGCTCCGTTACCGTCGTGGCATGTCTGCCAAGGTCCTCGCGATCGTGCTTGCCGGTGGAGAGGGCAAGCGACTGATGCCCCTCACCGCGGACCGGGCCAAGCCCGCCGTCCCGTTCGGCGGCATGTATCGCATGATCGACTTTGTGCTGTCCAACCTGGCCAATGGCGGCTTCCTCAAGATCGTCGTGCTGACCCAGTACAAGTCGCACTCGCTGGACCGGCACGTCACGAAGACCTGGCGGATGTCGAACCTGCTGGGCAACTACGTCACCCCGGTGCCGGCGCAGCAGCGACGCGGGCCGTGGTGGTTCGCCGGCTCGGCGGACGCCATCTACCAGAGCTTCAACCTGATCAACGACGAGCAGCCCGACCACGTCATCGTGTTCGGCGCCGACCACATCTACCGGATGGATCCCCGGCAGATGCTGGAGCAGCACATCTCCTCGGGCGCGGGAGTGACCGTCGCCGGCATCCGGCAGCCGCTCTCCTCGGCCGACCAGTTCGGCGTCATCGAGGTGGGCGGGGACGGCCGGCGGATCCGCGCCTTCCGGGAGAAGCCCACCGACGCCCAGGGGCTGCCGGACGCGCCGGACGAGATCTACGCGTCGATGGGCAACTACATCTTCAGCACCAAGGTGCTCTGCGAGGCGGTGGAACGCGACGCCGCCGACAAGACCAGCAAGCACGACATGGGCGGCAGCATCATCCCGATGCTGGTCGAGCGGGGCGAGGCGAACGTCTACGACTTCCGGGACAACGAGGTGCCGGGCAGCACCGACCGGGACCGGGGCTACTGGCGGGACGTCGGGACGCTCGACTCGTTCTACGACGCGCACCTGGACCTCATCGCCATCCACCCCGTTTTCAACCTCTACAACTACGAGTGGCCGATCTACACCGACCACCCGCCGTGGCCGCCGGCCAAGTTCGTCCACGGCGGGGAGGAGCGGGTCGGCCGGGCGGTGAACTCGATGATCTCGCCCGGCGTGGTGGTCTCCGGCGCGCTGGTGGAGAACTCGGTGGTCTCGCCGAATGTCCGGGTGAACTCCTACGCCCAGGTGGAAGGCTCGGTACTGATGGAGGGGGTGGACATCGGGCGGCACGCCGTCGTCCGCAACGCCATCCTCGACAAGAACGTGGTGGTGCCCGAGGGCGCGCAGATCGGCGTCGACCTGGAGCGGGATCGCGCCCGGTACACCGTGTCGGACCGCGGCGTCGTTGTCATCGGCAAGAATCAACGCGTCGAACTCTGAGGGACGGGTATCACCCGGTCGGCCCGGCGCGCTGCCGGGCCGGCGTCGTGCCGTACGCCCGTGGTAGAAGGAGGCCCACCCATGTCGGTCCACGCCCGTGCCGGCCAGCCCGCCGAGCCCGAGGACCTGGTCGACGTACCGCGGCTGGTCACCGCGTACTTCGCCGAGCACCCCGACCCCGGCGAGGCGGCCCAACAGGTGTCGTTCGGCACCTCCGGCCATCGCGGTTCGAGCCTGCGGGCCGCCTTCAACGAGGACCACATCCTCGCCATCACCCAGGCGACCTGCGACTACCGCCGGGCCCACGGGATCGACGGCCCGCTGTTCCTGGCCCGGGACACCCACGCGCTCTCCGCGCCGGCCGCGGTGAACGCGGTGGAGGTGCTGGCCGCGAACGACGTGACTGTGCTCCTCGACAGCCGCGACGGCTACACCCCGACCCCGGCGCTCTCGCGCGCCATCCTCACCCACAACCGCGGGCGTACCGGCGGACTCGCCGACGGCATCGTGATCACCCCCTCGCACAACCCGCCCACCGACGGCGGCTTCAAGTACAACCCGACCAACGGCGGTCCGGCGGACACCGACGTGACCCGGTGGATCCAGGACCGGGCCAACGAACTGCTCGCCGACGGCCTGCGCGAGGTGCGCCGGATCCCGTACGCGCGGGCCCGGGACGCCGCCTCCACCGGCCGGTACGACTTCCTGGCGGCGTACGTCGACGACCTGCCCGCGGCGCTGGACCTGGCCGCCGTGAAGGCGGCCGGGGTGCGGATCGGCGCCGACCCGCTCGGCGGCGCGAGCGTGGCCTACTGGGGTGAGATCGCCTCCCGGCACGGGCTGGAGCTGGCCGTGGTCAATCCGCTGGTGGATCCGACCTGGCGCTTCATGACGCTGGACTGGGACGGCAAGATCCGGATGGACTGCTCGTCCCCGCACGCGATGGCCTCGCTCATCCGCCGGCGGGCGGATTACCAGGTCGCCACCGGCAACGACGCGGACGCCGACCGGCACGGGATCGTCACCCCCGACGCCGGCCTGATGAACCCCAACCACTACCTGGCGGTGGCGATCTCGTACCTGTTCCGCAACCGCGCCGACTGGTCCGCCGACGCCGCGGTCGGCAAGACGCTGGTCTCGTCCTCGATGATCGACCGGGTGGCGGAGGACCTGGGCCGGCCGCTGCTGGAGGTGCCGGTCGGGTTCAAGTGGTTCGTACCGGGGCTGCTGGACGGATCGGTCGGGTTCGGTGGCGAGGAGAGTGCCGGTGCCTCGTTCCTCGCCCGGGACGGCCGTACCTGGACCACCGAGAAGGACGGGATCCTGCTCAGCCTGCTGGCGGCCGAGATCATCGCGGTGACCGGGCGTTCGCCGAGCGAGCACTACGCCGACCTGGTGGACCGGTTCGGCGAGCCGGCGTACGCCCGGATCGACGCGCCGGCCAGCCGGGACGAGAAGGCGGTGCTCGGCCGGCTCTCGCCGGAGCAGGTGAGCGCGACCGAACTGGCCGGTGAGCGGATCACCGCGACCCTGACCACCGCGCCGGGCAACGGCGCCGCGATCGGCGGCCTGAAGGTGAGCACGGAGTCCGGCTGGTTCGCCGCGCGGCCCTCCGGCACCGAGGACGTCTACAAGATCTACGCCGAGTCGTTCCGTGGGCCGGAGCATCTCGGCCAGTTGCAGGAGGAGGCGCGGGCCCTGGTCACCGAGGTGCTCAAGGCCGGCTGACCGACGGCGTGCGCTCAGGGGCCGGCGTCGCCCGCGTCGAGCCGCTTGCGCAGCAGCGTGGCCAGCGGGATCGAGTGCCCGTCCGGCCCGCCCTCGCCGATGATCAGCTTCGGTGGCTGCGGGCGCGGGACCGCCCCGGCCAACCGGGCCCGCAGGCTGGTCGGCACGGTGAGCACGTAGAACGCGCCGTCCGGGTCGACCGCGTACATCCTGGCCGCGTCGAGGTACCAGCCGCTGAGCCGGGTGCGGTACCGGCTGCGCCCGTTGACGGCGAGCGCGCTGAGCCGGCTCTGCCGCAGGCCGCGTTCCCGGGCCTCGTGCGCGAACCGTGCGACGAGGTCACGAGCCTGTTCGGCCTCCACCGCCCGGCGGCGCTCGTCGGCCGCGGCGTGCGCGGCCACCGCCCGCCGTCGCTGTTCCGCCCAACCGCCCGGTCCGTCGTCCGCCATGTCCGGCACGGTACGCACCCGCGCCGGCCGCCCGGTGCCGCGGTGCGGGTGCCGCCGGTGGTGGTGGCGGCGCACCGGCGTCGCGCCGCTCCGACGTCCCGGGGCGCCGCCTCAACCGCCCCGGCCGCTCGGCGGGTACGGCGGCGCGGGCGGGCCGTGCCCCGAGGACGGGTGACCCTGCGGGGGACCCGCCGTCGGGGGCGGGTAGGACGGCGCGGGATAGCCCGGCGCGGGATAGCCCGGGTGCGTCGGCGGGGGCGGGGCGGAATACCCGGGCGGGTACCCCGGGACGGGTGGTGGGGCGCCGCCGCCGTGCGCCCGGTCGCGTCGGGCCCGCGCCAGGAGCCAGCCGGCCGCACCCACGCCGGCCAGAAGCGCCAGCAGCAGGAACCCGCCCACCACGTAGAGCGCGGCGCTGGGCCGCAGGCCGACCTCGTCGTCGCCGGGAGGTGCCGCCGCCGGCTCCGAGGCCGGATCCGCCGACGGGGTCGCCCCGGCGCCCGGCGCGGGGGTGCCGGCCGGCCGGACGTCGGCCGTGAGCGCCGCGACCAGGTCGAGCCCGCCGAAGCCGTACTGCGGATCGCGGCCGGGAGCGCCCCTGTCGTCCGCCGTGGCGGTGAGCCGGTGCACCACCTCGGTCGCGGGAAGCTTCGGGAACTTCGACCGGACCAGCGCCGCCGCGCCCGCGACGATCGCCGTGGCGTCGCTGGTCCCGGTCGCGACCTGGTACGCCCCGGTGCGGCTGGTGGAGGTGATGTCAGCACCGGGAGCGGTGAGCACCGTCGCCGCGCCGGTCACCGACACCGAATCCAGTTGGCCGTCCCGCCCGGTCGCGCCGACCGCGAGCACTCCCGGATAGGCGGCAGGAAACCCGACGAATCCGGCGTCGGGCCGGTTACCGACGCTCGCCACCAGGACCACGTCGGCCGCGAGCGCATGCTGGACGGCCTCCCGCAGGCGGGCGAAGCTCCCGGTGCTCAGCGACATCGACACGACTTTCGCGCCCCGCCGGACCGCCTGGTCGATGGCGTCCGGGACATTGTCCGGGCTGCCGATCTCCGACCGCGCATCGCGAATGGGCAGGATCTTGGCCTGGGGCGCGATACCGAGCGCACCGTCGGCGTTGCCTGGGCCGTGCCCGTGACCGGCGATCAGACCGGCCATCGAGGTCCCGTGCCCGTGCGTGTCCTGTCGCCCGTCAGTGCCCGCCCCCGTCAGGTCCAGGCCGGGCAGGACGTTGCCGGTCAGGTCACGGTGGTCGGCCCGCACCCCGGTGTCGATCACCGCGACGGTCACCCCGGCGCCCCGAGTGATCCGGTGTGCCTCGACGACCTTCAGCGCGTCGAGATGCCACTGCCGGTCCCGGATCGCGTCCGCGAGCGCCGGTGGCGCGCCGAGCCCGGCCGCGAGCACTCCGATGCCCACCGCGGCGCCCCAACGCCAGAGGCGCCCCCTCACCGGTCCTTCCCGATGACGCCGCCGCCGGGCTCGTGCCGGCTCGTCCCCCGGCTGGGCTCGATGGCGGGCGCGACCCCCTCCTCGACCTCCCAGGGATTGTCCGGGTCCCACCGGCGCTGGTCGGCGTCGTCCTCGCCCGACCGGCCCCGTGGGGCGCGAGCGCCGGGGACACCGCCCCCGGCGGCGCCCGGCGGTCCGATCACCCCGCCAACCGGGTTCACCCGGGAGGCGGCCCTGCCCGCGGCGCCGCCGCCCACGCCCGGCATCGGCGCTCCGGGACCGGTGGCCGGCCGGCCACCGATGACACCACCGGGCGGTATGCCGCCGGGCCCACCGGGGGGCTGACCACCCGGGAACCTGGCGGGTGCACCGGCCGGACCGGTGGGGACGCCGCTGGGGGTGATGGGCGGCGGGCCCATGATCCCCAGCGGGCCGTTCCCGATACCGGGACCGGTGCCGGGCGGGGGCGGTCCCCCGCCGGGTGGCCCCGGCGGCACCGGCGGCCCGGGAGGTGGCGGCACCGGCGGATTCACCGTGGTCAGCACGGGACCGCGGTCCTCCGCGCCGGCCGGCGGCTCGTCGCCCTCGGGGGTGAGCACCATGGTGGGACCGCCGGGAGGTGGCGAGCCCTCGATGTAACCCGGCCTGTCGGACCGCGCGTCGGCGTCGTCCCGCCGGTGCGGCGGCGGGTCGATCACCGGCGGACGGATGGCCCGGTCGGAATCGTCGTCGATCTGCCTGACCGGACCTTCCTCGCGAGTGGCCGGAGGCCGGTACTCCGGTGGCGTCTCCACCCGGTTGTTGCCGTCCCGGGCCGCGCCGCCCAACTCGGTCATCGCGGCCCGGGCCTGCCGGGACAGTTCCGCCTGCCGGCCGTCCTCCACGGGCGGCGAGGTGAACAGGTCCAGCGCGCCCTTGCCGAGCGCACCGCCGAGCCGATTGCCGAGGCTACCGGCGTAGTGCTGACCCACGCCCGCGCCGACCGCGCCGGCGGTGTCGAGCTGCGACTGGTATTCCGCCAGCTTTCCCTCGTTCTTGACGTACTCCTCGTAGATCGGCTTCAGCTTCCTGTGCGCCTGCTCGATCGCGTCCGCCACGTAACCGATGTGGGTCGCGTTCGTCTGGGCGGCCTTCGAGGTCTGCTCCGCCGCCGTGACCAGCCGGTCCAGCTCGGTGAGGTACGCGGCCGAGGCGGCGTTGCTCTCCGGCGGCCACAGGGCGGCGAGCTGGTCCCGGCAGCTCCGCAGCGCCCGGACGTGCTGGTCGAGCATTCCGTGTGCGCGCCACCACGCGGAGATCTGCTCGCGGCTCGACGGAAGGTCCCGCCGGGCCGCGTCCACCATCTGCCACAGCTGGGTGACGTCGAAGGCGTCGTACTCGCCGCTCATCGGCCACCGCCCGGGCTGGTCGGGGCCGCCGGCGTCGCCCCGGCGCCGGTGACCTCCGGCGGCAGCAGGACCTCCCGTACGTCGCCGACGGTGGCCTGGGCGAACGCGTCCGAACCGCGGTAGCTCTGGGCGATCTTCTCGGCTGCCCGGGCCATGGCCTGGGTGCCCTTGTCCAGGTTGAACAGGGCTTCCACCGTCGCCTGGATGCACGTCGAGTAGGTGTCCTGCAACCGGATCCACTCCGCGCCGGCGATCCGGCCGCCGATGGTGGCCCCGGGCGTCATGGCCTCGTGCACCTGCGGCACCTGCGAGCGGTAGCCGTGCTCCAGCTCGTCGCGCATGACCGCCGCCGCGCTGGCCAGTCCGTCGATCTCGACGTTGATCTGGCTGATCAGACCCTCGATCGGCAACATCGCAACCCCCTCCCCGCAGGGTGGTCGTGTCAGACGTGGGCGCGGCTCATTGTAGTTGAGGCTACACAATCCGTAACACCCGATTCGTAGCCGTAGATGTACGGTCTGTTTGGACACTCGGGTTCACCCGGATGTTGCCGTACGCACGCCGGACGGCTGCCCGTCTTCATGATGCTGTTGCCCGATCACCGGACCAGGTCCGGTGCGACTTCCGACGAAGCACCGGAACCCGGCCGACCCGGGAATCCGAGGCACCATTTCCAGGACAGGTGGTACCCATGTCCCGATCGCGCCACATCCTCGGCGCGCTGCTGGTGACGACGACCGTACTGGCCGGGATGCCGGGCGGCGTCCAGGCCGCCGGGCAGCACGCCGCCAAACCCCGTGACGGCTTCGACCTCCAGGCGCACCGCGGCGGACTCGGCCTGCGGGTGGAGAACACGCTCGCCTCGTTCGGCAACGCGCTCCAACTCGGCGTGAGCACCCTCGAACTCGACGTCCAGATCACCGAGGACCGCCAGGCCGTGGTGACCCACGACCGCCGGGTCACCGGCACCAAGTGCGTGGACACCGCGCCCGCCACGCCGGACGACCCCGAGTACCCGTACGTCGGGAAGTACGTCAACACGCTGACCCTGGCGCAGGTGCGTACCCTCGACTGCGGAAGCACGACGCTGGCCGACAAACCCGGCCAGCTCGCCGTGCCCGGGGCCCGCATGCCGCTGCTGCGCGAGGTCTTCGCGCTGGTCAAGCGTTACCGCGCGGACGGCGTCACGCTCAACGTGGAGACGAAGGTCGAGGCCGGCGCGCCGGCCGAGACCGCGCCCCGCGAGCAGTTCGTCCAGGTCACCGCTGCCGAGGTCCGGGCCGCCGGCCTGCTGCGGCAGGTCACCATCCAGAGCTTCGACTGGGGCGCGCTGATGCGGATGCGCCAGGTCGAGCCGCGGCTGCCGCTGGTCGCGCTGACCAACTACGACTTCCTGCAGACCGGTCAGCCGGGCGCCTCGCCCTGGCTCGGCGGACTCGACATCGACGACTTCGGCGGCGACCCGATCAGGGCGATCAGGTCCTTCGGCGCGACCACGTTCTCGCCGGTGCACGGCTCCCCGCAGAACGGCACGGTGACCGACCCCGGCTACCGGCCGTACGTGACGAGGCAGATGGTCGAGCACGCGCACCGCAACGGCATCAGGGTGGTGCCGTGGACGGTCGACGACGTACCGACGATGGCGAAGCTGCTGGACGACGGGGTGGACGGCCTCATCACCGACTACCCGGACCGGCTGCGTGGCCTGCTCGCCCAGCGGCGGATCCCGCTGCCCCGGGCGTACGCGGCACCGTTCGACATCCAGGCGCACCGGGGCGGCCGGGCGACCCGGCCGGAGAACACGCTGCCCGCGTTCGACAACGCGCTGGCCAACCGGGCGATCTCGACGCTGGAACTGGACACCGGGGTGACCGCCGACGGGCACCTGGTGGTGCTGCACGACCGGGCGATCAACGGCAGCCACTGCGAGGACACCGCACCGGCGACGCCGGGTGACAAGGAGTTCCCGTACGTCGGCAAGCTGGTGCACGACCTGACGCTGCGGCAGATCAGGACCATCGACTGCGGTTCGAAGACCCTGCCGGAGCTGCCGGAGCAGGTGGCCGTGCCGGGTGCCCGGATCCCCACCCTGGACGAGGTACTCGACCTGGTGCGGCGCAGCGGGCGGCGGGACGTACGGCTGAACATCGAGACCAAGCTCAGCCCGCTGGTGGCGGACACCGAGCCGTACCGGAGCTTCACCGCGAAGCTCGTGCACGCGATCGAGAAGGCCGGCTTCGTCGACCGGGTGACGATCCAGTCCTTCGACTGGCGCACCATCACCTACGCCCGTGAGCTGAACCGGCGGGTCGAGACGGTGGCCCTGGTCTGGCAGTACGGCCCGGCCGAGTGCGCCACCCTGGCCGACGAGTGCTCGCTGCGGGCGGTCTACGGGGACTCCTCGGTGCGCAGCCCCTGGACCGCCGGCCTGGACTGGTGGCGCTACCGGGACCTGGGCAAGCTGGTCCGGGCGGCCGGCGCGGGCACGGTCTCCGCCAACTGGCAGGTGCACGACCCGGAGCAGGGGACCGTGGCGTCCACCGACTGGTACCTGCGGCAGAACCCGGCGTACTTCCACGGGCCGACGGTGGCGGATCTGCAGCGCCGGTACGGGCTGAAGGTGGTTCCGTACACGGTGGACGATCCGGCGACCATGCAGCGGGTCATCGACCTCGGCGTGGACGGGATCATCTCCGACTACCCGGAACGGCTGGTCCAGGTGGCCATCCGCAACGGCCTGCGCTGACCCGTTAGGAAGGGCCCCTTCCTATACAAAAAGCGATAAGAAGGGGCCCTTCCTTACACCCGGTCGAAGTAGTGGTGGACCCGGGACACCACCGTCTCCAGTTGTTCGTCGCTGAGTTCGGGGTAGATCGGCAGGGAGAGGCACTCCCGGGCCCAGGCCTCGGCCACCGGCAGGTCGCCGGGCCGGTGACCGAGCGGGGCGTACGCCGGCTGCAGGTGCAGCGGGATCGGATAGTGCACCCCGGCGGAGATGCCGGCGGCGCGCAGGTGTGCCAGCAGCGCGTCGCGGTGCCGGGTGCGGAGCACGAACAGGTGGTAGACACCGCGCCGGTTCGCCGGCTCGACCGGCAGGACCAGGTCGCCGACGCCGTCGAGCCGGCTGCGGTAGGCGGCGGCCAGCTCCCGGCGCCGCCGGTTGCCCTCCGCCAGGGTGCGCAGCTTCACCGACAGTACGGCGGCCTGCAGGGTGTCGAGCCGGGCCGCGTAGCCGACCGTCAGGTGTTCGTACTTGGTGGTGCGTCCGTGGTCGGCCAGTCGCCGGATCCGCTCCGCGAGGGCCTCGTCGGAGGTGACGACGGCTCCGGCGTCGCCGAACGCGCCGAGGTTCTTGCCGGGATAGAACGAGAAGCAGCCGAGCCGGCCGTACGTGCCGGCGCGCACCACCGAACCGTCCTCGCGGACGTACTCGGCGCCGTGCGCCTGGGCCGCGTCCTCGACCAGCGGCACGCCGGCGGCGGCGGCCAGGGTGCCGATCGCGGTCAGCTCGACCGGTAGGCCGTAGAGGTGCACCGGCAGCACCGCGCGTACCCGGTCGAGGACCGCCTTGAGGGCGTCCGGATCCATCCCGCCGGTCCGGTCGTCCACGTCGACGAAGCGGGGACGGGCACCGAGCCAGCTCACCGGCTCCGCCGTGGCGACGAAGGTGTGCGCGGGGACCGCGACCTCGTCACCGGGACCGATGCCGAGGGCGGCCAGGCTCAGGTGGATCGCGGCGGTGCCGGAGGCGACCCCGACCGCGTGGCCGGCGCCGCAGAAGTCGGCGAAGGAGCGCTCGAACTCGCCGACCTCCCGACCGAGGATGAACCGCGCATCGTCGAGGACCGACCGCAGCGCGGCGTCGATCCCGGCCCGGTGCCGGGCGTACGAGGCGGGCAGGTCGACCAGGGGAATCGTGGACATCTCCGGGCTCCTTCGTCAGCGCGCGGCGGTGGTCAGGTCGGAATGCGGGCCGGCCCCCGCACGGCTTGTCCCCGACGGTGCCGGGCCGGTCTCCGGCGCCGGGACGCGCGGTACGTTCACGGTGGCGCCGCCGGCCCGCAGCGAGGCGTCGGCCGCCTCCAGCACCGCGACCACCCGGACCCCGTTCCAGCCGTCGGTACGGGGCCGGGCGCCGGTGCGTACGCAGTCGAGGAAGTGGCCCAGCTCCACCGAGAGCGGTTCCGCCGTCGACAGGACCGGCACGTGCGCGGCACCGTCGCGCAGCCGGTAGCGCCGGACCCCCTGCCCGTCCGGTTCCACCGGCTCGGCGCCCTTGTCGAAGAGCGTCAGCGGGGCCTCCCGGTTCATGTCGTCGTACACGAGCATCCGGCGGGTGCCGACCACCGTGGTACGCCGGGTCTTCGCCGGGTCCAGCCAGCTCACGTGCATGTGCGCGACCACGTCGCCGGGATAGCCGACGGTGACGAACATGACGTCCTCGACGCCGTCGTGCAGGTACCGGCCGCCGTGCGCGGCGACCCACCTCGGCTGGCCGCCCAGCAGGTAGTTGGCGATGGAGACGTCGTGTGGGCCGATGGACCAGAAGGTGTGCAGGTCGCTCTGGATCCGGCCCAGGTTGAGACGCTGGGAGTGCAGGTGCAGCACCTCACCGAGTTCGCCGGATCGGATGTACTCGCGCATCCGGACCACCGCCGGCACGTACTCGAAGGTGTGGCCCACCATCAGCACCAGCCCGTGCCGCTCCGCCGTCTCGGCCAGCTCGACGGCGTCGACCACCGACATCGCCAGCGGCTTCTCGACGAAGACGTGCCGGCCGGCAGCCAGGGCCCGGCGGACCAGCGGCGCGTGGCTCGGCGCGGGCGTGGCGATCAGGACCGCGCCGACCCCGTCGTCGTCGAGCACCGCGTCGAGGTCAGCGGAGACCCGTACCCCCGGATAGAGTTCCGCCGCGGTACGGCGCCGTTCCGGGCTGGCGTCGACCAGGTGGCGCCACCGGGGCGTGGCCAGCCGGTCGAGATTGCGGGCAAGGTTGGTACCCCAGTAACCAAAACCGATCAGGGCCAGGCCGTCGGTCGCCATATCGCCTCCGGTTGTGCGGACGCCGGCGGGTGGCGTGCGATGTCGTGGTGTCCAGAGCCCGGGCGGACGCCCGGTCCACGGTGTACGGCCGGGAATTGGTCACTCCCGGCGATTCGCCACCCGCGGTGAATCCGAATTCGCGTTTGTCGGTGTCCGTGCCGCCGGGGACCCCGTTCTTCTCCGCCGCCGATCCGATCCGTCACCTGTCGGTGGCCGCTGACGCCCCGGACCGGTTCGGCGACAATTCCCGGGAAATCGTGCTCGCCGTTCCCGCGACCCGCCAGCCCGCTGTCCGCTTCCCGACCCCGACGCCACCCTTTCCCGAGCCCGCATTCACTTTTCCGCCGACGTCCGGCGCCTTTCGTGAAATGGATCCGGGTGACCGGCGGCCGATTCCGGAGTGGTTCTCGGCTTCGCCGCGGTTGCCGCCGCCCCGGGGCGGTTCAGCTCCGCACCGACGGCGGTCGGCCGTTGCGGGTGTTCGGCACCAGCGATGCCGGCCGGGGCTCCCGGTCCGGTTGGCCGCAGAGCCAGGCCAGCCGCTCGATCACCTTTTCCGGCTCGTCGAACGGGTCGAGTGCGGTCACCTCGGCCGGGTTCAGGGCGGGCACCGGGACGTGCGAGATCAGCGGGTGCAGCGGCCGTACGTCGACCTCGCCGGTGCCGAAGAGGTCCTCGTGCAGCTTCTCGCCGGGACGCAGCCCGGTGTAGATGATCCGGGGGGAGCCCGGCGTCTGGGCCGCGAGCTGCCGCGCGAGGTCGTCGATGCGTACGGGGCGGCCCATGTCCAGCACCAGTGCCTCGCCGTCGGAGCCGATCGCCGCGGCCTGGAGCACCAGCTGCACGGCCTCCTGCACCGTCATCAGGTAGCGGGTGACGTCGGGGTGGGTGACGGTGACCGGCAACCCGCCCTCGAGCTGCGCCCGGAAGGCGGTGACCACCGAACCCCGGCTGCTCAGCACGTTGCCGAACCGTACGCTGAGGAAGGTGCCGGGTGCGGTGGTCGCGGCGTGCGCGGTCAGCCGTTCGGTGATCCGCTTGGAGTAGCCGAGCACGCTGATCGGGTTCGCCGCCTTGTCGGTGGAGATGTTCACGAACCGGGCCACGTCGCGCGCGGCGTTCAGCACCGACAGCGTGCCCCAGAGATTGGTCTTGATCGCCTCGCCGGGGTGCCGTTGTAGCAGGGTGAGGTGCTTGAGCGCGGCGGCGTGGAAGATGATGTCCGGGCGGCGCTCCTGGATGATCTTCGCGATGCCCTCGCCGTCCCGCAGGTCGGCGAGGATCAGCTCCGGTCCGTCCAGCAGCGCCCGGCCGGAGAGTGACAGTTGCAGGCTGTGCAGCGCCGACTCGTCCCGGTCCAGCATCATCAGCTCGCCCGGGTTCGCCCGCATGATCTGCCGGCACAGCTCCGAGCCGATCGAGCCGCCGGCGCCGGTGACCAGCACCCGCCGGCCGGCCACCGCGGAGTCCCCGGTGACCAGGTCGGCGACCACTTGGCGGCGGCCGAGCAGGTCGTTGATGTCCACGTCGCGTACGTCGGCCACGCTGATCCGGTGGTCGACCAGTTCCCGTACCGGGGGCAGCACCTTGAAGGCGGCCCCGGCGGCCAGGGTGGCGGTCCGGATCTCGCGGATCAGTTCGGCGTCGGCGTTGGCGACCGAGAAGATGACGGTGGTGGCGCCGGTCCGGGTCACCGCGTCGGCGATGTCGCCCCGGCCGCCGAGCACCCGGACCCCGTCGAACCGCAGGTGCCGCTTCTCCGGGTCGTCGTCGAGCAGCCCGACCGGCAGGTAGCGCCCCCGGGGGTCGCTCATCATGGCGCGGAGCAGGGCCTGCCCGGCCGAGCCCAACCCGAAGAGCAGGACCGGGGTCGCCGAGTGGATGGTCGGGCGCAGCGAGCGGTCCCGGTGGTGGCGGTACGCCGCCCGGGCGGTCAACATCAGCAGCAGGGTCACCGCCCCGCCCACCACCGGGGTGCTGGCGGGCACCGGCCGATCCGTCATGGACAGCACGGCACCGAGCATGACCGCCGCGACGAGGCTCACCGTGCCGGCCAGGACGCGGGCGTCCTCCAGGCTGCCCAGCGGGTGTCGCCCCTGGTAGATGCGGCCGAGCCAGGTGGCACCGCAGTGCAGGGCCGTGGCGACCAGGCTGGCGCCGACCACGTACAGCACGCGTTCCACGGTGAGTTCGAACTCGTACCGGGCCCAGGCCGCGGTGAGGAAGCCGCCTATCCATCCTGTGGCGTCGGCGGTGAGCCACAGCGCCGCGCGCCGGCGCGACTGGCTGCGCCGGCGGACGGGGTGGCTGCGGCATGGTGCCTGGGCGGTACTTGGCATGTGCGGCTCCCTGGTGCGGTGTTCTTCCCGGAAGGCGTCGAACGAGAGATGCGTCCGGTAACAACACTTATCGGATCGGGGAGAACCGTCGGGGCACTTTCGAGCTTTTTCTCGTCATCGGATCTCTTTGCGTGACTTAACGCTCTCGCGGTCGTTTCCTGATCGGGTGGACCGCGCGGGAGTGGGGGAGCGTTGAAGATCGTTGTAACCGGGGGAGCCGGCTTTATCGGTTCCAATGTGGTTCGGGCGCTCGTGGAAATGCCGGAGGTCACCGAGATCATCGCCGTCGACGATCTGTCGACGGGGACACTCGAGAACCTCGTGGATCTCCCGAGCCGGTTCCTGTCCGGGACGATCCTCGACGCCGGGCTCCTCGACGAGGCGCTCGCGGGTGCCGCCAGCGTCATCCATCTGGCCGCCGTACCCTCCGTGCCGCGGTCCATCGACGATCCGGTCCGCAGCCACCAGGCCAACGCCACCGGGACCCTGATGGTGCTCGAGGCCGCGCGGCGCCACCGGGTGTCCCAGGTGCTCCTCGCGTCCTCCTCGTCGGTCTACGGCGCCAATCCCGCGCTGCCCAAGCGGGAGGCGCTGCGTCCGATGCCGCTGAGTCCGTACGCGGTGTCGAAGCTGGCGACCGAGGCGTACGCCCTCGCCTACTCGTCCTGTTACGGCATGGCGGTGCTGCCGTTCCGGTTCTTCAACGTGTTCGGGCCGGGGCAGGCGGCCGACCACGCCTACGCCGCGGTGGTGCCGGCGTTCGTCTCGGCGGCGCTCGACGGGCGCCCGTTGCGGATCTTCGGTGACGGTCGGCAGACCCGGGACTTCACCTACGTCGGCAGCGTCAGCTCGGTGATCGTGGAGGCGGTCCGGCGCCGGGTGTCGGCGCGGGACGCGGTGAACCTCGCCTTCGGGACCCGGGTCTCCCTGCTGGATCTCGTCGCCGAACTGGAGGCCGTCCTCGGGCACCCCGTCGACGTGGTCCACGAGGCGTCCCGCTCCGGCGACGTCCGGGACTCGCAGGCGGACTGCACCCGGCTGCGGGAGCTCTTTCCGACGGTGCGCCCCCAACCGTTGCGGGTGGGTCTGGAGGCGACGGTCGGCTGGATGTCCGCCCGCGTTCCCGCCGGACGGTAGCGCCGGCCAGACATGCGTGGTCCGAGGCAGGAGACCGCCGAGCACCGTCCGCCGGCGGTGCACCGGCCGGCCGGGACGGTGCCGCCCGAGACCGCCGAGGCGGCGGGCCCCGACCGGAGCAGGCGGCTGGCCGCCGGGATCGCCACCGCGGCGCTGAGCCGGGGGACCGGTGTCCTCATTCCCCTGGTCCTCATCCCGGTCACGCTGTCGTACCTCGGTCCGGATCTCTACGGGCTCTGGATGGCGGTGACGGCGCTCACCGCGATGGCCGCCTTCGCCGACCTGGGGCTCGGGAACGGGCTGATGACCAAGCTCGCACCCTGCTACTCCACCGGGGACGCGGACCGGGCCCGGCGGTACGTCTCCAGCGCGTACCTGGTGCTGACCGTGATCTCACTGGCCACCTGCGCCCTGCTCTGGCTGCTGTCCGGCGTCGTCGCCTGGTCGTCGGTCCTCAACGCCTCCGGCACCGTGACCGCGTCGGACGCCCGGGCCGTCGCACTGGTCTGCCTGACCGCGTTCGTCCTGAACATCCCGCTCTCGCTGGTGATCCGCGTCCAGTACGCCTACCAGCAGGTCGGCCGGAGCAACATCTGGCAGGCGGTGGGCAGCCTGTCGGCGCTACCGCTGGCGCTGGGGGCGGTGCACGCCGGCCTGTCGCCGGTCGCGGTCATCGCGGCCACCGTGCTGGGACCGGTGCTGGTCAACGCCGTCAACACCGGTTGGACGTACGCCCGGCAGATGCCGGAGGTCGGGCCGCGGCCCGGGTCCGTCGACCCGGAACTCGCCCGGGAACTGCTGCGGTTGAGCGGGCTGTTCTTCGTGCTGACCATCGTGTGGTCGGTGGCGATGAACGCGGACAGCCTGATCGTCGCGCACGCGCTGGGCCTGGACGCCGTCACCGGGTACGCGGTACCCGCCCGGCTGTTCAACCTGCTCGGCTTCCTCGTCGTCCTGGTGAACCTCCCGCTCTGGCCCGCCAACGGCGACGCCCTGGCGCGGGGTCACCTGGACTGGGTCCGGCGGACCACCCGGCGGATGACCGTGATCTCCGCGGGCACGGTGCTGCTTCCGGCCGTTGTCCTGGTGTCCGCCGGCGACCGTCTGCTCGCGGCCTGGCTCCCGGTGCCGCTGGGCGGGGACCGCTGGCTGCTCGGAGGTCTCGCCGCCTGGCTGGTGGTGCTCGCGGTCACCTCGCCGATCGCCATGGTCCAGAACGCCGCCGGTGTGGTCCGGCCACAGTTGGCGGGGGTGGCGCTGTACCTCGTGCTGTCGGTGCTCGGGAAGTGGTACGCCGCCACCCGGTACGGCTTCGCCGCCGTCCCGTACGTATCGGTCGTCACCTACACGCTGACCGTGCTCCCCGGCACGCTGTACGGCTACCGGCAGGCGTTGCGGGCCGGGAGCGGCCGAGGCGGCGGCCGGACGATTCCCTCCATTCGTGTCGATCAACCAGGTGGGTGAACGATGAACAGACGGTCGGTGATGGCGCGGGCCCGAACCCTGGTGCCGGGCGTTCCCCGGTCCCGCAGGGAGCTGGAGACCTCCCTGCACGTGCTGGCGTCCCTGCGGGCGCAGGGCTGGCACCGGTCGCTGGGCGCCGGGGCGCCCGTCGACGCCGCCGGTGGGCCGCGACCCTGGTTGACCTATCCGGCGGTGGACTGGCTGGAGCGGGCGCTGACGCCGCGGGCGCGGGTCTTCGAGTACGGTGCCGGCGCCTCGACCTCGTGGTTCGCCCGCCCCGGCCGGGTCAAGGAGATCGTCTCGGTGGAGCACGACCCGGGATGGTTCGCCCGGCTCCCGCAGCCGCCGAACGGCCGGATCCTGCACGTGCCCTGCGTGGGCACCTGGTGGGAGACGGACGAGCCGGCGCCGTACGTGCGGGCGATCGCGGACGGGGCGCCCTGGGACGTCGTCGTCATCGACGGCATGGGCCGGAACACCTGCGCCCGGGCCGCCGTCGACCACCTCTCCGCGACCGGCCTGGTGGTTCTCGACGACACCGACAACCCGGCGTCCCGGCCGGCGCAGGCGGTGTTGACCGATCGGGGTCTCGGTCGACTGGACTTCTGGGGACTCAAGCCGGGGATGCCCACCCGACTCTGCACCTCGGTCTTCAGCCGGGACTTCAACGCCTGGCTCACCGGCGCCTGACCCCCCGTGCGCCCCCACCGGGGGGCGTCGAACCCGCGCGATCCGGGGGCGCGACCCCGCTGGCGAGAAGGAGACCCGCGATGCCCGCGACACCGGTGACCGGCCGCGCCTGGGTGGCGCTCGTCGGTCCGTTCCTCTTCCCCTGGGGGCAGCCCGGCTCCCGGCGGGTCTACGGCATGGCCCGCTCGCTCGCCGCCGCCGGCTACGACGTGGTGGTGGCCAGCGGCGAGGAGGGGCCGTCGACGCCGACCAGGCTGGACGAGGTCGACGGGCCGGGATCCGTCCACTACCTGGGACTGGGCGAGATACCGTCGGCGCAGGCCGGTCGGCTCGCCCGGTCGGTGCAGTGGTTCCTGCGCTGGGGGCAGCGGACGGTCCACTGGCTGGACGCCCAGCCCACCAGGCCGTCGCACGTGCTGGTCGCCGGCGGCGACGCGCCTTACATGGTGCACCTGCGGCGGTGGTGCCGTCGCAACGCGATCCCGCTGGTCGCCGACGTCGTCGACTGGTACAGCCCGCGGCAGATGCGCGGCGGTGTCCTCGGCCCACCGCACCTCAGCGCCAAGGCGGCGTTGCGCTACTACTACCCCCGGTGCGACGGCATCATCGCGGTGAGTTCCTTCCTGGAACGGCACTACCGGAACCGGGGGAGTCGGGTCCTGCGTGTTCCACCGACCCTCGACGTCCAGAACCTGCCCGTGCACCCGCGCCGGGACGGGACGGGGGCGCCCGAACTCCGCCTGGTCTACGCGGGCACGCCGGGCAGGAAGGACCTGATCGCCAACATCATCCGCGCGGTGGGTCGGGTGCACCGGGCGGGCGCCGGCATCGAGCTGCGGATCTACGGGCCCGCCCCGGAACAGGTGCGGGACCTGCTCGACGGCGAGCCGACACCACCCGGCGTACGGGTCCTCGGGCGGTTGCCGCAGCACGAGATTCCGCGCGCGCTCCAGGAGGCCGACTTCAGCGTCCTGCTCCGCGAGCCGGCCCGCTTCGTCCAGGCCGGATTCCCCACCAAGTTCTGCGAGAGCCTCGCCAACTCCACGCCCGTCATCGCGAACCTCACCAGCGACCTCGGCGGTTACCTGCACCACCGCAGCGAGGGACTCGTCTGCGACGACCACTCGGTGGACGGTCTCACCGGGACGCTGCGGGAGGCTCTGCGGCTGAGCGCCGCGGAGCGGAAAGTCATGCGCGAGCTGGCCCGCCGCAGGGCCCTGGACTCCTTTGACTTCCGGGTGTACGCCCAGCCGCTCGGCGCGTTCCTCGACGACGTCAGGTTGTAGCGCCCGGGGCCACCGCCGAGGGCCGGCCGAGCCGTGGCGCGGCGTCCCGGCTGGCCTCCCGGACCGCCCGGTAGAAGGCGGCGCGGCGGGGGGCCAGCGTCTCGGCCGCGAAGTCGGCCGCTCGGGTCAGGTTGCGCGCCGAGGCGGCCGCCGACCGGGCCGGGTCCGCCAGGAACCGCTGGATCGACCCGGCCAGGGCCGCCGCGTCGTCCGGCGGCACGAGGTCCTCGGGTGCCAGCAGCTCCGGTATCCCGCCCACCGCCGAGCCGATCGCGGGAAGCCCGCGCGCCATCGCCTCGATGAGCGCCTTCGGCAGCCCCTCCGTCCGGGACGGCATGACGAACAGGTCGGCGTCGTCGAGCTGCCGGCGTACCGCGTCGCCGGCCGGCAGCGCACCGGCCAGGAGCACCCGGTCGGCCACCCCGAGCCGCGCGGCGAGTCGTTCCAGCCGGGGACGGCAGCGGCCGTCGCCGACGTGCACCAGCCGCAGCGGCGGCCCGGTCGCCGCGAGCCGGGCCAGCGCCGCCACCAGGACGTCGACCCCCTTGTACATCTGCTCCAGGGTGCCCACCGAGACGAGCGTGCGGACCTCCCGGGGCCGCCCGGCCGGGCGGGGCAGTGGCACGTACGCCTCGGCGGGTAGGTCGATGCTGGAGTACGCCGCGGTCACCGCGCCGCCCGGATAGCGCGACTGGAGGTAGCGGTCGGTGACGTAGGCCGCCGCCACCGCACTCCGGCACTGGCGGCGCATCCTGGTGCTCTCCCGCCAGCGCAGCAGGGGACGCGCCGGGTGCTGGACGACGCCGGGGGCGAACACGTCGTACGGGTCGCCCACCACCTCGACCGCGTAGGGCTGGCCGGCCCGTTCCCGGGACACCGCCAGGAGCGAGCCGATCGGGGACGGCACCCGCAGGATGACGGCGTCACCGGGCTCCGCCGCCGCGCGTACCGCCCGGACCACGGCCGTGCGCCGGAGCAGGCCTGCCGAGGTCCGGTGCTTTGGCTTTCGGCCACACCTCGACGCCCGCGCCGTCCACCCGGTTGCCCCCGT
>NZ_JBNJMX010000044.1:0-18984 GCF_050936375.1 Plantactinospora sp. CA-290183 | reverse complement strand
GACCTTCCTGGTCGATCACCCTGCGTTGCAGGAACCGTTGGTCGGCCCGCCCCAGCGAGCGCCACAGACGCAGCAGTGCCGTGTCGAAAATGGAGAAGTACGAGGCGAAATACACCAATCCCACACCGTTGAAGTCCCGGACGACGTCCAGAGTGTACTCGTGGGTCCGCACCGGCCCGGTCACCGTGAAGTTCACCGGCGGGTCCGCGTAGAAGGTGCCCGCCTCACGGGCGCGGCCGACGACCGTGCGCGGCGAATACTGGTTGGGCAGCCGGGGCAGGTGGGCGTACGCGAAGTCCGGGGGCGCCACCTCCGCCAGGCGCTCGTTGCTCCCCGGACGGCTGCGGGCGATCCACCGGTTGAAGTTCTCCACGTAGAGGCAGTCCGGGTGCGGCTGCTCATACGCCTCTTCCGGCGCCAACGGGGCGTCTCCCAGGGCGAGTTCGGCGGGCGCGAGGCGGTGCAGGGTGAGCACCGACTGGCTGCCGAACTGGAACACCCGGGACGTCACCTGGATCTCGTCGCCAAAGGTCAGCCCGTGTGGATGGATGACCTTCCCGCCACGTACCCGGTAGTAGTAGAACGACAGGTAGGCGGGGCGGCCCTCGGCCGTGTGCGCCGCGTGCACATTGGTCCGGCACACGGCGGCCACCGCCTCCCAGGTCCAGTCACCGATCCGCCCGAAGACGAGAGATCCGCCGCTGCACATCCCGGGTGCGATCACCACCCGCCGGAGCAGGGAACCGTCATCCGTCGTCCGGACGGTGTCCGTCGCACCGCCGACCGTCGTACTTCTCCGCACCATCGCTTCACCACCGTTGTCAGAGACGTCAGCCGTCACTCGCGCCGCATTCCCGGTTCGCCGTCCGCGCGCCACCGCGCGCACGCCGCGAGGAAGGCGTCGTCGTCCTCGGCGGAGCCGATCGACACGCGTACGCCCTCGCCCGCGAACGTCCGTGGCTGGCGATGCCCCGCTCCGCGCACCAGCTGCCGAATTCCGCCGCGTCCGCGCCCAGCGGGAGCCAGAGGAAGTTGCCCTGCCCGTCCGGTACCCGCCAGCCCTCGGCCAGCAGCGCGGCCCGGACCCGGGTGCGTTCGGCGACCGTGGCGTCCACCCGCCGCCGCAACTGGTCCTCCAGGCCGAGCGCCGCCAACGCGGCCAGCTGCGCCACCGCGTTCACCGAGTAGGCGAGCGAGGCCCGGCGCAGACGCTGGACGACGCCGGGGGCGCCCAACAGATAGCCGATCCGGAGCCCCGCGAGCCCGTACGCCTTGGAGAACGTACGCAGCACCACCACGTTGGGGTAGACGTCACACAGCGTCCGGCCGTCGGCCGCCCCGGGCTTACGGACGTACTCGCGGTACGCCTCGTCCAGCGCGATCAGACACGTCGGCGGAACCCGGTCGAGGAAGGCTTCCAGTTCCTCCGCACCGACGGCCGTACCCGTCGGGTTGTTCGGGTTACACACGATCACCAGACGCGTCGCGTCGGTGATCCGACCGGCCATGGCCGGCAGGTCGTGCGCGTCACCGGCCAGTGGCACCCGCACGGATCTGACCCCGGCGAGTTCGGCGAGCACCGGGTACAGCTCGAACGACCGCCAGGCGTAGAGGACCTCGGTGCCGGGCTCGGCGACCGCCTGGAAGAGCAGCTGGAGCTGCGCGACGGAGCCCGCGCCCACCAGCACCCGGTCCGGGTCGACCCCGTGGGTGCGGGCGAGCGCGGCGGTCAGCTCACCGCACCCGGGATCGGGGTAACGGTTGATCACCGCGCCCGCCGCCGTGATCGCATCGAGGATGCCCGGCAGCGGCGCGAGGGGAGACTCGTTGGCCGACAGCGGCCGGGTGGGTCCAGCCCCTCCGTACACGCCCTCGGTGGGCTGGTAGGAGGCGAGGTCGTCGAGGACCGCGCGCAGTAGCGGCGCTGACATGGGGCTCCTCCCAGGGGGACGAGTTCGCGGTCCGGGCAACCGCGGGACGGTGGTTACTCGGCCGCGTCGGCGCTCAGCGCCAGGTGGCGTTCCTCCATCAACCGCGCGACGTCGGCGATGGTGGCCGCGCCCAACAGCTCATAGTCGTGGACCTCGATGCCGAGTCGGCTGTTCAGCACGGCCGAGAGCTCCACGGCGGCCAGGGAGTCCAGGCCCACCTCGGTACGGCTCGCCGTGGGCAGCACGTCCTCGGCGCGCACGTGGAGATCGTCGACCAGGATGGCCTTGAGTACGTCATACACGGTCGGCGCTCCTGTCCCGCGTGCCGTTCGCCCCGCGCAGCGCCAGCGCCACGTCGACGATCAGGTCTTCCTGTCCGGCCACCGCCTGGAGCCGGCCCAGCTCGAAGAAGACGTCGCGCGGGTCGACGTGCTCGCGACGGGAGATCTCCAGCACCCGCTTCTTGAACCCGGAGAACACCCCGGCCAGGCCGCTGACGACGCCGATGGAGTCGATGGTGGGCGGTGCGTCCATCAGTTCGCGCTCCGCGAGGTCGGCCGCGTCCAGGAGTCCGTACAGGTCGATGCCGGTGCTGAAGCCCATCCGCTCCAGGACCGGAACCACGACCTCCAGTTGGGTGTTGCCGGCCCCCGCGCCGAAGCCTCGGGCGCAGGCGTCGATGATGTCGGCGCCCGCCTCCGCGGCGGCGACCGAGTTCGCCACGGCCATGCCGAGGTTGTTGTGGCCGTGGAACATCACCGGGACGTCGACGGCGGCACGGATCGCCGCGATCCGCTCGGTGACGTCGACCGGCAGGTACTGTCCCGCGGAGTCGAGGATGCCGACTCCGGTGGCGCCGTACTCCACCAGCCGTACGCACTCCTCCGCCAGCCGATCCGGGCTCGCCATGTGGCTCATCAGCAGTACGCCGTGCGCGTCCACCCCGGCTTCACGCAGGAACCCGAGGTGCCGCTCGGCGAGGTTGCCCTCGGTGCAGTGGGTGCCGATGCGCACGATGTCGACGCCGTGGTCGATCGCCCGCTTCAGGTCCCGTACGGCGCCCCAGCCGGGCAGCATGAACACGCCCAGCCTGCTGTGCGGCAGGGCCCCGCGGACCACCGACAGCATCTCGTCGTCGCTCAGTCGGGCGCGGCCGACCTGGAGGGAGGAGGCGCCCAGTCCGTTACCGTGGCCGACCTCCACGACCGGGATGCCCGCCTTGTCGGCGGCGGCCGCGTAGCCGCGCAACTGCTCGCGGCTCAGCCGGTGGCCCACCGCGTGGTGGCCGTCACGAAGCGTCGGGTCGTGGATGAGGACGGTCCTACCGGTACCGCCGTCCCCGCTAGCTGCCTGGGTCATGACCTCTCCGCACCTGCGATCTGGAGCCGGCTCGCCGCGTACTGCTCGGCGACGTGGAGCGCGGCAGAGTTGATGATGTCGAGGTTGCCCGCGTACCCGGGGATGCGGTCGCCGGAGGAGGTGACCTGCACGGCGATGAAGGCCTTTTCGCCGTCGACCGTGCACGCGGTCACGTCGAAGCCCTCGATGAACGAACGCAGCCGGTCCACCGCCGCCGTGACCTCCGAGCGCACGGACTCGGCCGCCAGGTCCCGGCCGATCAGTGACATGGCGACCCGGAACGTGGCGGGCGGGGTGGCAGGGCTGATGTTCAGGATCGACTTGACGTCCTTGACCTCGGTGAAGTGCCGCACCGCGTCCTGGGTGGTCTCGATGTACTCGTCCAGGTTCAGCCGGGTCGAGTGCCCCACGCTGAGGCTGGCGGCGGTGGTCACGACCTCGACGTAGTCGATCTGGTGGCGCCTGCTGACGGCGTGCAGGATCGGGATCGAGGCCTGACCGCCGCAGCTGACCATGTTGATGTCGCGGTGTCCCACGGCCTCGGATCCGTTCACCGTCGGCACGACCATGTGCCCGACTCTGCTCGGGGTCAGGTCGATCAGCATCGTGTCCAGCGGTGCCAGCCGGTCGGCGTGCTCGGCGTGTGCCATCGCGTTGGTGGCGTCGAACGCCACGTCAAATGGTTCGTCCGTGTCCACCAGCGACGCTATGCCGTCGGCCGACACCGGCATGCCGAGCCCGGCCAGGCGCCGCAGGCCCGGGGTGGTCGCGTCCCGGCCCACGACCAGCCGGAGGTCGAGGGAGTCGGAACGCATCACCTTGGTGGCCAGGTCGACACCGATGAGGCCGGCGCCGAGTACCGCAACGGATAGCCGCCCGTTTCGTCTCATGGTTGTCTTGCCCTTCCCTGTCCGAAGAGTCGTCCTGACCGGCCCGGAGAGCCGGCGGAACCGTCCTAGGGTTTGTCCACGCGCAGGGTGATGGCGCCCAGGCGGTCGAACTCGGCGACGAAGGTGTCTCCCGGGAGTAGCGGGACCGCCGCGTGCAACGCCCCGGTCATGATCAGCTGGCCGGCTTCGAGGGTGATCCCGCGCTCGCCGAGCGTGTTGGCCAGCCAGGCCACCACGGCCGCGGGGTCGCCCAGCGCGGCCGCGCCCGCCCCGGTCGCCAGCAGCGCCCCGCCGCGGGAGAATGCCAGGCCGAGGAGCCGGTAGTCGACGCTCGGATCCACGGGTACCGGGGTGCCGAGCACGACAGCGCCGTTGGACGCCAGATCGGCGATGGTGTCGGCCAGCCGGATCCGCCAGTCCTCGATCCGGGAGTCCACGATTTCGAGGCCGGCCATCACCTCGCCGACGGCCGCGCGTGCCTGCTCCACCGTCACACCCGGGCCGCGCAGCGGGACGCCGAGCCGGAAGACGATCTCCGCCTCGACCTTGGGCGCGATGAACGCCTCCGGTGATACGTTCGCCCCGTCGGCGAGCACGGTGGAGGCGAACACCGGGCCGTAATCCGGGGTGCTGACGCCGAACATCTCCTGCATCGGGACCGAGGTCAGCCCCGCCTTGTACCCGATGACGGCGTCGCCGTCGGCGAGGAGCAACGCGGTCAGCTCCCGCTGGACGGCGTACCCGTCGTCCATGCCGAGCTCCGGGTTCTGGTCGGTGAACGGTGCGATGGGGACGCGCTTGGCCCGCGCCTCGTAGAGGGCCCGTGCCCTGTCCCGGACCTGTTCGGCGGACTGGCTCATCTGGCTCCTGTCGGAAGGCTCGAAAGCGCCGCCGCCGGCGACGCGCGGGATCTAGACCGCGGCGACGAACACGCGGCTGCCGGGCATCCCCAGCGGGTGGCCGCGCACGTCGGTGAAGCCGGCCCGGCCGAACGCCTCGCGCCACAGTTCCTCGGTGGGCAGGCGTACCTCCATCGAACTGGCGTGGAGGTAGGTGAACAGGGCGCTGAAGGCGCGCTCCCTCGGGTTGTCCACGTACGGCACGGCATCGGTGACCACGAAGCAGCCGCCGTCGGCGAGCGACTCGCGCACGGCTCGCAGGATGCCGTCGAGCACCTTCGGCTGGGATACGACATCGTGCATCACGAAGCCCGCATGCACCACGTCGGCGCCGCGCACCGGCGAGGGATCGTCGACCAGCGACTCGATGGAGCGGTGCACCACGTCGAGCCGGTCGCCCACCTCGGCGCGGCGGGCGGCCCGTTCGGCCTCCTCACACGCCCCGGCGCTCAGGTCCAGGGCGAGACCGGTGCTTCCGGGCAGCGCGGTCAGCAGGTGGATCAGCAGACCGGCCGCGCCCGCGCCCAGGTCGACGATCCGCTGCGGCTTGCGGGAGATGATCTCGGCGATCACGCCCGGGTAGAAGCCGCGCGATCCGATCCAGCGGGAGGAGACCGCGACCCGGCGCCCATCCCGCTGGTACCGGGCCCTGGCCGTCTCCGGGTCGCGCAGGAACAGGGCCGCGTGGTCGAGGTAGGGCCGGTTGGCGTTCAGCGACCACGAGAGGTAGCCCGCCTCGTAGCGGCGAGCGGCCATCTCGGCACACGGCACGAACTGTCGTTCCCCGGTGCCGTGTTCCAGCAGCCCCGCCGCGAGCAGAGCTTCGAGGAACGCCAGTGCGCCCGCCTCGGGCACGTCGGCGGCCTTCATCACCTCGTCGACACCGAAGGGCGCGGCTCGGTCCAGCAGGGCGGAAAGACCGAGGTTCTCGGCGATCTCCAGGAGAGCCGCGTTCGCGGCCATATCGGCGGCGTTTTCCCTAGAATCGATCCTGCTCAACTTCCGCTCCCAAATACAAAGAAGGCGCTTTCGGACGCGACTCGTCGATGCACGGCGTTCGACGGATGCGAACCGCGGGGCGGGTCCGAACTGCCCGACCTATGCAGGAGACTGCCAACCCCGCCTCCCGACCGTCAACGGAGTCTGGAAAACCGCCCCTCAACTGCCGGCCCAACGATGAACGGCCCCCGGTTCCGCGAATCTGCCGAATGAAGCGCTGAATGTGGACGGCGCGCGCGGTCAACAGGCAGGAGGGGAGGCAGCCGGGGACCGGACCGCATTGTCGAGCGTGCCGGCGTAACTGCCGCGCTGGAGCTTCGGCCGGTTCTCGCAATATCTGCGGAAGGATCGGCCGGAGAACTGGCGGACCGCCAGACCGTCTCGGAATGCACAGAACCGCGTCTGACGTCCGAACAGCGGAATGATCAGGCGGCGGCTGCCCTGGCAGCGGCGTCCAGCAGCGCGGCGCCCTCCGCCCACCGTCGGGTCCGACCGGTCAACTCCGCCGACAGGGCGTCGAGTTCCCCGTGCAGCTCGCCGATGGCACGCTCGGTGGAGTCGCCACCGGGACCGGCGCCGTACGCGCAGGCCGCGGCGACGGCGGTGGGGCTCAGCCAGTTGGCGTCCCCGTCGTCGGGGGCGGCCGCGGCGATCTCGGGTGCGGCCGCCGCCGCGGCCAGGGGCGCCCCGGCCTCCAGCGCGTCCGCGACGGCACGTCCGACAAGGTGGTGGGCGGTGCGGAACGGCACACCCGTGGCGACGAGCCGTTCGGCGAGATAGGTCGCCGAGGTGTAGCCGTCCACGGCGCGGCGCAGCATCCGGTGGGCGTCTGGTTCGGCCCCGGCGACGACCAGCCGCAGCAGCACCACGACGTCGACGGTGGCGCGCATTCCCGGCCACACGTGGCGTAGCGCGTCTCCGGTGACGGCGATGGCGTTGGTGTAGGGGGCGGTAACCATCGCGGAGGCGGCGGCGGTGAAGGCCCCGAGGCTCGCGGTGGCCCGGCCCTGGATGTGCTCCAGCAGGAAAGGATTGCGTTTCTGCGGCATCATCGAGCTGGACCCGACGAGGTCGTCGGCGAGCCGGAGCAGCGGATTCTCCTCGACGGTCCAGAAGGTGAGGTCGCGGGCGACGCGGGCGGCCACGACGCCGAGCACCCCGGCGGCAGACAGCAGCCGCAGCCCGAAGTCGCGGGAGGCGACGGCGTCCACGGAGTTGCGGGCGGCCGTGGCGAAGCCGAGGAGTTCACCGGTGCGAACCGGGTCGACGGGCACAGAGGTGCCGCCGACAGCCCCGGCGCCGAGCGGGTTGACGTCGAGTTCCCGGGCGGCGTCGAGCAGGTCGCGCAATCCGCGTACCACGGCGGAGGCGACTCCGGTGAGGTAGTGGCCGTAGGTGATGGGAACGGCGGGCTGCCCGTGGGTGTACGCCGGCATGGTCACCGTCCGGTAGGCGGCGGCCCGGTCCAGCAGCACGGTGGCCAGGTGCCGGACCGCCTCGAGCAGGGACCCGGCGTGGCGGCGGGCGCGCAGCCGGGCGGTGGTGGCGTTCAGGTCGTTGCGGGAGCGTCCGGTGTGCAGTACGCCTCCCACGTCGTCGCCGAGCTCGGCCACCAGGTGCGACTCGTAGGCGAGGTAGACGCCGCGCGGCATGGGCCGGGCCTGGACCGGGGCGAAACCGTCGGCGCGCAGGGCGTCGATGGCGCGAAGCAGGGCGGCGACGGGGGCGGCGTCGACGATGCCGCGTTCGACGAGCATCACCAGGTGGGCGCGGTCCACTTCGCTGATGAAGCCGAGTTCCTCGATGAGCCCGCCGCAGTGCTCCGCCCCGTCCACCGGCGGCAGGTACTGGTCGTAGACGATGCGGTGGGCCTCGGCGTTCAGGCCGGTGCGCAGCCGGCCGGTGTCGACCCCGCGGGCGGCGCTGACGGTACTAGCTTCCTCCATCGCGGGTACCTCCGCTGGGATCGGACGAGCTGCCGAGGCTGACGGGGGGCGTCTCATCCGGAGACCGCCCGCAGGGACCGGCTGAGCAGGGTGCGCCCGCGCTCGGCGCCACGGGCGGCGGCCGGGCCGGTCGCGGCTTCGGCGATGACATGCCCGACGCGGCCCCGGAAGTCCGTGGCGGGGGCGACCCGGGTGCCCTCCGCCGCGTACAGGACGGCGTCGACGACGCCGGGTACCTCGCGGACGGCGGTGAGCAGCACGTCCGTCAGGTCCGTGCCACCCAGGACGGCGTCGCGGTCGGCCGTGAGGAAGCGGATGGCGGCCGCCCCGGCGCGCGGGCCGGTGATCCCGGCCGGGTCGAGCCCGACGGCGGCCCGGACCTGGTCGGCCACCAGGTCGACGCCGCTGGTCCGGCGCACCAGGTCGGGGATCATGCCGCCGGCCAGGCGTGGGTTCACCTCGATGACGGTCGGCCGGTCGCCGTCGAGCCGCAACTCGACGTGGACGGCGCCCCAGCCGAGCCCGAGGACGGCGGCCGCCCGTTCGGCCGACTCGCGCAGCAGGGCACCCCGGGCGGGCGGGACGGCGGCCGGGACGTCGTGCCCGGTCTCCACGAACACCGGCGGCTCCCCCAGGTGTTTGACGACCACGGCGATCGCCCTGCCCCCGAACACCTCGACGGAGAACTCCTGGCCGGGCAGCAACTGTTCGACCAGCACATCGGGCGGCACGGCCACCCCGCGTTCGTTGACGGTCGCCGCCGTCAGCACGGAGGCGTGCCGCGTGGTCTGCTCCTCGTCGGCGCAGGCCCGCACCCCGAGGCTGCCGGAGCCCTGGGCGGGCTTGAGGACGACGGGGAAGCCGATGCGACGCGCCGCGGCGACGGCACCGGCCACGTCGTGGACGACCTCGTGACGCGGCTGCGGCATGCCCGCCTCGGCCAACCGGCGGCGCTGCACGGACTTGTCGCGGCAGGCGCGGACGGCCTCCTCGCCAGGGCCGGGCAGCCCGAGCATCCGGGCGGTGGCGGCGGCGGTGACGATGTAGTACTCGGAGCTGGACGTCACGCCGAGCACCGGTGCGGTCGCCGCGATCCGTCGGGCCGCGACGAGGACCGCCTCCCCGTCCGACGTGTCGACGCACTCGGTGCGCACCCCGTCGAGCGCCACGTACGGGTAGCGGCCGGGGTCGGCGGTGACGAGGACCGGCTCGATGCCGAGGTCCCGGGCACACCGGGCGAACAGCCGCCCGGTGCCGGTGGTGTTGGACTCGACGAGTAGCAGGGTGCCGTGGGCCACCTCGGTCACCGGGCGGTTCCCGTTACGGCTTCGAAGGTGCGCCGCGCCCACGTGAGGCGAGTCCAGCGGTCGGCGACCTCGGCGGGGTGCCCCACCAGCCGGGGGCCGTCCGGGTTGGGTGCCGGCACGGCGTCGTTGGCGCGCAGCCAGGCGTCGTTGTAGACGGTGGACTGATAACGGTAACCCTCGTCGGGCAGCACCATCAGCACCGTGTCGTCGGGGTTCCGCCGCGCCCACCAGGCTGCGACCTGGAAGGAGGCGCCGCTGGTGGGGCCCATGAACAGGCCGTGCGTGCGATACAGGTCATGGGTGGCGTGGAACGCCTCGCTCGCCCCGACCCAGTGCACCTCGTCGTAGGCGGCGTAGTCGACGTTGCCGGGGCGGATGCTGCTGCCCAGGCCGCGCAGCAGCCGGGTGCCCTCGGTAGCACCGAAGATGATCGAGCCGGGCGTGTCGACGCCGACAAGGTGCAGGCTCGGGTTGGCCAGCCGCAGGGAGGCGGCGAGGCCACCCGTGGAGCCACCCGAGCCGACCGTTCCCACCAGACAGCTCACGGCGCCGAGGGTGGTGCCGACCAGGTCGGCGACGGCGGCGTACGCGGCCGGGTTGTCGGGGTTGTCGTATTGACCCGGCACGAAGCTGTCGGGCCGCTCGCGGTGCAGTTCGGCGACCCGGGCGAGTCGGGCGGCCTGGATGCCGCCGGGTCCGCCGTGGTCCTCGACGATCTCGACGCGCGCACCCAGCATCTCCAGCCGGCGGCGCAGGTCGGCGTCGATGACCGGGTCACCGACGATGGTCAGTGGGTATCCGCGCAGCTGGCAGACCATGGCCAGGCCGAGGCCGAAGGTGCCGGACGACGTCTCGATGACGGGAGTGCCGGGCGTGAGGACGCCGACGGCCTCCGCCCGGTCGACGATGTAGCGGGCGGGCAGCATCTTCATCAGGCTGAACGCGGCCGCGTAGAGGTTCCCGGTGATGCGGATGATCCGAGGAAGCTCCGTGGCCTCCAGCACCGAGGGATAGACCTTGCGGCCCGGTGTCGCCACTGTGTCAGTCATCTGTGGTGAACTCCCATCGCTCGCGGACGACAACGGGGGGTGCGCACGCGCTGGGCGCCGCCCAGGGGCTTGCCGGTACCAGGACGTCGTCGCGGCTGACGGCGCCTGCGTCGTACCTGCCGAGTGCGCTGATCAGGAGCCGCAGTTCGAGGGCGAGCGCCTCGACCAGGCGCAGCAGCCCCTGATCGCGGTCCTCGTCGGCGGCGATGAGAGCGGCGCGGCCCAGTCCGGCGGCCCGGGCACCCAGGGCGAGGGCCTTGACGACCCGGCTGCCCTCCCACATCCGGCCGGTGGCCAGCAGGCAGTACGGGGTCGGGCCGACCCGGGTCAGGCACTCGAAGAGCGGCAGTCCGACGTGGCCGAGGAAGACGGACGGCGCCCAGCCGGTACCGCCCTCGGCGCCATCGACGAGTACGGCGTCGGCGCCGGCCGACCAGGCGGTGGCGGAGACGTCGGCGATGTCACGGCCGGGATGGAGCTTCACCCACACGCGGGCGCGCGGGAAGTTGTTGCGCATCAGCCGGATCTGCTGGCGCAGAATCTCCTCGGTGAACGTGCCGGGTGCGCTGGAGCGCAGGAAGCGTCCCGCCCCGCCGGACAGTGGTTCGACGAGGTACTGCCCGGTCAGGCGGGACGCGTCGGCGGCGTCCACGACGATCATGCCGCCCAGTCCGGGTTTGGCACCCTGGCCGACCTTCAGCTCGAAGGCGAGGCGTCCGGTCTCCAGAAGCGGCTGGGCCGCGGCGTCGCTGTAGACGAGATTCCACACCTCGCTGTCGGCGTCCTCGGTGCTCTGCTGGACGACAACGCCGCCGGTACCGTCGGCGCGGGCCGCCTCCAGGTAGGCGCGGACCCGGCCGAGCAGCGGCGACAGCGGACCGTCTGGGCGGGTGGATGCGCGGTAGCCGTTGACGGGCACCACGTTCTCCCCGATGACCAACGGCAGCCCGGCCGCGGCCGCCTGGCGGGCGACGGCCTCGCCGAGGTCGTCGCCGGTGGCCCGGGTGGAGCCGAAGGCGGAGACGAACAGCGGCAGCGGCGCACGCATGCCACCCAGTTCCGTCTCCAGGGCGACATCACCGTAGTAGGGTTCCCGGCCGAGATCGATGAGCTTCTCCAGCCGCTCGGGCATGAAGACCGGCGGCACGATCCGGGTGCGCTCCAGCAGGTCGTCACAGTCGGCGTACCCCGGCGCGGTGGCCGAGCGCTCTGCGCCGTAGAGCGTGGTGCCGTATCCGGCGAGCGGCGGGAAGACGGCGGCGGCGCCGTTCCTGGCGCGGTCGCGGATCGCCTCCTGGGGAAATCCCCCGGCGCTGAACCGGGGGGTGCCCGATGGTGGGCGCCCGGTCACGGTGACACCACTCCGGGGAGCTTCGGGTACGCGGCGGCCTGCCAGACGGCAGCGCGTCCGGTGAGGTAGCGGGTGAAGCGCTCCAGACCGAGGCCGAACCCGGCGCTGGCGGGGATGCCCCGGCGGGCCAGGTCGAGGTACCAGCCGTACTTGGCGGGATTCTCACCGGTCTCCCGCATCCTGGTGACGATGGCAGCGTAGTCGTGTTCGCGCTCGCTGCCGCTGGCGAGCTCGCCGTAGCCCTCGGGGGCGATCAGGTCGAAGTTGCGCAGCACACCCGGGCGTTCGGGGTCCTCGCGGTCGTAGAAGCCGCGTGAGCCCTTGGGGTAGTCGACCACGAAGAAGGGGCGGCTGGCCTTGGCGGAGAGGACCTCCTCGCCCTGCCAGTCGATTTCGGCGGCCGGATCCTGGGGGTGGCCGAGCTCGTTCAGGTCGGTGGTGGCGTCGCGGTGGGTGACACGGTCGAAGACCCCGGCCACCACGTCGCGGAAGGCGTCGGGGTCGCGCTCCAGGATCTCCAGCTCGGCGCGGAGCTCGCGGACGACCGCCGCTGTGTGCGAGACGAGCTGCTCGGCCAGCAGCATGGCGTCCTCGCGCCGGCCGTCGCGTATCTCCACGTCGATCTGGTGGAACTCGACGAGGTGGCGATGCGTGACGGCGGTCTCCAGCGGCTCCAGCCGGACGTTGGGCGCGATACAGAAGATCTTGTCGAAGGCCAGCAGGGAGGTCTGCTTGTAGAGGATCGCGCTGGTCATCAGCTTGTACCTGTGGCCGTAGAAGTCCACGTCGACCTGCTTGGAGCCGCGGATGCCGGGGTCCGTGACCGGGCCGATGACCGGTAGCAGCAGTTCGGTGAAGCCGCGGTCGGTCAGGAAGTCGCGGACGACCGCCAGGACGCGGTTCTGGATCCGCAGGACGGCCCGCGTCGTGTGCGAGGTGAGGTGCTCGTCCGGCGAGAGGGGCGGGCGGACCCCGGCGTCGGGGCGGCTCGGCTGCGTGGGCATGGTTTTCCCTTCGAATACTGCCGGGGTGCGTGGTGGCGCGAGCGGCCGGGACGCGACGCCCGCGGGCAGGGCGGCGTCGAAGCGGCGCTGGACGAAGGACAGGGCCTCGTGGAGCCCGGACGCGGTGAGCCGGGACGGGCGAGGGCCGTCGGGCGCACGGCGGATGGGCATGGCGCCGACGTCGGTCCACACCAGACGGCCGGCCGCGTCGAGGTGGCTGCGAGCGCGGCCCGCGTTGTCGGGGTGGAGGCAGTAGGGAACATCGAGGTAGCCGCGGCGGAAGGCCGCTATGAGGGCGTCGCCAGGGTCGTCACAGAGGGTTAGTACGGCGTCGACCAGTGCCCGCGCCTCCGCGTAGACCGGGCTGTCGGCGCCCGGGTCGGGGGCGTGCGCGCCGTCCAGCGTGGTACGCGCGGCGCGGGCGGCGGCGGAGGCGGTGCGCAGGGCCGTGACGTTCTCCGCCACGGTGGGGATCCGGTGGGCCTCGGCGGCCGTCTTGACGA
Organism: Plantactinospora sp. CA-290183; assembly: GCF_050936375.1. NCBI lineage: Bacteria > Bacillati > Actinomycetota > Actinomycetes > Micromonosporales > Micromonosporaceae > Plantactinospora > Plantactinospora sp. CA-290183. Next base: position 5,746 of record NZ_JBNJMX010000044.1, on the reverse strand, counting down.
TGAGGCGGTCGGCGCCGGTGCGCACGGCGAGGGTGGTGGATGCCTCCAGGAGACGGCGAGCGCCTTCGGGGGTCGAGGGGTAGAGCCCCATGTACGTGTAGACGACGATGTGCCAGTCGGCGGCGGGCAGCAGTTCGGCGGCGAGACGCCGCAGCGCGGCGACAGCCTGCTCGTCCTGTTCCGCGTTCGTCTGCTGGGCGTAGCTGAGGGAGACGCTGCGCAGCCCGTGCCGGTGGAAGAAGAGCGCTTCGAGGGCGCTGATGGCGACGAGGAGGGCGGGTGGGCAGAGCTGGCCGAGCATGCAGCCGCCGAAGGTCTCCAGGTGCGGTTCACGGCCGGTGGCGCGCAGCGCGGCGAGGAATTCGCATGTCTCACGCCAGTTGCGTACGGAGTCGGCGAGCGGCATGCGGCCGTAGGGAAGGCAGTAGGAGACGGGGCCGCCTTCGGTGGCGTCGAGTCCGGCGCGGACAAGGGCGGCGGTGATGGCCTGCGGGCTGGGCGAGCCGTGCCGGACCTGGATGGGAAAGCCGGCGGTGTGCGCGGCGTTGACGACCCAGCGGGTGGTGTGCGGGCTGTAGGCGGTGATCGGGTAGCCGTTGAGGGCGCTGCCCTCGTGCACGGCGCGCACGGCGGAGCGTACGTCGCCGACCCGGGTGTAGCTGTCGACGGTGATGGTTCCGGCGACCCACTCGGCCGCGTCCCGGGTGGCGAGGAGCCCGTCCCGCATGCGGCCGGGGTCGGAGAAACCCATGCGGGGCTGGACCACCAGAGCGCCTGCGGCGCGGGCGGCGTTCATGAAGTGGGCGAAGCCACCCGGCGACGCCCCGTCGCGACCGTCCGACGCGTGCGGTACGGGGACGGTCATGCACCCGCTCCGGTGGGCACTGTCGCGGCCTGGGACAGGGAGGCCATGAACGACTCGAAGGAGATGCCGGTCGTGCCCTCGTCGAAGACGGCGTCGAAGCCGGCCTCGATGAGGGCACGCACGGCCCCCTCCCGGCCGTCGAGGCTGATGCCGAGCTTGCCGCCGACGACGGCGCGCAGATCGGTGGTGGCCGGCTCGGCGCGCAGGGCGGCGATCAGGGAGCAGGCGTCGATGTGCCCGTGGCCGTTGACGCTGGAGACGACGAGGAGGTCGGGACGGTGGGTGACACAGCTGTCGACGACGAGAGCGTCAGGGGTGCACGGGCCGAGGTTGAGCACCTCGTGGCCGAGATGCTCCAGCAGCAGTTGCAGAAACACCAGGTTCCACGTGTGCGCGTCGGAGGAGGTGCCCGTCACTATGACCCGCAACGCCCCCGGGCGGGTGCGCGCCATGCTCGTCGCGGACTTCACCATGGGTCCCGTCTTCGAAGATTGGCCGTGGTCGCGTCGTGCCGATCGTATGAGCGGACACCGTCCGGTACCGGCGCCTGGAGCGGCAGCTGAGGGGCAGTTGACCGGGCGGACCGTCCGGGCTGCCCCGCGGTCGTCACCGCCGGAGGTCGTGATCGACAGGCGCTGGGTCGTGGCGTGGCAGGCGGGTTCGGTGGAGCGCGTGCGGCGAAGGCTGGCCGCGGGCTGGAGCCGGTCGGTCCGGGATCCGCCGCAGCGGTAGGCGCGGGTGGCCGAGAACTGCCGGGCGATCGCCTGCCGCCCTGCCCGTCGTGGGCACCGGACGCTTCTAGGGTGAGCGGACACTGGATCGACGACCGAGGTGACGCATGGCTACCAACCCCTTCGAGGACCCCGACGGCACGTACGTGGTGCTCGTCAACGACGAAGGCCAGCACTCACTGTGGCCGGACCGGCTGGAGGTGCCGGCGGGCTGGTCGGTGGCGCGGGAGGCGTGCAGCAGGCAGGAGTGCCTGGACTACGTGGAAGCGCACTGGACGGACATGCGACCGGCGTCGCTAATCCGCGCGATGGGCGGCTGACCGCGGCGCCCGCCCGGGCCGGGCGGGCGCCGCGAAGCGCGACTCAGGGCACTTCGGTGATGCACCATTCGAGTACGGCCATGGCGGCGGTCATCTTGTGGTGGGCCTGCCGCCAGGCCCGGCTGCGGGCGCCGTCGAGCACCTCGTCGGTGACCTCCTGCCCGCGTACGGCGGGAAGGTCGTGCAGGAAGACGGTGTGCGGCGCGGCGACCCGGCCGAGGAACTCCTCGTCGATGCGGAACCCTTCGAAGGCGGCCAGCCAGTCCGGGTCCTCCTTGGGCACGCCCATGGTCTGCCAACGGCTCGTGTAGACGGCGTCGACGGGCCCCTGCACATCGGCGGGGTTGGTGATCTGCTCGACCTGGGCGCGGTTGTCGCCCAGCCGGTCGACGGTGTCACGGACGTCCTTGGGCACCTCGTACCCGGCGGGACACAGCACGGTGACCCGCAGGCCCGGGGTGAGCGCGGCGGCGAGTGCGAGTGCGGAACCGGAGCTGTTCCCCTCGCCGACGACGAGCAGGTGGCGGCCGTCAAGGGCACCGAACTCCTCGGCGAGCGTGGTGAGGTCGGCGATCGCCTGGGTGGGATGCTCGTCGGAACTGAGGGCGTTCACCACCGCGAGCCGGCTGTTGGTGCCGATCCTGCGCATCTCGTCGACCGGCCCGTTCGTACGTACCACGAGGGCGTCGAGGTACTCGGCGAGGACCCTGCCGGTGTCCTCAAGGGTCTCCCCGCTGACCAGTTGAAGGTCGTCGGGGCCGTAGGTGACGGTGTGTGCCCCCAACCGGGTCGCCGCGGCCCAGAAGGCGGTCCGGGTCCGGGTGGAGGACTTGCTGAAGTAGATGCCCACCGACCGGTCGGTGAGGGTCTTCTCGCGTACGCCCTCACGGCCCAGGCGTACGGCGCGGGCGACGAGGTGCGCGAGGTCGGATCGGCTCAGGTCGGCCAGTGAGATCAGATTACGCATGGGAAAATCTCTCTCTGCGAGTACAGGAGTCTCGGTGCGGGGGCCACGGGGGTGGCCAGGTGCCGGACGAGGTTCAGGACGGTGAAGGTGGACAGCCCGCCCTGGCCCGCCTGCTCGTAGTGCACGGGCCGGACCAGGCCACGCAGGAGCAGCGCGTGCAGCCCGCGTAGCGCCTCCACCGGTGTGCAGTTGGCCTGCCGGGCGATGTCGCCGATGTTCCAGGAGGTGCCCTTTGCGGCGAGGACCCGCAGCAGACTGGCGTGCTGTGGCTGAAGCCGGGCGATGGACTGTTCCAGCGAGCGCCGGAACGACCCGGCGGCCTCCGAGTCGGGGGCCGACATGTGCTCGGTGAGCGAGAGGGGGAACGACTCGGCCGCTTCCAGGAGTTGGTGAGGGGCGTAGAGCGGCAGCCAGGAGGCGGCCGACTCCAGCGCCTGGGGCAGGCCGTCCAGGGCACAGCAGATGCGGGCCATGGTGGCGACGACGGATTCGGTGGGCAGGATGTCGGGTCTGAGGTGACGCAGGTAGGACATCATCAGGGCGAGGGCGGGCTCCTCCGAGGTTCCCGTCGACTCACCCGCGGCCACCGGCGCCGGCAGGGCGAGCGGAGCCAGGGGCACGAGGCGTCCGCCGAGTACCGGGGTGGGCTCGCGGGTGGTGACGAGGACGCTGAGCTGGGGGCAGGAATGCAGCACCTGTAACAGTGAGGCGTGCACGGCGGCCGGCGACTCGACGCCGTCGAGGACGAGCTGGGTGGGCTTGTTGCCGATCACCTGGGCCAGTTCGTGGAACGGGCCCCCACCGACGATGACCTCGCTGACCCAGTTGGCGAGCACGTGCTGGGGCAGCCCTGCCGCGGCGTTGGGGCCCACACCCATGTGAACCCAGAGGATGGGGACGCGGCTCCGGGTGTGCAGTGCCTGGGCGGCTTCCAGAGCGAGCCGGGTCTTGCCGACGCCGATGGCACCGACGACCGTGACAAGCCGCTCGCGTTCGGCGCCGAGAAGTTCGGTGACGGCGTGCAGCTCGGACTGGTGTCCGACGAAGTGCCCGATCGAGGCCGGGGGTTGGGCCTGCTCGACGTCGCAGGCCTGTTCGAGGGTGCCGGTGCCGTACATGCCGCCCGCGGCCACCTCGAAGGCCGCGCGGCGGGAGCCTTTCAGCCGCAGTGCGGCGGCGAGCAGCCGGACCGTCTCCCGGCGAGGTTGCTGGACCTTGCCGAGTTCCAGGTCTCGAATGGCACGCACGCTGACGGTGGAAAGGCCGGCAAGCTGCACCTGGGTCAGCCCGGCCTGGCGCCTCGACACCTTCAACAGTTCTCCGAGGCTGTCGACATCCTGTCCTCTGGGATTTTCACGCAGTGTGATCCCCATGATTTCCGCCTGCCCGCTTTCATCCAGCTCGAAGGTCAGCGCCGTCGGAATGGACAAGCCGACCCGGGTCACGGGTACGTCTTCCGACCGCCGCACAGTGCCGCCCGGACGTGAGGGACGCGCCCCGCTCCTCATGGCCGCTGTTCTGGACGTACTCCCGGAGGTGACCAGCTTCGTCGTGACGCGACCGCCTCCACATGATCCGCTTCCCCGGCCGGACAGTCCCGGCCAACCGCATGGCGGCTTCACATCCGCTCTATCCCGACCGGGGCGTCCGGGCCGCAGGCCGTCCCACGCCCTGTGCCCGGCGCCAGGTTCCCGGCGGATGCGGCTGCCGGCGCCGCGGGCGCGGCCTGGGCGGTACCGGCGGTGAACAGCAGGACGCCGGCCACCGCGACTGTCGTCGGTGCCGCTCGGATGGTTGCCCTCGGTCCCATCGGCGCTCCTTCATCGGTGGCCTCGCGGCCTTAGCAGATGGCAAGAACGTCGCGGTTCCGGGTCGCAATGTTGCTGCGGTTCTGTTGCGATCATCACCGTCGGGCGGTTTGAATGCGGGCCACAGTGCGGAACCGCCAACGGGGTCGGGTCCGGACGCGCCCATCGGGGGATCGGATGCAGTTGCGCCTGTTGGGTCCGGTACGGGCCGAACTCGGCGGCCGGGCCGTCAACCTCGGGGTACGGATGCAACGGTTCGTGCTGGCCGTACTCGCCCTGGAGGCCAACCGGCTGGTCACCACGGAGCGACTGGTCGACCTGACCTGGCCGGCGGATCCACCTCGGACGGCCCGCCGGATCATCCACAGTCAGGTCAGCCGGCTGCGCGCCACGCTGGCCGCCGCGTCGGCCAACGCCCCGGACGGGACCGGCGCCCCGGCCGGCGCTGCCGGGCCGGTCACGATCCGGGGTGACGGGCCGGGCTACGTACTCGACTGCCCCGCCGACCGGATCGACGTACACCGGTTCACCGGGCTGCTCTCCCGCGCGCAGCACACCGACGACGACCGGATCCGCCTGGAGCTGCTGGACGAGGCGTTGGCCCTGTGGCAGGGGCCGTTCCTCGCCGGCACCGCCAGCGAGGCGACCCGGACCCTGCTGGGCGGCCACCTGGCGGAGGCGCGGCTGGGCGCCGTCGAGGACCGGCTCGCCGCCCTGCTGCGCCAGGGCGACCACCTGAGGGTGCTCGACGAGGCGCGCCGGCTGGCCGCCGAACATCCGGACCGGCAACGGCTGGTCGGCCACCTCATGCTGGCCCTGCACGGCGTCGGACGGACCGTCGAGGCGTTGGGCGTCTACCGGCAGGCGAAGGAGCGGTTCGCCGACGAGTTCGGCCTCGACCCGCCGGCCGAGCTACGCCAGCTCGAAACCGCGATCCTCCGCGACGATCGCGATCCGGCTCCCGCCGCGGACCGACGATCCGGGACCGCCCGGTGCCGCCCGGCGCAACTGCCCACCGACGTACCCGGCTTCACCGGCCGCGTCGGCCAGCTCGC
>NZ_JBNJMX010000010.1:0-110547 GCF_050936375.1 Plantactinospora sp. CA-290183 | reverse complement strand
CGGATCGCCCGGTCCCGCCCCGACCAGCACCACCGCACCGGTGCGGTCGGCGCCGTGGTGCGGAGCACGGCCCGCGGTCATCGGAGCACCGCCGGCGGCACGCTGCCCGCCGCACTGCGCACCGCGGCGGCGAACCGGGCGGCCAGGCCCGGGTGTCCTGCCCAGTGCACGTGCAGGTAGGAGGCGTGCAGGGAGCCGCCCCGGCCGCCGACGAACCCCTCCTCGACGGTTCCGGCGACCCCGTGCGGCACCGACGGCCGGGGGCGGAACCGCCACGCGGGCCGGCTGCCCGGCGCGGGTGCCACCCGGGTGCGGTGGAACTCGTGGCCGGTGACCACGGTGTCGGTGCCGGTCAGCACGCTGGCGGTGACCGAGGCCGCCTCACGGTAGCCGAGGACCAGCCGGTCGGTCATCCGGGCGGACGCGTCGACCGCGCCGACCATCGGCAGGCCGTCGAGGTCGCGGCAGAGATAGAGCAGTCCGGCGCACTCGGCGGCCACCGGCACTCCCCGGCGGGCCGCGTCGGCGACGGCCGCCCGCAGCGGCTCGTTGCCGGAGAGGTCGGCCGCGTGCACCTCCGGGAAGCCACCGCCGAGATAGAGCCCGGCGCAGTCCGGCGGCAGCGTCTCGTCGCGGGCCGGGTCGACCGGTACCACGGTCAGCCCGGCCGCGCCGAGCAGTTCGTCGGTCTCGGCGTACCGGAAGGTGAAGGCCGGCCCCGCCGCGACCGCGACCGTCGCCGGCGCGCCCCGGGGCAGTTCGCCGGCCGGGTCCCAGGGCTCGCCGGTCAGTTCCGGCGCCCGACGGGCCACCGCCAGTACGGCGTCCAGGTCGGCGGCTTCCAGCCCATCGCGCCAGCCGCGCGGACCCGTTCATCCGCCGTAACTACGCCACGTTCGGCGGCGGGCACCAGGCCGAGGTGCCGGCTCGGGGTGTCCAGGTCGGCATCGCGGCGCAGCGCCCCGAGCACCGGTACGCCGGTGAGCGCGACCGCCTCCCGGATCTCCGCCTCGTGGGTGGCCGAGCCGACTTTGTTGAGCACCACCCCGGCGATGGTCAGCGCCGGGTCGAAGGTGGCGAAGCCGTGCACCAGCGCCGCGATGCTGCGCGAGGTACCGGAGACGTCCACCACCAGCAGCACCGGCGCGCGCAGCAGCCGGGCGACGTGCTGATGAGCGAAGCCGGCCAGCCGCCCGTCGACCTGCAGGCCATCCGCCCTCGATGACCGCGACGTCGGCCGGAACGGGGGTCGCCGCGCCGTGCAGCAGCAGTGGCACGATCCGCGACTCCCCCTGCAGGTGTGGATCGAGGTTGCGCCCGGGCCGCCCGGTGGCCAGCGCGTGGTAGCCGGGGTCGATGTAGTCGGGGCCGACCTTGTGACCGCTCACCGCGAGACCCCGGGACCTGGCGCGGCCATCAGCCCGGTCGCGACGGTGGTCTTTCCCTGTCCCGAGCCGGGCGCGGCGACCACGACCCGGGGCAGCCGGGTCACCACTCGATCCCCCGCTGGCCCTTCTGCCCCGCGTCCATCGGGTGCTTGATCTTCGTCATCTCGGTCACCAGGTCGGCCGCGTCGACCAGCCGCAGGTCGGCGTCCCGGCCGGTGATCACCACGTGCTGGTGGCCCGGCCGGTCCCGCAGCGTCGTCACCACGTCGTCGACGTCGACCCAGCCCCACTTCATCGGATAGGTGAACTCGTCGAGGACGTACAGGTCGTGCTCGCCCGCCGCAAGCCGGCGCTTGATCTCCAGCCAGCCGTCCCGGGCGTCCGCCGCGTGGTCCGCCTCCGTACCGGACCGGCGGCTCCAGCTCCAGCCGGCGCCCATCTTGTGCCACTGGACCGGGCCGCCCTCGCCGGTCTGCTCGTGCACCCGGCCCAGGGCGAGCATCGCCGCCTCCTCGCCGACCCGCCAGCGGGCCGACTTGACGAACTGGAACACCGCGATCGACCAGCCCTGGTGCCAGCCTCGCATGGCCAGCCCGAAGGCGGCGGTCGACTTGCCCTTCATCGCTCCGGTGTGGACGATCACCAGCGGCCGGTTGCGGCGCTGCCGGGTGGTCAGTCCGTCCGCCGGCACGCTCTCCGGCTGTCCCTGCGGCATCAGGCGGCCCTTCCCGTAGAACTCGAAACGGCTGGCGCGCGCCCCGGCGCGCCCGGCGGGCCGGCCACCGGCACAGCGGTGGCCGGCACAGCGGTGGCCGGCACAGCGCCGGCCGGCACAGCGCCGGCCGGGCCGGTACGCGAACGGACGGCGGCGGTCAGCGTGTCGGCCGCGACCGCACCCAGTGGCAGGTGTTCGGCGCCCATCGCGGCGGCGAGGTCGGCGGCCAGCCCCATCCGCACCCGGCCCGCCTCGCAGTCGACCACGATTCCCCGGATCCCGGCGCCGGCCAGCAGCCTCGCCGCCCGGTTGGCCCGGCCGACCGGGTCCGGACCGGCGGTGGCCCGCCCGTCGGTGACCACCACCAGCAGCGGCCGGCGGCGCGGGTCGCGGATCGCCTCGACCCGCAGTGCCTCGCCGGCCCGGAGCAGGCCCTCCGCCAACGGCGTACGGCCACCGGTCGGCAGCGTCTCCAGCCGGGCGGCGGCCGCCTCGACGCTGGAGGTCGGCGGCAGCGCCAACGCGGCCGCGTCACCCCGGAAGGTCACCAGTCCCACCTTGTCCCGGCGCTGGTACGCGTCGAGCAGCAGGGAGAGCACGGCGGTCTTGACCGCACGCATCCGCTGCCGGGCCGCCATCGACCCGGAGGCGTCCACACAGAACAGGATGAGGTTCCCCTCCCGCCCCTCGCGTACCGGCATCCGCAGGTCCTCGGCGCGCAGCAGCAGGCCGGGGCCGAGACGCCCGCGGGAGCGCTGGTGCGGCGCTGCCGCGCGCAGCGTGGCGAGCAGGTGTGGGCGCCCCGGTGCCGGGCCGGCGGGGCGGGCGGTCCGTACGGTCTGGCCGACCGTGGTGAGGGCCCGCGACCGTCGGCCGGCCACCCCGAGACCGGTGCCCGGCACGGTGAGCAGCCGGGCCCGGTACGGCGTGTCGACGCCGGCCGTGCTCACCGTCGCCGGCTCGCCGGACCGACCGGAGAGGTCGGCGCCGTCCGGTGTGGACGGGCCGGACGGGGTGGGGCCGGACGCGGGGCGGGCCGAGGGGTCGCTGCCGCCACCAGGACCGCCCGGGCCGGGACCGCCCGGATCGGGCGGATCGTCCGGTCCCCCGGGACCCGGCTCGTCCGGTCCGCCGTCCGGGTGCTCCGGTCCGTCACCATCGCCGTCGGGCCGGTCCGGGCCGGGGTCGGGCCGCTCCGCCTCGGCGTCCGACTCCGCCACACCCGCCTCGGCCAACGCCTGGTCGAGCTGTTCCTCGTCCATCGCCGGTGGGTCGAACGGATTGCGGCGGCGGCGGTGCGGCAGGGCGAGCCGGGCCGCCGCCCGGATGTCCGCGACGGTCACCGTGCGCCGCCCGCACCAGGCCGCGTGCGCCATCGCGGTACGCGCGGTGACCAGGTCGGCGCGCATCCCGTCGACCTCGAACGCGGCGCAGACCTCGGCGATCCGGCGCAGGGCGTCGTCACCGAGGGTGACCGTGGGCAGCAGGGCCCGGGCGGTGCCGATCCGGCCGGCGAGTGCCGCGTCGGCGTCGGCGTACCGGTCGGCGAACGCCTCGGGACCGGCCTCGTACGCCATCCGGCGGCGCACCACCTCGGCCCGGACCGCCGGGTCCCGGCTGGCCGCCACCTGCACGGTGAGGCCGAACCGGTCCAGCAGTTGGGGGCGGAGCTCCCCCTCCTCGGGGTTCATCGTGCCGACCAGGACGAACCGGGCCGCGTGCGCGATCGAGACCCCCTCCCGCTCCACCGTCGAGCGTCCCATCGCGGCGGCGTCCAGCAGCACGTCGACCAGGTGGTCGTGCAGCAGGTTGACCTCGTCCACGTAGAGCAGCCCGCGGTGCGCGCCGGCCAGCAGGCCCGGCTCGTAGCTCGTGACGCCCTCGTTGAGCGCGCGTTCCAGGTGCAGCGCGCCGAGCACCCGGTCCTCGGTGGCCCCCACGGGCAGCTCGACCAGGCGGGCGGGACGGGTCCGCGCGGGTGCCCCGGGTTCGTGCGGGCCGTCCGGGCAGCCCGGGTCGGGGGCGGCCGGATCGCAGGAGAACCGGCAGCCGGCGACGACCGTCACCGGCGGGAGCAGCCCGGTCAGCGCCCGGACGATCGTCGACTTGGCGGTGCCCTTCTCGCCCCGGACCAGCACACCGCCGATCGCCGGGGAGACCGCGGAGAGGGTCAGCGCGAGCGCCATGTCGTCCATCCCGACGACGGCGCTGAACGGGTACGGCCTCATCGGAGAGGACCTCCTGCCTCACACGGGTGTCCACGCCCGTGACCGGTTCTGACCACGCCGGCAGACCGGGTCTGCACGGCGCGCGACGGTGACGCGAGTATCTGGCTTCCGGGCCTGCGCTGCCCGGTCACAGTGGCGGGACCGCCCCGGACTCGTCGGCCATGTCGGCCGGCTCACCGGTGTTCCTCACCGCACCATCGGAGCAGATGATGGCACATCCCGGCCCGGACGGGCAGCTCGGACCGGCCGGGTCGGTCAGGTCGGCGCTCGGCTAGCGTACGGTCGCGTGGACGTGCGGAGTGCGACGGCAGAGCTGACCGTGGTCGGCATCGGCGCGGACGGCTGGCCCGGGCTGGCGCCCGAGGCGCGGGACGCGCTCGGCTCGGCGCGGGTGGTGCTCGGCGGGCACCGGCAGCTCGCCCTGCTGCCGCGTCCCGAGGTGACCGCCGAGCGGGTCGCCTGGCCGGTGCCGATGATGCCGGCGCTGCCCGGCCTGCTCGACGCGTACGCCGGCCAGCGGCTCTGCGTGCTGGCCAGCGGCGATCCGATGTGGTACGGCGTGGGCGCCCGGATCGCCGGGCTGGTCGGCCCGGAGCGGATCCGGGTCCTGCCCCACCCGTCGTCGATCTCGCTCGCCTGCGCCCGGCTGGGCTGGCCGGTCGAGCAGGTCAGTGTGGTCAGCGCGGTGGGTCGGGACCTGGACCAGGTGCGTCGGGTGCTGCAACCGGGCCGGCTGCTGCTGGTGCTCAGCGCGGACGCGGCCACCCCGGCCGCGCTGGCCGCGACGCTCGCCGGGGCCGGCTACGGGCCGAGCCGGCTCACCGTGCTGGAATCCCTCGGCGCGCAGCGGGAGCGGCGGGTCGACGGCCGCGCCGAGGACTGGGCGCAGCCGCCGGGCGACCCGCTCAACGTCGTCGGGGTCCGGGTGCACGCCGCCGGCGGCGCCCGGGCGCTCTCCACGGTGCCGGGGCTGCCCGACGACGCGTACGCCAGCGACGGGGCGCTGACCAAGCGCGAGGCGCGGGCGCTGGCGCTGGCCCGGCTCGCCCCGCTGCACGGCGAGCTGCTCTGGGACGTGGGTGCCGGCTCCGGCAGCATCGCCATCGAGTGGCTCCGCGCCGAGCCGACCGCCCGGGCCATCGCCGTCGAGTCCCGCCCGGACCGGGCCGAGCGGATCGCCACGAACGCGGCCACGCTCGGCGTACCCGGGCTGCGGGTCGTCGTCGGCGCCGCACCGGCCGCGCTGGCCGACCTGCCCACCCCCGACGCCGTCTTCGTCGGTGGCGGCCTCACCGCCGACGGACTGCTCGACGCCGCCTGGACGGCGCTGGCCGACGGCGGCCGGCTGGTCGCGCACGCGGTCACCCTGGAGGGCGAGCGGGAACTCGTCGCCCGGGCCGGCCGGCTCGGTGGCGAGCTGACCCGGCTCGGCGTGGAGCGGGCCGGCCGGCTCGGCGGGTTCACCAGCTGGCAGCCGGCCCGACCGCTGGTGCAGTGGGCGGCCACGAAAACCGAACCGGAGGTGACGGCATGACCGTCTATTTCATCGGCGCCGGCCCGGGTGCGGCCGACCTGATCACGGTACGTGGGCAGCGGATCCTGGCCCGCGCCCAGGTCTGCCTCTACGCCGGCAGCCTGGTCCCCGCGGACCTGCTCGCGCAGTGTCCATCCGGGGCCACGTTGGTGGACACCGCCGAGCTGACCCTGGACGAGATCGTCGCCGCGATGGTCGACGCGCACGCCGCCGGTCGGGACGTGGCGCGGCTCTGCTCCGGTGACCCGGCCGTGTTCAGCGCGGTCGCCGAGCAGACCCGCCGGCTCGACGCGGCCGGCGTGCCGTACGAGATCGTGCCCGGGGTGCCGGCCTTCGCCGCCGCCGCCGCGAGCCTCGGCCGGGAGTTGACCGTGCCGACGGTCGGGCAGACCGTCATCCTGACCCGGGCCCAGGCCCGGTCGACGCCGATGCCGCCGGGCGAGGACCTGGCCACCCTCGGGCGCAGCCGGGCGACCCTGGTGCTGCACCTGGCGATCGGGCGGCTCCACGCCCTGGTCGACCAGCTCGTCCCGCACTACGGCGCGGACTGCCCGGTGGCGGTGGTCGCGTACGCCAGCCGGCCCGACGAGGTCATCCTGCGCGGCACCCTCGCCGACATCGCCGGCCAGGTCCAGACCGCCGGGGTACGCCGTACCGCGGTGGTCATCGTCGGTCAGGTGCTGGCCGCCGAGGGCTTCCCGGACAGCTACCTCTACTCGACGGGCCGGGACCGCACCGCCAAGCGCGGGGTCCAGTGAGTGCGAGGAGTGAGCCGGGTTTGCGAGCCCCGCAGTCACGAACGAAAGCGGGTCCAGTGCGGCAGACTCGACCGGTGCGGAAGATCCTGATCATCGGCATCGGCGCGGGCGACCCCGACCACCTGACCGGGCAGGCCGCCCGGGCGCTCGGCGAGGTCGACGTCTTCTTCGTGCTCGACAAGGGCGCCGAAAAGCACGACCCGGTCGCGTTGCGCCAGGAGATCCTGCGCCGGCACGCCCGGCCCGGCCACCGGGTGGTCGAGGCCCGGGACCCGGAGCGGGACCGCGACCCGGCCGACTACGTGGCGACGGTGGACGACTGGCGGCGGCGCCGCGCCGACGTCTACGAGCGGCTGATCCGCGACGAGCTGGCCGACGGCGGCTGCGCCGCGTTCCTCGTCTGGGGCGACCCGGCCCTCTACGACAGCACGCTCGGCATCGTCGAGGAGGTGCTCGACCGGGGCGATGTCACCTTCGAGTACGCCGTGGTGCCCGGGGTCAGCAGCGTCTCGGCGCTGGCGGCCCGGCACCGGATCGGGCTGAACCGGGTCGGCCGGCCGTTCCTGGTCACCACCGGCCGCCGGTTGGCCGAGGGCTTCCCCGCCGGGATCGACGACGTGGTGGTGATGCTCGACGCCCACTGCACGTTCACCCGGTACGCCGACGACGAGGAGCTGGATATCTACTGGGGGGCGTACCTCGGCACCCCGGACGAGATCCTGGTCGCCGGGCGGCTGGCCGAGGTCGCGGCCCGGATCGAGGAGACCCGCCGGGCCGCCCGGGAGCGCAAGGGCTGGATCATGGACACCTACCTGCTGCGCCGCCGCTGACCCCACCCCGGCGAACCCGCCCCTCGCCCGGCTGGCGACCGGGGCGCACCGTACGTGCCAGCAGACGCCTCACCGACGGGTGAGCGCCGGGCCGGGGCCGGCGGGTCCACGGCCCGCAGCCGCGCCACCCGGCGTTCCCGGGGCGGACCCGCGAGCAGGTGGCCGGCCACCGCGGCGAGGCCGACCGCGCCGACGGCCAGCCAGTGCCCGTCGCCGAGATACTGCAGGCTCACCCCGCCCAGCGCCGGAGCGACGAACGCGGCGGCGGGAAACGTCAGGTAGAAGACCGCCTGGTAACGGCCGCGCAGGGCGGGTGGCGCCAATTCGGCGTTGATCTCCGCGTTCGGTGGCGCGGCGAGCATCGAGCCGACCGTCCAGACCAGGGCCGCCAGCAGATAGCCGGGGAGCCGGTCGGCCAGCGCGAGGCTGGCGTACCCGATCGCCATCAGCCCGGTCGCGGCGGCCAGCACCCGGTGCTTGCGGTGCCCGTCGGCCAGCCGGGGCACGAAGAGTTGGCCGGCCACGATCAACGCACCGCCCAGGGCGACGACCAGACCGTACGCCGACGAGGTCAGGCCGTCGGCGCGCATCGCCAGCGGCATCACCGTGGAGGTCTGCGTGGTGAGCACGGCGAGCACGAAGGTCAGTCCGACGAAGGCGAGGAAGGTGCGGTCGGTCAGCGGGGTGCGCAGTCCGGTCCGGGCGGCGGCGGCCGCCCGGGGAGCCGCCCGCACCAGCGTCTCCGGCACCTTGGCGCCGATGATGGCGGCGGCGACCAGGGTGGCCGCCGCGTCGACCAGGAAGAGCGCGAGATAGCTCGCCTCGGCGAGCAGCCCGCCCAGGGCCGAGGCCCCGGCCATGCCGAGGTTGAAGGCCCAGAACTGGAGGTTGAACGCGCGGGAGCGGCGGGCCGCCGGTACCACGTCGACGATCGCGGCGACGAACGCCGGACCGGGCATCGAGTGGGCCATCCCGACCAGCCCGGCGAGCAGGGCGATCAGCGGCAGACTGGTCGTCACCGCCATGCCGGCCATCAGCGCCGCGGCGACCAGGTGCGACCAGAGCAGCGTCCGGCGCCGCCCCCAGCCGTCGGCGAGCACCCCGCCGAGCAGGACGCCCGCCACGCCGCCGATCCCGTACGCCCCGACCACCAGGCCGGCGAGGGCGTCGCCGGCCCCGCGCGCCTCGGTGAGGTACAGCGGCAGGAAGACCATGGCGAAGGCGCCGATCCGGTTGATCAGCAGCCCGGTCCAGAGGTACCAGAAGGTGGCCGGCAACCCGCCGGCCGTGTCACTCAGCCACGGCCTTACCGCGCGCACCGGTCCTCCGGTAAGGATTGTTTCCAGTTTTCCGACCGGGTCGACGGTAGAAGGTGACCGGCCGGCACGCCAGGGTGTCCCTGCTCACGCGACCCCTGACCGTGGACGAGTGGCGGCAGTTCGTTCCCGGACTGCCGTACCGCCGCACGTGCGGGCGGGAATGAGGAGGTCGGCCCGATCGCGTGTGGGTCGCCGGCCGTGGGGGTAGCGGGCAACGCAACAGCGAGGTGGAGGAGAGGACGAGATGACCGACCCCAGGTACGTACCGATCGGGCTGGCCGCCACCGGCGCACTGCCCGGAAGCGAGGAGACCGAGACCGACAACGGCGGGGAGATCGTGGGCGCGGACGACGCGCGTGCCGACGCCGTACGGGCCGGCGCGGACGAGGACCTGGCCGGGGCGAACCGCGACACGGACGGCGTCCCGGTCGGCCAGGCCGACGCCGAGGCGGACCGGGCAGGCGCCGCCGGAGAGACCGCCTGAAGTACCCGTCCCGACCGAGGTGACGGCTCGGCGGCGGCGACCGGCTCTCACCGGCCGCCGCCGCCGAGCTGAACACCCGTCGGTCCGGGATCGCTCCCCCGGTCACGAATCGTCGTCGGCCACCTTGCCGCCCGGCCCGTACGGCGAGGTCTGGCCCTTCGGCACCGGACGCTTGCCGCTCTTGTCGTGGCTGCCGCCCGGCGGCTCGGTCGGGTTGGCGTCCTGGATCCGCTGCTTGGTCGTCGCCGACTCGCCACTGCGGCGCATCTCCGGCTGCTGGATGTTGGTCATCGTGGTCTCCCTTCGGCGTCCAGCTAGTCGCCTGCAGCTCGCCGGCGGCCATGCCGCATCCTCGCAAGGACTCCCGCCGGCCACTCGGCCTGGCCACGCGCGATGTCGGCGCGGTGCGAACAACGCCGCCGGTCCCCGGCCGTCACCTCGCGAGATGGCTTCGCCACCGGTGGTCGGTTGCGCCCACCCACCGTCGCGGTACCGGTGGGGCATCACCCGGATCGGGTGACCGCGTGCGGCGCCGGGGCAGCCGGAACAGGCGCGACCCGGGTGCGCGCCGCCCCCGGTCGGCCTACGGTGGGAAGATCACAGACCGGAAGGGGAACGGGTGCCGGAGCAGGACTGGTTTCTCAGCGCGACGGAACGCGGCAACCCCGACTCCACGTTGCCCGTCTGGTCGGACGGCAACCTCGTCGAGCCGCTGATCCACGGGGCGACGTACTTCGACCGGCTGGTCACCGAGGTGCGGGCGCTGCGCGAGGGCGACCACCTGTTCTTCACCGACTGGCGCGGGGACCCGGACGAACGGCTCCGCGACGGCGGACCCACCATCGTCGAACTGCTCGCCGACGCGGCCCGGCGCGGGGTGGTGGTCAAGGGGCTGATCTGGCGCTCCCACCTGGACAAGCTGGCCTACAGCGAGGAGGAGAACCGGCACCTCGGCGACGCGGTCGAGGCAGCCGGTGGCGAGGTGCTGCTGGACCAGCGGGTCCGGCGGGGCGGCTCACACCACCAGAAGCTCGTCGTACTCCGGCATCCGGGTCGACCGGAGCGGGACATCGCATTCGCGGGCGGCATCGACCTGTGCCACAGCCGGCGCGACGACGCCGACCACCACGGCGACCCGCAGGCGGTGACGATGGCGGGGGCGTACGGCGACAACCCGCCCTGGCATGACGTGCAGCTCGCGCTGCGCGGCCCGGTGGTCGGCGCCCTCGACCTGACCTTCCGGGAGCGCTGGACCGACCCGGCGCCGCTGGACCAGCACGGTCCGATCAGCACGGTGCGGGACCGGCTCCGGGGCGCCGACCT
This sequence comes from Plantactinospora sp. CA-290183, assembly GCF_050936375.1. Taxonomy (NCBI): domain Bacteria; kingdom Bacillati; phylum Actinomycetota; class Actinomycetes; order Micromonosporales; family Micromonosporaceae; genus Plantactinospora; species Plantactinospora sp. CA-290183. The sequence goes on along the minus strand of NZ_JBNJMX010000010.1, from coordinate 99,968 downwards.
GCACCCGGACCACCTCCCGCCGCGACCACCCGACCCACCGCCGTGCGGGCCGCACCGGATCCAGGTGCTGCGGACCTATCCGGCGATGCGCCCGGCGTACACCTTCGCCAGACGCGGTGAGCGCAGCGTCGCGCGGGGCTACACGAAGGCGATCCGGCGGGCCCGACGACTCATCTACGTCGAGGACCAGTATCTCTGGTCCAAGGACGTGGCCCGGCTCTTCGCCGACGCGCTGCGCGCCAACCCCGGGCTGCACCTGGTCGCGGTCGTGCCCCGGCACCCCGACGTGGACGGCCGGCTGGCCCTGCCGCCGAACCAGGTCGGCCGGGAACAGGCCGTCGAACTGTGCCGCGCCGCGGCCCCCGACCGGGTGCACGTCTTCGACGTGGAGAACCACGCCGGCACCCCGGTCTACGTGCACGCCAAGGTCTGCGTCATCGACGACGTCTGGTGCAGCGTCGGCAGCGACAACTTCAACCGCCGCTCGTGGACCCACGACAGCGAGCTCTCCTGCGCGGTACTCGACGACAGCCGCGACGAGCGGGTTCCGCACGACCCGGCCGGGCTCGGCGACGGCGCCCGGCGGTTCGCCCGGGACCTGCGGCTCGCGCTCTGGCGGGAACACCTGGACCGCAGCGACGACGATGACCTGCTGGACCCGGACTCGGCGGTACGCGCGATCAGCGCGGCCGCCGACGCGCTGCGGGACTGGCACGCGGGCGGCCGGGCCGGGCCCCGCCCACCGGGGCGGTTGCTGCCGCACGAGACCCGGCGGCTGCCGTGGCACCAGCGGCTCTGGGCGGTCCCGACGTACCGGCTGGTCTACGACCCCGACGGCCGCGCCTGGCGGGACCGCCGCGCCGGTAGCTGGTAGCCGCGCCCCGGCTCAGCGGGGCAGTTCGTCGGCGGTGATCACGTACGGGTCGGCGAGCAGTTCGCCGGCGCGCCGGTTGCTGGCCAGCGACAGCCAGGCGTTCTCGGTGTCCGACCAGGGGAAGTCGTGCCAGGAGACCCAGTACGCCACGGCCGGGTAGTCCTCCCGCAGCCGATCGGCGTACCGGGTGGTGTCCAGGTCGCCGTCCCGGTCGTGCTCGCCGCGCAGCCCGGCCGAGTACTCCGCCTCACCGACCACCTCGGGCAGCCGCAGGTACTCCGGATAGTCGGGGATCAGCAGGTCGTCCTGGTACGAGGTGCCGGCGACGACGTCGACCACGTCCGCGCCCGGGTACGCCCAGGCGGCCGGCTTGACCCGGGTGGTCTCCCGCTCCGCCGGGTCCACCGGACGGGAGGCCGGCGAATAGACCCAGAGCAGGTTGTCCAGGCGCCGTTCCTGCGTGAGGTACCGGTACATGTCGCGCCAGAGCCGGACGTACACCGATGGCTCGTCCGGTTGCAGGGTCGTCCCCCACCAGAACCACCAGCCGTTCATCTCCTGCATCGGCCGCCACAGCACGGTGACGCCCGCGTCGCGCAGCTCCGCCAGAGCGTCCGCGACCCGGGCCAGCTTGCGCCGCCACGCCTCGCCGGCCGGCGTGGCCGGGTCGAACAGGTCGGCCAGCTCGACCCCGTCGAGCTGGCCGGCGTCGGTCCGGGTGTCGGTCCAGGTGCCCGGGTCCGCCTCGATGTCGCGTTCGTCGTTGAGCCAGGGGCTGAGCGGGGACCAGGTGACCGCGACCAGGCCGCCGCGCCGCTCGTGCCCGACGAGGACGTCGTTGGCCACCGACAACTGGGCCGGGGTGAAGACCTGGTCGTGCTCGTAGTCGACGCCGACGACGCCGACGTACCGCCCGGTGTCGCGGGCGAGTTCGGCGACGAGTCGGGGATAGCCGAACCAGCCGTCCGGGTCGGTGGCCTGGGAGCCGTGCCCGACGTTCTGCCCGGAGACGACACCGTCGGCGAACCGGGGCGATCCGCAGGTCAGCCGCCACAGGTAGGTGTGCACGGCGACGGCGTCGGCGGTGGCGTCCGGGTTGGCGGGCCGCGGCGGGTGCGCGCAGACCCGCGGCGTGTCGGGATGACCGGCCGGTCCGGCGGCGAGCACCGGCGGCGCGGTGGCCACGAGCACCGGTACGACGCCGGCCAGCAGCACGGCGGCGGTTGTCGACGACTTTCCCATGGCGACCCGGCCCTTCCAGAGCACTCCGGTGGCGGGATGCTCGCCGCTGGCGTCACGATCGTCCGCGCGAACACCGAGGACCTGCGCACGGTAGCCAGCGCATCGATGCCTGTCAACGCGAACGTCGTCCCCCCGGGGCGGCGCCGGGCACCGCTACTGGCAACTCGACGGGACCGGGCGGTATTATATCGATGTTTATGTATCGAATGATCTTCGGAAGTCGGGCGCCAGCGAAGAGATGAGGCCGACCATGCCGAACGACCAACCACTGTGGCCGCCGTTCGCCGAGGACGAGGAATACACGGTGAGCCTGCGGTCGAAGCTGGTACGGACGGTGGAGCGACCGCCCGTGGTCCGCGAGCAGGACGAGAAGGACACGACGTCGAGCCCGGAACTGCTGCCCGGATACCGCGACAAGGAGCGTTAGGCGATGTCGCTTGGACTTCCCGAGCTGATCGCACCGACGACCGAGGCCGACTTCCTCAGCGGGATCTTTCACCAGCGACCGCTGTTTCTGCCCGGCGCCCGGGACCGCTTCGCCGGCCTGTTCTCCTGGGAAGACCTGAACCGGGCGCTCGGCCAGCACCGGCTGGAGTTCCCCCGGCTCCGCCTGGTCCGGGAGAGTGCGGCGGTCCCACCGGAGCGCTACACCGAGCGCGTGTCGGTCGGTGAGGGACGGACGGCCCCCCGGGTGCTGGTCGCCCCGCTGACCGACCTGGTCCGGCAGGGTGCCACCCTGATCGTCGACGCGGTCGACGAACTCTCCGATCCGTTGCAACGGGTCGCGGCGGACCTCGAACGGCTGCTGCGCTCCCAGGTGGGCGCCTGCGCCTACTTCAGCGGCACCACCGAGCCGGCCTTCGCCGCCCACATCGACCAGGTCGACACGTTCGTGTTGCAGCTGCACGGCGCGAAGCGCTGGCGGATCTACGAGCCGACCCGGGAGGCGCCGCTGCTGCGCGACGTCGTCGTCCGGGCCAGACCGCCGGAAAAGGTGATCATCGACGAGGTGATGCGGCCCGGCGACCTCCTCTACTTCCCGCGCGGCTGGTGGCACAGCGTCGAGACGACCGAGCCCCCGGCGATGCACGTGACCCTCGGCGTCGCGCCCGCCTGCGGCACCGACCTGCTGGAGTGGATGACCGAACAGCTCCTCGGCGACACGTCGTTCCGCCGGGACATCCCCATCCTGGGCAGCCCCGAGGAACAGGCCGCCTACATGGACGGGCTGCTGGGCACGATCACGAAGATCTGGAACCCGGACCTGCTGCGGTCGTTCCTCCAGTACCGGGATCTCCAGGCCCGGGCCCGGCAACGGTTCGGGTTCCCGGCCGCCGCCACGCCGGCGATCCTTCCGGCCGGCGACGACGTCCTGGTCCGCTTCGCCGCCCCCCGGGCCTCGATCGAGTCGGCTCCGGGAGCCGTACGCCTGCACGCCGACGGCCGGCGGTGGGTCTTCGACGACGCGGTCACCGGGCTGCTCCAGGACCTGCTCTCCGGCGACGCGCTCTCCATCGGCGAACTCTCCGGACGACATGACGGCACGCTCGACCGGGAGGATCTGCGGATCCTGCTCGAGGACCTGCACGCCGCCGGTCTCCTGCACTGGGTGCCGTCGGCCGCCGGCTGACGCGGGCGCGAGGGGTCACCCGGCGGCGGCACCGACCCGAGCGGCCTCACCGGCCGCGCCGGCCCGTGCGGGGTCACCCGGCGGCGCCGTCCGGAGCGCGGCGCCCGGCCCGCTCGAACCGGTTCTCGTAGTGCGCGATGACGTCGCGCAGCTGCCGGACCTCCGGGGTGCCCCGGTAGCTGTGCAGCGCGCGCAGCAGATCCGTGGACTGCCGCGAGACGATGTAGACGTCCTGCGGAGCGCTGAGGATCACCTCGCTGGCCAGCCGGCACCCCTCCCCCGGCTCGCCGAGGTTGACGTGCGCGGTCGCCATGATGATCTTCGAGTGCGCCACGTGCCGGTGGATCGCGTGCTCTCCGAGGAGTACGACACTGCGCTGGGCCGCCTCCAGCGCACGTTGGGGCTCCTCCAGGTTGAGCCAGCCGATCGCGGTGTTCGTGATCGTGCTGCTCGGGGAGAATCCCCAGATCGGGGTGCCCGGCAGGTCGGAGTTCTGCCCCGACGGGATCGTCTCGGCGGCGGCCTCCGCCTCGGCGATCATGCGCAGGGACAGCGCCCGGTCGTTGGTACGCGCCGCCGCCTGGGCGAGGTTGCTCACCATGTTGGCGCGGTTGGCCCCGCGCGTACCGTCGACGAAGCTCTCCGTCAGCTGCCGCACCGCACGGGCGTTGCCGACCGACCAGGCGACGGCGGCGCGCTCGGCCATGACCCAGGACATGAAGGCCCGGTCGCCGATCTCCTCCGAGAGCAGGTACGCGTTCCGGTAGTGGCTCAGACACTCGGCGAGCTTGCCCTGCATGTGGGTGAGCAGCGCGAGCATGCCCGACAGCCGTGCACCGTACAGGCAGAGTTCGCCGCGTTGCCGGAATGTGGCCGGCCCACGCAGCAGGGTCAGGACCGTTTCGAGGTGCTCGCTCAACGCGCCGTGCAGCTCGTCGAAGTCGTGCTGGTCGAAGGTCTGCGAGTAGTAACCGACCGCCAACTGGATCGTCTCCAGCACGGCCGGCGTGACCCGGTTCTGCTCCAGTGTCTCGGCCACCCTGAGCGGCAGGCCGGGCACGGGTTGCAGGGCCCGAGCCGAGACCTCGCCCCCTAACAGGATGACGCTGGACTGCAGCAGGGCCCGGCGGTCCAGCCCACCGTCCGGCTCAGGTTCGATCTCGACGGGGAAATCCGGCGGAAACCCGAGGGCCGGTACGACAGCATCGGGTGCCGCACCCTGCGGGGCCGCCTCGTTCTGGTCCATCTGCCACCTCGCCGACATCCCGGTGGAGGACCGGCCCGCCCACCCGCCCCCGGTACGGCCGGACGGCAACGGTCAAGGAATGATCACGGTTGTCGTTCCCGTAACAGATGGTAGTCGTTCGATGCGTCGGCGGGCCACCAGCCTTGCCCGAACGGACCCCTACGGCGAACCCGTCGGGGTGCGGAGGGCGGCGCCGGCCGAGGTCACGGGCGGGTCCACCCGGATCCGACCGGAAGGGGCAGTACCAGGGTGTGCATCAACGGGCCACCCGGAGGGCGGGACACGGCGACCTGCCGCCATCCCCACCGCTGGTACATCAGCCGGGCCGGCGAGTGCGGCATGGTGGAGAGCATGGCGTACCGCTCCGGCCGGCCCGCCAGGAGTTCGTCCAGCAGCGCCCGCCCGATGCCCCGGTTGCGGCAGGCCGACCGCACGTCCAGGTCGACCACCGCGAACCGCGCGGCGGCGAGCACCTCCGCCGGCGGCGGGGTGGACTCTCCGGCCCACCACCGGCCGGCCGGGAACGGCAACCCGAACGCGATACCCACCATCGGACCGCCCAGGTGCGCCGTGACCAGGGTGAAGCCCGGCCGGACGAGCTGCTGGCGGAGCCGTCGCAGGAACGCCTCCCGGGTCCAGAGCGGGCCGTCGAACAGCGGCTCGGCACGGGCATCCTGGTAGAGGTCCGCCAGGTCGTCGGCCAGGCCGGCCGCCTCGGCACCGGCGTGCCGGCGCAGCTCGACCGCCGGAGCCGCCGGTGTCCCGGCGTCCGCCTCCGGCCGCACCGGGCCGGCCGCGGTCGTCCCGGCCCTCGTCGGCGCCGCCGGGTCGCCGGTCGTCCCGACCGGATGAGGAGCGCGCCCGGTGGTCAGGCCGACTCCGGCGGTGCGGGGAGGGGCTGGGGGCTGCCGTGCGGGGAAATCTCCCACCACGATCCCGCGGCGTCCCGGAACCGGGCGGTCGCCGACACCCCGGACGGCGGGTCGGCGGACTCACCGTCGACCCCGATGTACTCGTGGCTGGCGGCGGCGCCGGGTGCGAGGTACGGCGGCAGGATCCCGGTCACCTCCGCGGCACCCTCATGCCAGATCATCGTCGGATCGTGGATCGGCAGCGGGCTGGCGTTGCGTACGGTGGCGACGAGGCGTCTGCTCGGGCGCCCCCGTTCGGCGACCTCCTCGCGTAGCTCCTCGACGATGTAGACCTGGACCGCCTGGGCGCGCTGACGCTCCCACTCCTGCCGTTTACGGTCCTGGATGGCGGCCCGCAGCTCCGCCACCTGAAGCGCCAGCACCTCGGCCTGCGCGTCGATCTGCTCCTGCTGGAGCCGCAACTGCGCGGACTGGGTGCGGTACGCGGCGACGCCGGCGAGCAGTGCCGCCATGGCGACCACGGCGGCACCCGCCGTCCCCCAACCCTCGAGTTGATCGGTCAGCGCACTGGCTGCTGGCATGAGAGTCACCGTATCGCTGTGCGGCGGGATCGCAACGCACGCCGGTGGCCGGACCGGCGCCGGTCGCAGCGGATCGAGGCGGCGCGGGGCGCCCGGCCGGTCGCCGGACGCCCCGCGCTGCGGTCAGCCGTCCCGTACGGTCACAGCCCGGCGCACTGCCCGCTGGCCGGGCCCCGCACCGTGTTGGCCAGGCCGTTGCCGACCGGGGCCGGGTCGTTGGCGGCGCAGGCGAGCGGCCCGCCGACCGTCGTCGCCGAGACCAGCGGCCCGGCATTGCCGGTGAGGGTCACCGGGCCGCCGACGCGGGCCCGCTCGACGCCGACCTCGCCGGCGGTCCCGGTCACCAGGACCCGGCCGCCGACCTCGACGTTCCGCAGGACGACGGCGCTGGCGCCGCTGGCCGACACCGGGCCGGCGATGCTCCCGCCGTCGACGTAGAGCGCGGCACCGGCCTGCACCACGACCGGTCCCCTGATCGTCGCCCCGGTCAGGCAGACCACCCCGGACGAGACGGTCAGCGGACCGTTGCGGCGGCCGGTGACCGTCGAGGTGCAGTCCGGCGACGGGTTGGCCAACAGCTCGACCTCGGCAAGCGCCACCGGCGTGTCGGACTCCGCCGGCGTCAGCCGGTAGTGCGCGTACCGGCCGGGCCGCTCGACGTCGAACGACCGGGTCTGCGACCGCCAGCGGAACGTCTGGTCCGCCCGGCTGTCGATGACCGTCCACTGCCGGCCGTCGTAGGAGCCGGCCAACTGCCAGCCCCGGGGGTCGCCCGGCTCCGCCCCGGAGGTGAGCGTGTAGTGGGTGACCTTCTCCGGGGTGCCGGTGACGGACCAGGTGACCGCCCCGTCCAGCGTGGCCTCGGTGGCCGAGGTGTCGTCGGTCAGTGCCGCCGGTCCGCCCCGGACCGCGATGTCGGCCAGCGGCCGGGCGGGCGCGCCGGGCGGAGTCAGCGACGCCGGTACGCTCGCCGCGCCGGTGCCCCAGCTCGACGGTGCGGCGCCCAGCTGGAAATCCAGTACCGCACCGTCGGCGAGTTCGCCGTGCGAGATCGAGGTCCGGTCGTACGGCACGCCGTCGACCCGCAGCCTCTGCACGTAGACGTTGCCGGCACTGTTGTCCGGCGCGTTGACCACGATGTCCCGGCCGTTCTCCAGGTGCACGGTCGCCTTGCGGAACAGCGGCGACCCGATCACGTAGTCCGGGCTGCCCACCTGGAGCGGGTAGAGGCCCAGCGCGCTGAACAGGTACCAGGCCGAGGTCTCGCCGTTGTCCTCGTCGCCGGCGTAGCCCTGGCCGATCTCGCTGCCGAGGTACATCCGGGACAGCACCTCCCGGACCTTCGCCTGGGTCTTCGCCGGCTGTCCCGCGTAGGTGTACATCCAGGGGATGTGGTGCGACACCTGGTTGCTGAAGCCCCACATGCCCATCCGGACGTCCCGCGCCTCGATCATCTCGTGGATCGTCCCGTTGTACGAGCCGGGGAACCGGGCGGTCTCCGGCGTGGCGAAGAACTCGTCCAGCTTCTCCGCGAGGGCGTCCCGCCCGCCGTACAGGTTGGCCAGCCCCTGCCCGTCGTGCGGTACGTGGAACGCGAAGTTCCAGCCGTTGGTCTCGGTGTAGTCGTGCTCGTGGCCCCAGACCCGCGGGTCGTACTCGTCCGGGTCGGACTTCCACCTGCCGGCGGCGTCGCGGCCCTGGAAGAACTCGACGTCCGGGTCGAACATGTGCACGTAGTTCTGTGCCCGGTTCCGGAAGTACTCGGCGTCGGAGCGGTAGCCGGCCCGCTCGGCCTCCGGCGTCGCCGGGTCGGCCGCCAGCGCGGTGGCCATGTTGGCGATGCCGAAGTCGTTGACGTAGCCCTCCAGGGCCCAGGAGACCCCCTCGGAGACCGCCGACGAGGTGTACCCGGCGAAGATCGAGGTCTGGAGTCCCTTGCGCCCGACGCTGGTGTTGTCGGGGTTCGCCCCGGGCGGCGCCACCGTCGCGTTGCGCACCGCCGCCTGGTACGCGGCCTTCGCGTCGAAGTTGCGCACCCCCTTGACGTACGCGTCGGCGAACGCGACGTCCGAGCTGGTGCCGGTCATCAGGTTCGCGTACCCCGGCGCCGACCAGCGCGACACCCAGCCGCCGTCGCGGTACTGCTGCACGAACCCGTCCACCAGCTCGCCGGCCATACCGGGGCTGAACAGCGTGTACGCCGACCAGGTGGTGCGGTAGGTGTCCCAGAAGCCGTTGTTGACGTACACCTTCCCGTCGACCACCTCGGCCCCGGTCTCGGTCGGGGTGGAACCGACCGGGATCGACGACGAGGTGGAGGACTGCACGGCGTGCCTCCAGTGCGGCGCCTCGGGGGTGCCGACGTTCTCGTGCGCCGAGTTCGGGTACAGGAAGAGCCGGTAGAGGTTCGAGTAGAGGGTGACCAACTGGTCCTCGGTGGCGCCCTCGACCTCGACCACCCGCAGCTTGTCGTCCCAGAGCCGCTGCGCCCGCTCGCGGACCACGTCGAAGGTGTCGTTCCGGCCGATCTCGTTGGCCAGGTTGCGGCGGGCCTGCTCGACCGAGATCAGCGAGGTGGCGATCCGCAGGTGCACCTGCCGGGAGTCGCTGGTGTCGAAACCGAGGTAGCCGGTGACGTTGGCCCCGCCGCCGCCGGTGAGCCGCCCGCTGGCCACCACCGGGCGGTCCGCCACGGCGTGGACGAACATCCGGGTGGCGCCGTTGGAGAGCCCGCTGCGGACATCGGTGTAGCCGCTGATCTCACCGTTGTCGCCGAGGGTGAGGCCTCCGTTGTTGTTGACGTTGTCGAAGATCAGGTTGCCCCGGTCGCCGGGGAAGGTGAACCGGAACATCGCCGCGTGGTCGGTCGGCGCGATCTCCGTGACGAGCCCGTTGTCGAAGCGCACCCCGTAGTAGTGCGCCCGAGCAGTCTCGTTGCCGTGCTGGAACGGCAGCGCCCGGGCGGTCCGGTTGGCGTCCGGCACGCCCTGCGCCACCGAGGGCATCACCTGGAAGGTCTGCCGGTCCCCCATCCAGGGGCTCGGCTCGTGGCTGACCGTGAACGCCTGGAGCGTGGGACGGTTGTCGGCGTTGTTGGCGCGCTGGTAGTCGTAGAGCCAGTCGGTCGAACCGGCGTTGGTCATCGGGGTCCAGAAGTTGAATCCGTGCGGCACGGCGGTCGCCGGGATGTTGTTGCCCCGGGAGAAGCCGCCGGTGGAGTTCGTTCCCCGGGTGGTGAGCACGTAGTCGGAGGGCCGGACCCGGTTCGGGCGGGCCGGGTTCGCGGTGACCCGGATGTCGTCCACCCAGCCGTTGAAGACGCCGGTGCCGGTGCCGCTGTCGTAGCCCACCAGGATCCGTACCGCCCGCTTGCCGGCTGCGACCGCGCCGACGCGGGACCGCTTGAGGTTCCACTGGTCGGCGTAGAGCGACTTGGACACCCCCTGCGCCTGCGGGCTCAGCCCGAATCCGTACTGGTCGACGGCGCCGAGGTCGCTGAGGTAGGTGCCGTCGTCGAAGGCCAGGTCCACCGCCGCGTACGTGCTCGGGTAGTCCAGGTCCTGCCCGCTCAGCTCGGGGAAGATCGCGTACGACAGCTCGGTGTCGGGGGTGATGCCGAGGTCCACGTCGAAGACCTGGTTGTACGCGTACCCGCGACCGTCGACGGTCTGCCCGCCGGAGTACTGGAGCGCGTTGCGCCCGGTCCAGCCGGCGTTCGGCTTCATCGTGGGCCCGTTGACCGGGCCGCCGCTGACGAAGCTGCGCATGTCGGTGACCGGTGGTGGCGTGGTGTCGCCGTCGGAGAGTTGCAGCTCGGCGAGTTGGAGGGTGCCGCCACTGCCCACCGCGGTGATGTTCAGCCGGTAGTACCCGTACGTCGTGGTGTTGTCGAGGCGGTACTCCCGGGTCTGGAAGCGCTCGGCGAACTCCTGCCCGCTGCGGGTGTCCAGGGTCGTCCAGCTCTCCCCGTCGGTGGAGCCCTGCAACGTCCAGCTCCGTGGGTCCCGCTCCGGCGCGTCGTTGGCCGAGGTGAGCGCGTAGTGCACCACCGCGACGGGCTCGTCGAGGCGTACCCGGATCCAGCCGGTCGACGCGAAGACCAGCCACTTCGTGCTGATGTTCTGGTCCACGGCGCGCTGCGCGGTCTCGTTCGGCGGGTTCTCGCCGCTGCCGGTGACCTCGGTCGCGCGGTCGGCGACGTTGCCCGGGATCCCGCTCGCCGGGCTGCCGGTCACGCCGGACGTCTTCTTCCGGCCGGTGGGGTCGACCTCGGCGGTGTTGGTCCAGTTCGGTTGGGGGTCGCCGGGCTCCAGCGAGGACTGGAACTCGGTGCCGCCCGCCGGTGCGGCCCGGGCCGGGATCTCTCCGACGGGCACCGCCAGGCCGATCGCGACGACGAGCGCCACCGGGAGGGTGTGTCTGGACAGCTTCATGAGGATCTCCCATGGGGGTTGGTCAGGTGTGGGACGGCACACCGGATGGAGATCACGCCAGCGTTCGGTCCGGCGACAACGTTGTCAAGCCGGCAGCGGGCCGGCTCGACGCGTCGGCATCCCCGCGCCGGCTTGCTGGGTCATGCTGGAGGCGACGGGAGTCCCCGGCGAGCAGGGAGGATCGATGAGCTATCCACCGGAGCCGTGGCACCTGCGGGGGCAGATGTACGTGTCGGTCTGGTCGGTGCCCCGCCGGGATCTGCCGCCGCTGCCGGGGGAGCTGGCGCGCGTCGTACGGCCGGTGACGCTCGGCGGTCGCGGCCTGATCGGCACGGCCTGGGTGGTGTACGAGCCCGGCGGGGTGCTGCACTACCGCGAGCTGCTCTGCGCGGTGCTGGTCCGCGACGGCGCCCGCCCGCGGGTGAGCATCACCGGCATCTGGGTGGACAGCCCGACCTCCCGCGACGGCGGCCGGGAGCTGTGGGGCATTCCCAAGGAGTTGGCCGCGCTGGAGATCGGCGGGACGGCGGACCGCGACGGAGCCGGCGAACTCGCCGCCTCGGCGGGTACCGGGTCCGGACCGATCGCGCGGGCTGTGGTCAGGGCCGGGCGACGGCTGCCGGGGCGATGGCCGCTGCGGTTCTCGGTGGCGCAACTGCTCGGCGCGCGGGTCCGTACCACCCCGGTGCGGTGTCGGGCGGGCGTCGGGGTCGGCTCCGCCGGCTGGGATGTCGATCCGGCCGGGCCACTGGGCTACCTCGCCGGCCGGCGACCGCTGTTCACCCTCACGCTGCGCGACTTCCGGCTGGTCTTCGGGTCCGCCGGTGCCGCCGCCGGACGGCCGTAGCCGGGTGGCTCGTCGCCGTGCGACGACGAACCACCCGGGCGGCCGCGATCAGAGGGTGATCTCTCCCGGCAGGCCGAAGTAGTCGTGCCACTTCAGCCCGGGACCGAAGCTGGTGCCGGTGGAGAGCGCCGTGTAGACGTCGGCGCTGGGCAGGTGGGTGAAGGTGGTGGCGTCGGTCCGGCCGTCCCCGTTGAAGTCCCCCACGTACGGGAACTCGCCGAGCGGGGCGAAGAAGTCGTGCCACTTGCCGGCGTTGACGAACCCACCCTGCCGGTCGGACAACGCCACCCAGACGTCACCGGTGTTGTCGTTGGTGAAGGTCGCGATGTCCGCGGCGCCGTCGCCGTTGAAGTCGCCCAGTCTCGGCGCCTCCAGGCCGATCCCGAAGGCCTCGTGCCACTTCGCGCCGCCCAGGAAGCCGGAGCCCGTCGAGAGCCCCACGAAGACGTCGGCGCTGCCGCCCTGGGTGAACGCGACGATGTCGTCCCTGCCGTCCCCGTTCACGTCCGCGACGCCCGGACTCTCCCCGGCCAGGCCGAAGAAGTCCTGCCACTTCGACGATCCGGTGAACCCGGTGCCGGTGGACAGCGCAACGAAGACGTCGCCCAGGCCGTTGCGGGTGAAGGTGACGATGTCGTCCTTGCCGTCGCCGTTGACGTCGCCGACGGCCGGCACCTCGCCGTCGAGGGAGAAGAAGTCCTGCCACTTCGCGCCGCCCAGGAACCCGGACCCGGTCGAGAGTCCGACGAAGACGTCGGCGGAGGTCCCCTGGGTGAAGGTGACGATGTCGTCCAGGCCGTCGCCGTTGAAGTCGCCGGTCAGTGGCGTCTCGCCGTCCAGCGAGAAGAAGTCCTGCCACTTCTGGGTGGTGCCGGCGAATCCTGTCCCGGTGGAGAGCGCGACGTAGACGTCCGCCAGCGGGCCCTGGGTGAACGTGACCACGTCGTCCCGGCCGTCGCCGTTGAAGTCGGCGTCCGATCCGGTGAACACCCCGGCGAACGTCGACTCCCAGCGCAACGGTGCGACCCAGAGGCCGCCCATGCCCCAGCCGGCGCCGGTGACCCAGGTGGTCCCGTTCGGCTCGGTCACGATCTCGGCGGCGTGCGCGTCGATCCGGCCGGCCAGGTCCGCCACGGAGAACCGGAACGGGTCCCGGCTGCGGTAGACCCGGGTGTCCTTGTAGCCGGACTCGCAGCACACGGCCAGGTACCACCAGCCGTTGCGGAACACCACGAACGGCGACTCGGTCGGCCCGCCGCCGGTGCCGACCGCGGGGTGGTGGAACGCCACCTGCTTGGCGCTCCAGTGCTCCAGGTCGGTGCTCGTGCGGTAGGCCACCTGGTGGTTGCCCCCCTGCGGGGTGCTGTTCGCGGTGTAGTACATCACCCACTGCCCGCTGACCCTGGTGACCATCGGATCCCGGCCGTCCCAGCCGTCGGTGAAGAGCGGGTTGGCGGCGCTGCGGGTCCAGTGGACCAGGTCGGTCGAGGTGGCGAGGTGCATCCGGTACGCGGCGTGGTCCGGTGTCCCCGCGGCGTAGAACATGTAGTAGCGACCGCTGTCGTGGATGACGTGCGGGGCCCAGATGTGGTCCTCGCCGGCGGCCGGGTCGGCGCTGAGCGCGAACGGCTGCTTGGTCCACGGACCGCCCGGCGACGGGGCCGTGGCGTGTCCGAAGTGCTTCTCGTCGATGGGGTTGGCCGGTTCGGCGTGGGTGATCGCGTAGACGTGCCAGGTCCCGGTCACCACGTCCCGAACCAGGGTGTGGTCGTTGTAGTACCACGGCCGGGACTCTCCGACCGACGGGTCGTAGACCCGGATGAACGAGCCGGCGGAGACCGTCGGCGGCCGGGCCGCGGCGATCGACGGCGGTGCCGCCACGGCCGGTACGGCGGCCGGGGTGGCCGCGACCGGTCCGGCCTGGGCCGGTCCGGCGATGGTGCCGAGCGCGGTGAGGACGGCCGTCGCGAGTGCCGCCAGGCGGAATCTGCTACCTCTCATGGTGATCTTCTCCCTGGTGGATGTGTCGGGTCAGAGGGTCGTCTCGCCGGCGAGGCCGAAGAAGTCCTGCCATTTCGCGCCGCCCTGGAAACCGGTACCGGTCGACAACGCGGTGAACACGTCAGCCGACGCGTTACGCGTGAAGATCACCGCGTCGTCCATACCATCACCGTTGAAATCCCCCGTGTACGGGAACTCACCAGCCAACCCGAAAAAGTCGTTCCACTTCGCAGTCGACCCGACAAAACTCCCCTGCCGATCCGACAACGCCACGAACACATCCGCCGCCGCGTTCACCGTGAACGTCGCGACATCCGCCGCCCCATCACCATTGAAATCACCAATCCGCGGCGACTCCCCCGGCGTCGCGAACCAGTCATGCCACTTCACCCCACCAGCAAAACCCGTCCCCGACGACAACCCCACGAACACATCCGCCGCCGGACCCTGCGTGAACGCCACAATATCGGCCTTACCATCACCGTTCACATCACCCAGACCCGGATACTCACCAGCCAACGCGAAGAAATCATTCCACTTCGCCCCACCAGCAAAACCCGTCCCCGTCGACAACGCCACAAACACATCCGCCGACGCGTTACGAGTGAACGTCACCACATCATCCAACCCATCACCATTCACATCCCCAACCGCCGGCACCTCCCCCGCCAACGAAAAGAAATCATTCCACTTCACCCCCGCACCAAAACCACTCCCCGACGACAACGCCACAAACACATCACCCGACGTCCCCTGCGTAAACGTCACGATGTCATCCATACCATCGCCATTGAAATCACCCGTCAACGGCGTCTCCCCCGGCAACGCGAAAAAGTCATGCCACTTCGCCCCACCAAGAAAACCGGTCCCCGTCGACAACGCCACAAACACATCCGCCGACGCACCATGCGTGAACGCCACCACGTCGTCCATACCATCGCCGTTGAAATCAGCCGGCGAACCGGTGTACACCCCGGCCGGCCCGCTTCCGCCAGCGGTCACCAGCTGCATGTAGTACGTCCAGTTCCAGTGCCGGCCCGGGTCGGTGTGGTCGTTGCCCGGCACCTCGTTGTGTCCCACGATGGCCTGCCGCGTCTTGGGCAGCCCGTGCCGGTCGCAGAGCCAGCGGGTGAGCGCGGCGGACGAGCGGTACATCGAGTCGGTGAACCAGGACGGGTTGTCCACGAACCCCTCGTGCTCCAGGCCGATGGTGCGGGAGTTCGCCGACCGGACGTGGAAGGCGGTGTCGCCGTCCCGGACCATCTGGGTGACCTCGCCGTCCGAGGAGCGGATCACATAGTGCGCGCTGACCTGGGACGCCGGGTTCTGGAACCAGCTGATGGTGCCGGCGTAGGAGCCCTGGGTCACGTGGACGATGATCTGGTTGATCGCCGCGGACCGCCCGGTGTTGTAGTTGCTCGGGCTGGCGGGCACCCACCGGGAGTCCGGGTAGTCCAACCCCTGGGCGGTGACGCCGCCCGGCTCGCTCCCCGGCCGCAGGCCGCCCGGCTCGCCCAGCGGCCGTGCCCGCTCGTACCGGCCGCGTTCGGGTCGCCCGGCCCGTGCCGGCACGTCGACCCGTTCCCCGTCCGGGGTCCGGGTCTGCAGGCCGGAGCCGAGCAGCTCGTACACGGTGTCGGCGTACATCCGGGCCACGCTGTCGTCGGTGGCACCGCCGTACCCGGCGACCACCGGGTACCAGGCGCCGATCCGGTCCCGCTCGGCCGCCGAGAGGCCGGCCGCGTCCGCCAGTGACCGGAGTACGGCCGCACCGCCCCGGACGTTGGCCGCGTTCCGGGTTCGCAGCGCCTCGGTCGTCTCGCCGGTGAGCTTCGACGCGAGTTCGAGGGTGCGCCGGACCGGGTTGCTGACCAGGTGCATCACGCCGTAGCCGTTGTCCTGGCTGGGTGCGCCCCGGTGCCCGTCGAGGTGCGTCTCGCCGTATCCGACCGCGACGATCAGGTCACGCGGTACGTCGAACTCGGTCGCGGCCCGCGCGAACGCGGAGTTCAGCTCGCCGACCTCGACCTGCGGCCGGGCGTGCGCGGGGGCGGCGGCGAGCACGGGGGTGGCGACGATCGCGAGGGCGGCCGCCGTGAGGACTGACAGGCACGATCTCTTGCCGTTCATGAACACCATCTCCTGGTGGATGTGTCGGGTCAGAGGGTCGTCTCGCCGGCGAGGCCGAAGAAGTCCTGCCATTTCGCGCCGCCCTGGAAACCGGTACCGGTCGACAACGCGGTGAACACGTCAGCCGACGCGTTACGCGTAAAGATCACCGCGTCGTCCATACCATCACCGTTGAAATCCCCCGTGTACGGGAACTCACCAGCCAACCCGAAAAAGTCGTTCCACTTCGCAGTCGACCCGACAAAACTCCCCTGCCGATCCGACAACGCCACGAACACATCCGCCGCCGCGTTCACCGTGAACGTCGCGACATCCGCCGCCCCATCACCATTGAAATCACCAATCCGCGGCGACTCCCCCGGCGTCGCGAACCAGTCATGCCACTTCACCCCACCAGCAAAACCCGTCCCCGACGACAACCCCACGAACACATCCGCCGCCGGACCCTGCGTGAACGCCACAATATCGGCCTTACCATCACCGTTCACATCACCCAGACCCGGATACTCACCAGCCAACGCGAAGAAATCATTCCACTTCGCCCCACCAGCAAAACCCGTCCCCGTCGACAACGCCACAAACACATCCGCCGACGCGTTACGAGTGAACGTCACCACATCATCCAACCCATCACCATTCACATCCCCAACCGCCGGCACCTCCCCCGCCAACGAAAAGAAATCATTCCACTTCACCCCCGCACCAAAACCACTCCCCGACGACAACGCCACAAACACATCACCCGACGTCCCCTGCGTAAACGTCACGATGTCATCCATACCATCGCCATTGAAATCACCCGTCAACGGCGTCTCCCCCGGCAACGCGAAAAAGTCATGCCACTTCGCCCCACCAGAAAAACCGGTCCCCGTCGACAACGCCACAAACACATCCGCCGACGCACCATGCGTGAACGCCACCACGTCGTCCATACCATCGCCGTTGAAATCAGCCGGCGAACCGGTGAAGACGCCCTGTCCCGGGCGCACCATCCCGCGGGCCTCCTCGATCATCGCCCGGGCCCGTGACTCCGCCTGGTCGTACCGGTCCGGGCAGCAGGAGCGCTGCACGCTCTGCGCCAGCTGGCCGGCCGTGTACTGCGGGAACCGCGGCTCGTTGGCCTGCGCCTGGATGAGGAACTGGGTGGTCGCGTACGAGACGTCCATGATCTGTGCCGGCGTACCCCAGCCCTGGCTGGGGCGCTGCTGGAAGACACCGAGCGAGTCCTTGTCCCCGCACGGCAGGTTGTTCATGTGGGACTCGACCCAACCGGCCTCGAACGCGGCCAGCATGACCTTGTCCGAGACGCGGCGGCTCAGGCCCACCTCGTAGACGACCCGGATCACGTTGGGGTCGTGGTTCGCCGGGATGCTGGGGCAGGCCAGTGGCTGCACCGACAGCGGGACGTGGTCCCCGGGCGGCGGGCCCGGCGGGTCGGCGGCCCCGGCCGGGGCCGCCGGCAGGACGCCGCCGAGCAGCACCGCCAGCCCCAGTAGGGCGAGTCGGGGGGTCCGGGCGGACGTGCGTCTCAGCAGTTCAACGGTGCTCATCACGACTCCGATCGGTTACGGGGGTGAGATCGGTTACGGGGAGTGGGACCGGCTGCGCGGGTGGGACCTGTTGCCCGGACGGCGCGCCGCCTCAGCGGACCAGGCTGGGCCGGGGCACCTCGGCCAGCGAACCGAACCCGTCGTGCCACTTGACCGACGGACCGAACGCGGATGCCGTGGAGGTGGCCACCCAGACGTCCGACTGGTCGGGAGCGCCCCTGGTGAAGGCGAGGATGTCGGCCAGTCCGTCGCCGTTGACGTCGGCCAGGCCGGGCGCCTCGACATCGATGGCGAAGAAGTCATGCCACTTCCACGCGTTCTGCACGAACCTGCCGCCATCGGAGAGCGACACGAAGACGTCGCCGGCACTGCCCCGGGTGAAGGTCACCACGTCGTCACGCCCGTCGCCGTTCACGTCGGCGGCGCCGGCGAGCTCGGTGCCGACCGCGAAGTTGCCGTTCCACACCCACCCCTCCTGGACGAACGCGACCCCGTTGGAGAGCGAGACGAACACGTCGGCCACCCCGCCACCGGTGAAGGTCGCGATGTCGTCCCGGCCGTCGCCGTCGAAGTCACCCACGGCGGGCCGTTCCGTGCCGTAGGCGAAGTTGTCCTGCCACTTGACGCCCGGCCCGAACCCGCTGCCGGTGGAGAGCGCCACGAAGACGTCACCGGCGGCGCCACGGGTGAAGGTGATGATGTCGGTCAGCCCGTCGCCGTTGACGTCACCGACCTCCGGGTACTCGTCGCCGACGGCGAAGAAGTCGTGCCACTTCGCCGACGGGCCGAACCCTGCGGCGGTGCCCGGCGCGACGTACACGTCGGCGGCGGTGCCCCGGGTGAACGTGATGATGTCCGCGCGACCGTCGCCGGTGACGTCGCCGGTCAGCGGCACCTCGCCGTTGGTGGAGAAGAACTCGTGCGCCTTCGTCCTGGGGCCGAACGCGGAGCCGGTGGACTGCGCCGTGTAGACGTCGGCGGCCTCGCCCTGGGTGAAGAGCACGGCGTCGTCCCGGTCGTCGCCGTTGACGTCGCTGGTGTTCCGGCCCTGGGTCGTCGCGCTAACCACCGGCGAGGCGGGGCCGGCGTTGCCGCTGCGGTCGACCGCGACCACCCGGTAGTGCCGGGTGGTGCCCGCGCGCAGCGGCCCGTGCCGGAAGCCCGGGCTGGTGCTGGTGCCGACCAGGTTGGCCGCGGTGACCGGCACCGACGCGTCGGTGGAGGCGTACACCCGGTACGCCGCGACGCCGACGTTGTCGTCCACCGGGGACCAGGTCAGCGGGATCGCGTGCGTCCGGCCGGTGCCCACGGTCACCCCGTCGACCCCCTCCGGCGCGGTCCGGTCGGCGAACGGGGCGACGAGGTTCAACGCGGTGTAGCGCGCCGCCGTCCACGACGGGGTCCCGGCCACCGGGGCGAGCCGTACGGTGATCGAGGATTTTCCGGTGGTGAGCGCCGGCGGCAGGGCGAACTCCTCGTCCAGCCAGCGCTGGGTGGGGTTGCCCAGCGGCTGGACCCAGGTGCCCGCCGCGGCGCCGTCCACGGTGACCACCGCGGACTGGTGGGAGCTGTTCTGGTCGCTGGTGCGCCGCAACAACACGCCCTGGTTGCCCGGGTCGACCGCCATCCGGAACGTGACCGCCCCGGTGGTGGCGCGCACCGCGCCGGTCACGGTGTCGTGGTCGTCGTCGCCCTCGTACACCGCCGTCAGGGAATACTGGCTGGCCGCCGCGGACTCGGTGTAGCCGTGCGCGGAACGGTCGGCCGGGTCGCCGACCGTCAGCGTGTCGGTCGACCGGCTGGCCACGTCGGGCCTGGTGTAGAGAAACGCGGTCGAACTCTCCCGGACCGGGATGTCGTTCTGTGGCCCGTGCTCGATGCTCAGCCGGAAGCCGGAGGTGTAGGAGACCGCGTCGCCGATCTGGAGGCGGTACATGGAGTCGCATTCGACGACACAGGTCGCGGTGCGGACCCGGTGACCGGTGTCCCCGGTGAAGAGCCCGGTGTACTCGCCGCGGTTGAAGTACCAGCCGGACTCGTAGTAGTCCTCACTACCCGTGCCGTGCCACAGCGGGCTCAGCGACCCGTCGGTGTACAGCCGCTCGTCGCCCTCCAGGTAGCCGCGCTCGTTGCCACCGGCCGTCTCGTTGCGGACCACCTGGGTGACGCCGAGGAAGCGGCCCCGGCCCGGCTGGTCGGCCAGCACCCAGTCCCGGCCCTGGACGGTGGCGCCACTGCGGGACTGCGTGGTGAAGTACCCGGCATCGCCCGCCGGGCCGAGCTCGGTCGCCCACCTGGCGTCCGCGGCGTGCACGACCTCCGCCTGGACGCCCGAGACGGTGGCGCCGGTGGTGTTGGCCAGGGAGACCGTCGCCGAGGACGCGAACGGCATCATCCACCAGGCGCTGTACCAGCCGCCGGGCGCCGGATCCATCCCGAACATCAGCGCCCGGACGTCCCGTTCTCCCAGCCCGGCGCCGAAGAACTCGCCCAGCGGGGAGTCGACGGTGGCCCGTCCGTCGAAGGTCATCCGGATGCGGAGGCCGTTCAGCGTGGCCTCGGTGGCGGCCGCGTCGGGCACCCTGATCCGTAGTGCGCTGATCGCGGCCGGGCCGGTCAGCGTGGCCAGGGTGGCCGTACCGCCGGCGGCCGGCGACACCGTCGCGGTCGTGGTGGTGGCGCCCGGCTGGGCGGGCTTCGGGTCCGTCCGGCCCGCCGAGCGGAGCCTGCTCACCACGTCGTTGGCCGGGTCGGCGGGGTTGAACCGGCTGACCCCGGACGCGTCGACGAACCTGCGGTGCACGACGTGGTAGAAGAGCGGATTGTTCGTGGTGGTGACCAGCATCGACTCCCGGTAGGGCATCGGCACCTTGATCGTCACCCCACCCGACGTCTGGTCCGCGGTGGTCACCAGCGGCCAGACGAACGGCGCCCCGAGCTCGCCGTTGACCACGCTCTGCAGCCTGGCGTTCAGTACGGTCACGCCGTCGAGCACGATGCGGATGTTTCCGGTGGCGGAGACGTTGCCCTCGTCCCGGGTGAACCAGATCGAGGAGATCTCCCCGGCGCCGCGCTCCTCGGCCAGCACGCAGCCGGGGCCGTCGGTGCGCAGGCAGGAGTTCCGGCCGCTGAACCCGTCGTCGTTGCTGCCGGTGCGGCTGAAGCTGGAGAACTGCCGGGTCTGCGAGCCGGACGCGAGGTCGGGCAGCAGGTCGAGCCGCCGGTAGGCGTCCCAGCCGACCGCCCCGGGGCTCGCCGCCACGGCGGCCGGCGGGTCGTCCGGGGTGGTCGCGTCGGCGGGGCGGGCACCGGTCGTACCGGCCAGGGCCACCACGACGCCGGTGAGGAGGGCGAGCAGGGGCCACCTGAGTTTTCGCATGGAAGCGCCACCTTCTGATCACTGGCCTGCGTTGACGAGGGGGGTGAGCGACCGTGCCCGGGTGCGCGGTACGTCCGCGAAGCAAGTGTTGAGCCCGTTGGTTTCTTACGTCAAGAGATCGAGTTTCGGCAATTCTTGCCAAACCCGCTCGGCACCGCCGCCGGCGACCCGCCGCGACACGCCCGTACCGGACACCACCCGGCGTCACCGCCCCCGCACGCTGCGGCTTTGTGTCGACCGGCGCGCCCGACCGTCCGAATAGGAGTTTTCCGGCTCGCCGCGGGTGGTGGCCGGAAGCGGCCATCGATCACCATCGACCGCTCGGAGGTGGTGACACTGCGTCGCGAGGCGAAGGTCGTCCGGTCAGCAAGGGAGTGACATGAAAAATCGTTGGCGCGGCCCCCTGCGCTTGGTAAATGCTGTGGCGCTGACGCTCGCCGCCGTCGCTTACGCCCCAGCTGCGGCGTCGGCCGCTGCGGCGCCGAACACCTGCCCGTCCGACATCGGCCAGTGGGGACCGCTGCGGGGCGGACAGGCCGCACCGGGGACGGACTACTACCGACAGGCCGCCACCGGCAGCACCGAGCAGAGCTTCTATCTCCCCCAACAGGCGGTCTCCGGCGGCCAGCAGTGGAGCTTCCAGTTCGACGCCACGGTGGAGGCCACGGCCGGCGCGACCGCCCGGGCCCGGGTCGAGGTCGACTGGTACTCCACCCCGGCCGGGAACAACTCCGGATTCCTCGGGCACGTCGACGGCCCGTGGATCACCGTACCGGTCGGGGCGGGCGCCTCGACCACGCTGCGGCACACCGTCACCGCACCCGCGGGTGCGGTGCGGGCCAACGTCCTCTCCGACGTGGAGGCCAGCGCCCCGGCGAACACGTGGACCGGCCGCGGCTGCGACTACCGCCTGCTGTCCGGTGACGATGGTGGCGATCCGCCGCCGCCGACGGGTGAGGGCGACACCGCCGCCGCGCGGTTCGGCTGGGGAACACCGCTCGCCGCCGGATCCGACGAGTTCAACTACGGCTCCGCCAGCAGCCCGGCGGTGCCGGACCAGGCCAAGTGGTCACTGGCCGGCGGTAGCCCGAACCAGTGCTGGCCCGGACACTCGGACAACGGCCGGCGCTGTGACAAGAACACCCGGGTCGTCGGTGGCGTGCTGCGCCAGACCGGGGAGACCAACGGCGACTCCGGCTGGTTGGCGTCGAACTTCGGCCAGCGGTACGGCCGCTGGGAGGCCCGGGTCCGGTCCCAGGCCACGAGCGCGAACAACGGACGCCAGTACCACCCGTTGCTGATCCTCTGGCCGGACTCCGACCGGTGGCCCCAGGACGGTGAGTACGACTACCTGGAGAACAGCGCGCCCGGCGAGCAGTGCGTCGAGGCGTTCATCCACTACCCGCACAACGCGAACGCCCCGGTACAGCAGGAGTTCGCCCAGAGGTGCGGCGTCGACCAGACGCAGTGGCACAACATCGCGGTCGAGTGGACCCCCAACCACGTCCGGGGCTTCGTCGACGGGGTGCAGTGGTTCAGCTTCAGCGGCGGGGCGAACTCGGTCCGCCAGTGCATCCAGTGCGCACCGTCGATGCACCAGACGATCCAACTGGACAACTTCTTCGGCAGCGGCATGCAGAGCGCCATCTACGAGATCGACTGGACCCGGGTCTACGCCATTCCCGGCGTGAGTACCTGATCTCTTCGGCAGGTCCGGACACCGGTCGCCCGGCAGGGGAACTCCTCCCTGCCGGGCGACGGTGCTTCCCGTACCCGCGCGGCGGGGGCCCCTACTCCCGTTCCTCGTCGCCCTCGGGCTGTCGCCACTGCTTCGGGCTCAGCTGGCCGCGCTCGGCGTCGAGCGGGTCCTCGTCGGCCTCGTGGGTGTGGCCGAAGCTGGGTCGCCGGGTGGTGTCGGGTTCGGGTACCTCGATCTGACGGGCACCGGAGGACGCCGGCGGATGGTGGGCGACGGCCGCCTCGGCGCCGACCGCGCCGTCCGTGCCGACCGGCTCCGGGGCCGGATGCTCGGGATGGAGTTCGTCGCGCAGGTGCTGGGGTGGTTTGGTCGCTCGTTGTGGGAGGTCGCGGCCGAGGTCGGCGACGAGGGGGCCGTATTTGGCGTCGAAGGCGGGGCGTTCGGAGCGGATGCGGGGCATGTGGTTGAAGTTGCGTAGTGGTGGTGGGCAGGTGGTGGCCCATTCGAGGGAGTTGCTGAAGCCCCAGGGGTCGTCGACGGTGACGGTGGTGCCGTAGCGCCAGGATTTCCAGATGTTGTAGATGAAGAAGAGGGTGGAGGCGCCGAGGATGAAGGAGCCGATGGTGGAGATGGTGTGCAGGGTGGTGAAGCCGTCGGTGGGTTGGTAGTCGGCGTAGCGGCGGGGCATGCCTTCGTTGCCGAGCCAGTGGTGGACGAGGAAGGTGGTGTGGAAGCCGGTGAACATGGTCCAGAAGTGGATTTTGCCCCAGCGTTCGTCGAGGAGGCGGCCGGTCATTTTGGGGAACCAGAAGTAGACGCCGGCGAAGGCGGCGAAGACGATGGTGCCGAAGAGGACGTAGTGGAAGTGGCCGACGACGAAGTAGGTGTCGTGGGTGTGGAAGTCGACGGGTGGGCTGGCGAGGAGGACGCCGGTGAGGCCGCCGAAGAGGAAGGTGACGAGGAAGCCGATGGAGAAGAGCATGGGTGTTTCGAAGGTGAGTTGTCCTTTCCACATGGTGCCGATCCAGTTGAAGAATTTGACTCCGGTGGGTACGGCGATGAGGTAGCTGAGGATGGAGAAGAAGGGGAGGAGGACCTGGCCGGTGCCGAACATGTGGTGGGCCCAGACGGTCATGGACAGGATGGTGATGGCGATGGTGGCGAAGACGAGGCCTTTGTAGCCGAAGATGGGTTTGCGGGAGAAGACGGGGATGATTTCGGTGATGATGCCGAAGAAGGGTAGGGCGACGATGTAGACCTCGGGGTGGCCGAAGAACCAGAACAGGTGTTGCCACAGCAGTGGTCCGTTGTTGTGGGGGTCGAAGATGTGGGCGCCGATGATCCGGTCGGCGTAGAGGGCCAGCAGGGTGGCGGCCAGCAGGGGGAAGACCAGGACGACGAGCAGGGCGGTGAAGAGCATGTTCCAGGTGAAGATCGGCATCCGGAACATGGTCATGCCCGGTGCCCGTAGGGTCAGGATGGTGGTGATCAGGTTGACCGCGCCGAGGATGGTGCCGAGTCCGGAGATGACCAGACCGATGATCCAGAAGTCCGGGCCGATCCCGGGGGAGTGTTCCGAACGGCTCAGTGGCGTGTACGCGGTCCAGCCGTAGTCGGCCGACCCGCCGGGGGTGAAGAAACCCGCGACCACCAGCGAACCGCCGAACAGGTACAGCCAGTACGCCAGCGCGTTGAGCCGGGGAAACGCCACGTCCGGGGCGCCGATCTGCAACGGCACCACGAAGTTGCCGAACGCGAACGCCAACGGTGTGGCGAACAGCAACATCATGATCGTGCCGTGCGCGGTGAACAACTGGTTGTACTGCTCCGGGGACAGGAACTGCAACCCCGGACGACCCAACTCCGCCCGGACCAACAACGCCATCACCCCGGCCACCACGAAGAACCCGAACGACGTCGTCAGATACAACAACCCGATCTGCTTCGCATCAGTGGTCGCCAACAAACGGATCAGCGCACTACCCCGAACGATCCTCCGCACCGGCCCCGGATACCCACCCGTCGGGCCCGGGGCCAGAATCACGCCACCCCGACCTCGTCCCGGCTCCGTCGTGACCCGTTTCCGCATCCCCGTCAACCCCACCCATCAACGAAACCGGCCAGAGCCCGACCCAGGTCAGGCGGTGGGCTGGAGGACGGCGCGGAACCGGCCGTCGAGCTTCCCGCGGGAAATCCGGCAGCCGCGTGGCGCGTCGTCGAGCGGCATGGCGTGCGTCGCGAGGTGCCCGGTGACCAGCTCACCCCGCCGCAATGCCGCCCCCCGGTGCAGCACTAATCGTGCTTACGGGGCAAACCATCTCACATCGGGCGCCCGGTGGGTGGATGATCCGGCATCAACGCCGCACCGTAGGGCGGGATGGTGGGAGCGTCGTCGTTGATGTCCGGCCCGAAGAACAGGAACACCACCAGGTCCCCGTCGCCGGTGTTCTCCACGACGTGCGGTGCCGTCGCGACGTCGTACGACACCAGGAGCTCGTCGCGGTCCGCGTCCCCGCCCCGGACGTCGTGGCCGCAGTAGCGACCGGTGCCCGCCCAGACGAGGATCGAGTAGACCCCGCGTTCCGTCGTGGTGTGGCTCTGGCCGGCCGGCACGACCACCTTCTTACCGCTGAACCTCCGGCTGTTGTAGAAGATCCACCATTCCCGGCCGTCCACCGGCTCCCCCACCGGCTGTGGCGTCAGATGGTTGTTCTCGTAGAAGAACGGATCGGCGTTGAGCTCCCACTCGACGAACCGGAGCGGAAACCGCTCGGCGTGCGCCCGCCGATCCTGGGGTCGTACGTCCTTGAAGAGCAGGTCCTTGGAGATGATCCGGCCGGCGTTGAGGGCCTGGAACATCGCGAAGACGTCCGAGTCCTCCTGGAGCTCCACCGTCAGCGCGGTGCCCGGCGCGTGCAGCACCCCCGACGGCACCTGAAAGCCCTCGTCGGGCACCTGCAACTCGGCGCGTGCGTGCCGGAGGATCAGGTCGCTGTTCCAGTCGACGAGGTACGGCAGCAGCACCTCGTACGCGCCCTCGCGGGCGATCCACGGGTGCACCCCGAAGAACGTCTCCGGGTGCGGACCCATGTCGACGCCCGCCGGGAAGTAGTAGGCCTCGTCCTTCGAGCGGCGGCCGACCAGTTCCGCGAACTGTTGCGTCGGGTGGACGTGGTAGGGGATCCGGGCGCCGTAGTCGAGGAGTTTGGCCAGGCGGCCGAGGCCCTGCGGATGGGTCGCCGCGTACGCCTCGCCCATGATGGCGGCCGGGTCCGCGCTGACCGCCTCGCGCAGGGTCAGCCGCGGTCGCCCCTCCCCGTCGACGACGTACCCGAGCCCCTCGTCGGGTGGACCCACCCGGTTGTCGGCCCTGGTGGTCGAGCCCAGCCACCGCTCGCAGACGAAGCCCCGCCCGTCGAGGTCGTAGCCGTCCTCGGGCAGCCCGAGCCGCCGTCCCGGTGGCACCAGATCCCGCGCGACGAACGCCGGCGCGAGCCGGAGCACCCCGCCACCCGAGTTGAGCAGCTCCTCGACCAGCGCCCGGGGCGACTCGGCCCGGTTGTCCGTCATCGCGTCAGTCCACCCGTCGAGAGGCCCTGGAGCAACCGGTGCGGGAACACCAGGGACGCGACGATCACGGGGAGCGGGCCGGCCACCGAGCCGGCCATCGGCGGGTTCCACGACGTCCGGTACTTCATGGTCGCCAGAGATAGCAGAAAAACGGCGTCGCGTCCGGGGAACCGCCGCCTGGCGAACGTCCAGGTTGCCGGGCCGGCGGGTCCGGGACCCCGGTGCGGCCCCGGCCGGCTCGTCCACCGGAGGACTGCGGACCCCCGGGTCCGTACCCGTCACTGCGCCGGGCCCGGCTCCCGCCCGGCGGCCCGGAACGCGTCGACCACGCCGAAGTAGTGCTCCAGGAACGCCTCCGGCCGCACGTCGACGGCAACCTCGTGCCGTCCTCGACCGGAACCCGGGCCGGCGTCCCGCGCCGCGCCGCCGGCCGCCCGCCACGTCGTACTGCCCGCCGCCGGCCCACCGTCACGGGTGACGGCGACCTCCCCGGGGGCGAACGTGCAGAGGGACGGCTCGAAGAGCGTCGCCCCGGCCAGCGGGTCATGGAACGTGATCTCCGACCGGTCGGCGAACCACGATGCCGCCAGGTCGGCGACCGGTCCGAGCAGCGGACCGGTGCAGCGGGCCAGGAAGACGTCGGCGTCCATCCGGACCCGGGTGGTGACGTCGAGGCCGACCGAGCGGTGGACCGCCACCGGCGCGGCGTAGACGCGGGCCGCCGCGTCCGGATCGCACCGGATGTTCCACTCCGGGCCGGGGGCGGTGGCGAACGCCCCGCCCATCAGCACCAGGGACCGCAGCAACGAGGGGATCTGCGGATCGACGGCGAAGAGCAACGCCACGTTCGTCAGCGGGCCGATCGCCAGCAGCGTCACCCGCCCCGGACGGGCCCGGATCGTCCGCCGCAGGAACTCCACCGCCTCGCCGGCCGGAAACGACGTCGCGTGGTCCCACCGGGACAGGGCGGCGGCCTGCGGAGGAGGGCCCTGCACGGACGGGCCGACCAGCGGTTCCGCCGCGCCCGGAAAGATCGGAACCTGCCGGCCGGCCGCGCGGCAGAGCACGCTGGCGAGGGCGGCCCGGGACTCCGGTTCGGCGGTGACCGTCGTGATGCCGAGCAGGTCGCAGCGCGGCTGCGCCAGCAGGTACGCCAGGCAGACGGCGTCGTCGATGTCGGTGCCGATGTCGGTGTCCAGCAGGACCGGACTCTGGTTGTCCATGGCGAAACCATTCTTCAGGTGGCGTCCCGGTCGACCCCCTCGACAGGCTGCCCGCCGCGTGGCGCCGGCGGTCAGCGGCTCCCCGAGGGCGTCACAGGGAGCGCAGGTCGACGGCCTCCGCCATGGCGCGCATGCCCGCGTCGTTGGGGTGCAGCCCGTCGCCGCCGTCGTACTCCGCGCGCATCCGGTCGGGGTCGGCCGGGTCGGCGAGCGCCCGGTCGAAGTCGGCGACCGCGTCGTACTCGCCGCTGGTGCGGATCCACCGGTTGACGGTGTCCCGGACCGCCTCCGCGCTCTCGCTGTGGTAGCCCGGGTACGGGCAGCCCTTGGTGGGGGTGATGGTGGCGCCGATGATCCGGACTCCGGCAGCCCGGGCGGCGGCGATCAACGCCCGGTGCCCGGCGATCAACTGCCCGGCCGTGACCGGCGTGCCGGCGGCCTCCCCCATGCCGATGTCGTTGATGCCCTCCAGCACGATCACCGTACGGACCCGGGGCTGGCTCAGCACGTCCCGCTGGAACCGGGCGACGCCCCGCTCGCCGAACCCGGGCGCGTCGGAGAGCAACCGGTTGCCGCCGATGCCGGCGTTGAGGATGCCCGTCGGGCGCCCGGCGGCGACCAGCCGCTCCGCGAGTTCGTCCGGGTACCGGTTGTCCGCGTCGGGTGTGGAGAACGAGCCGTCGGTGATGGAGTCGCCGAAGGCCACCACGGTGCCCCGCCCGTCACCTCGGCCGCCGCCCGCGGGCCCGGCCACGTCCACCCCGGCCAGGAGGTACCAGGACGCCGAGGTCTCGTCGAACGCCGCCGCGTCCCGGTCGAACCGGTGGTCACCGGCGGCGCGGTACGACGTCGCCATGGCGAACGGGTGGAACGGGACCGGCCCGGTCGGCTCGGCGAAGGAGAGCGTCACGGTCAACCGCTCCAGCGGCGAGACCCGCAGCGGCGCGGCGTCGGAGGCCACCTCCCGGCCGGCCGGCACCACCGCGGCCGGCGAGCCGCCGAACGTCAGCGGCCGCAGCGAGCCCGCCCCGACCGCCGCGCCCTCGGCCGCCCGGCCGATGGTGGCGCCGGCCAGGCGCAGCGGCGCCGCGCCGTGGACGTTGGACACCCGGATCCGGA
Source organism: Plantactinospora sp. CA-290183 (assembly GCF_050936375.1). Classification (NCBI taxonomy): domain Bacteria; kingdom Bacillati; phylum Actinomycetota; class Actinomycetes; order Micromonosporales; family Micromonosporaceae; genus Plantactinospora; species Plantactinospora sp. CA-290183. Next base: position 71,572 of record NZ_JBNJMX010000010.1, on the reverse strand, counting down.
CCGTCGAACCACCCCGGCTGACCCGGACCACCTGCCGCAGGGACTGGTCGGCGAACCCGCCCGACCAGTTCGGCTCCCCGAAGAGATCCGGCTGCGCGGCGACCACCGAGGTCCCCCATCCGCCCGTCCACCGCCCCGGCGGTCCGTCCGGATGCGCCCCGACCGGCGCGGCGACCAGCGCGGTGAGCGCGGCGACCACCGCCGCGACCAGCGCGACGCGGGCGTTCCGCCAGCGACCCGACACCTGCATGGAAGTCTCCCTCGGCACCTCGGCGACGTCCCGCCCCTCGGCGTCCGGGCGGGTCAGCCCTCGTCGGGCTGGGCGTGGCTCGTTTCCCGGTCGGCCCGGGCCGGCCCCGGCGGAAGGACCGCGTCGGGGCGTCGGAGAGGACCGGAACCGGGAATCGATCAGCACCGTTGCCAACCTAGCGTGGGGGTCCGACAGGCCGGGCCCCTGCCGCGGGTCGGGTCGCGGCGGCCCGGGCGGCCGGAGCCGGCCGGGACGGGTCGCCGGACCCGGTACGGTCGCCGCCGATCGCGTCGCCGGCCACGCTCGAACCCGGACGCAGGTTTCCCCGACCGACCGCCGGGAAGTCGGCCGCCATCGCGGAGTCGTCGGCGCACCCGCCCGCCCCCCGGGCGGGACGGGCCCGACGTCCCCGCTACCGGCGACGGTGTGGAGGCAACCATGGGATATCAGGCACGTCAGGGCGAGCAGCCGGTCGACCCGGAGCGCGCCGAGGACGAGGCCGGCCAGGCCCGGCTGACCCAGGTGCCGGCCGACACCGACGTCCCGGCGCCGGACGGCGCGGGATCGAAGCCGGACATCGTCACCGAGGACGACGGATCCGGCGTGGCCGGCGGGTCGTCCGGCAGCAGCGGCGGTGGTTCGGGGATGCCCGGCCACCCGGACGCTCCGCGCTGACCGGGACACCGGCCGTCCACGCCGCCGCCGAAGCCTCCTCCTACGCCCCTCCCGTCGGTTGGCGCGGCACCACCGGTGCCGGCCGGGCATCGTCCCCACCGGCGGCGCGCCCCAGCCGGGCCAGCCGGTACCGGCGCCGGCCGTACCCGAGATAGATCACCGCGCCCAGGGCCAGCCAGGCCAGGAACCGCAGCCAGGTCTCCACCGACAGGTACAGGCGGGCCAGGGCCGAGAGGAGGGGCAGCACCGGGGAGAACGGCACCCGGAACGGGCGCTTGCGACGGGCGTGCGGGTCCACCGGCGTACGCGTGCTCCCCGGGTCTGGTGCCCGGGGAGCACGCGCGGCCGGCCGCTGTGCGGAGGCGGAGCCTGGTCAGCGCCCGGTCGGACCGAGCGGCGGCCGGGACGGCTGCCCCCCGGTGATCACGAAGCTCGACCCCGGTTCGGTCACGATGTTGCCGGTGGCCGAGTTGGTGATTGTCACATTCGTCAGCGTCGCGCTACCCCGGGCGCCGCTCATGGCGAGGATGCCGGCACCGTTGTTGGACCTGTCGATCCGCACGTTGCTGATCACCACACCCGGCACGGTGCCGCCACCCGTCTTGAACTGGATGCCGTCGTAGGTCGAGTCGTGGATCTCGGTGTCCCGGATGACGACCCCGGGGATGTCCCGGCTCGCCGCGAAGAGCGTGATGGCCCCGAACTTCTGGGCCTCGCCCCAGAAGGCGCCACCGGTGCGGTAGAGCCCGTTGTTGGCGATCAGGGTCTGCCCCGAGAAGGGCAGCGGGTCGTGGTCGGTCGCCAGCATGATCCCGGGGTAGTTCATCGTGTCGGAGATCAGGTTGTTCTCGATGGTGTTGCCGTAGCCGCCGTAGATCGCGATGCCGTTGGCCCGCCACGGAAGCTGCACGGTGTTGTTGACGAAGTGGTTGTCGTGGCCGATGTCGACCGAGGTGTCCCGGACGTACCGGCTGGCCCAGACCGCCAGGGCGTCGTCGCCGTTGGTCCGGAACGACGAGTTGAACACCCGGGAGTTGCGCGTGCCGTTGGCGAAGTTGATGCCGTCGGCGTACGTGTTGCGGATGCGCATGCCGCTGAAGTCCAGGCCGTCCCCCGGGTTCCAGTACGCGGGGGTGTCGGAGTAGTCGCGGCCGACCCAGGCGCCGACGTTGACGTGCTCGATCCACACGTTGCTGATCTTCGTGTTCTTGCCGAGCCGGCCGTTGATCCCGTGTCCCCGGTTGGCCCGGTTCGTCGTCATGCCGAAGATCGCGAGATCCGAGATCTGGGTGTTGTCGTCGATGTCGAAGCCGACGTTCCCCTCGTGCGGGTGGTTGATGTTGCCCCGCACGTTCTGCGGCTCGGTGGTGGTGTAGAGCTGCGAGTGCCACATGCCCGCGCCGCGCACGGTCACGTTGCGGATGCCCTTCTGGTTGTACTGGCCCCGGGTCGGATCCGGCGAGAGGATCTTCTGCTCCTGCCGCCACTGGCCCGCCGGGATCCAGACGCAGCCGATGACACCGTTCTCGTCGTCGGTGACCGCCCGCTGGATGGCCGCCGTGTCGTCCACCCCGTCGTCCGGCACCGCGCCGTAGGTGGTGATCGACGTGCAGCCCGCCGGCTGGCTCAGTGGCGGCGCCACCTGCTCCAGGTCGACCAGGTCGATGATGTAGAACGCCGCCGTGTCACCCGCGTCGCGCTGCAACCGGAACCTCGTGCCGGGCGGGTACGACTGCGGCAGCAGCGCGTGTGACTCGTCGAACAGCCGTCGCGCGTTCGCCTGCGGGCTGTTCGACAGCCCCTCGGTGTCGTCGGTGAGCCCGTAGAGCCAACTGTTGCGCGAGGACAGGGTCAGCTTGCGCGAGTACGTGCCGTTGACGTACAGGCTGATGGTGGCCTCGATGCCACCCCCGCTCGCGGCGTCCGGGATGGAGTTGCGCACCACGATCGAGTTGGCCGCGTTGGCCGAGGTGACCTCGACGTACTGGCCCTGGCTGTTCAGGCGCACCGACTGCCGTCCCGACGACTCGGTGGCGAAGTTGGTGTGCCCGAAGGTGCGCAGCGGGTCGGCGGTGAGCAGCGTGCCCTGGTACGTGCCGGCCTCCGCCTCGTACGAGACGTACGGCACCGCCGCGCCCCGGCCGACCACCACCGACTGGGTCCGTACGTTGTTCGTCTCGTTGGTCTCGGTGACCACGTTGGTCGCGTCCGCCGTGGCAGTGATCGTGGCCCCGCCGCTGGTGGCGGTCCAGCTACCACTCACCGCCACGGTGGCCGTGGCACCCGCCGCGATCGACGGGGTGTTGGTGTTGAGCGTGGTACCGCCGACGGTCAGCCGGGTGACCGTGGTCGCGCCGGTCGCCGCGGTGCCGCGGTTGTTGACCGCCACGCTGAAGGTGACCGCCGCGCCGACGGCCGGGTTCGGCGGGTTGCTGGTGATGCCGGTGACCTGGAGGTCGGGGCCGGGCGCCTGCGTCACGACCAGCGGCGAGGAGGAGGTGAAGGTGTTGTTGCCGTTGTTCTGCTCGATGATCGTGTTGCTCGGGTCGACGGTGGCGGTGACGCTGTAGCTGCCCATCGGCCGGGCGCCGGCGTTGACCGAGACGGTCGTCGAGGCCCCGGCGTTGAGCGCGCCGACCGGGGCGGTGCCGGCGACCGCGCCGCCCAGGTTGACGGTGACCGTGGTCGCGCCCGCCGCCGCCGATCCCACGTTCTGCACGGTGGCGGAGAGGATCACCGGGGTCGCCTCGCTGGGCGAGGCCGGGGTCCAGGTCACCGCGCTGACCACCAGGTCGGGATTGGGTGCCGGGGTCCCGCACACCTCGAACTCGGCGACCTGACCCGACGGGGCGCCGGTGTTCGAGTTGAATCGCAGCTGCACCTCGGAGGTGGTCGCGCCGACCGGGATGGTCACCGCGTTGTTGCCCTGGACGAACTGGTAGTTCGCCGCCGACACCAGGTTGGTGAAGGCGGTCGAGGACTGGTCGCGGCCGAGGATCTGGAAATTCTGGGTACGGGTGCCCCAGCCCGGGTCCGGGTTCAGCTTGACGTTGACCGCGGTGATGGCGTGGTTCGCGCCGAGCGAGACCGTCAGGTTCTGCGGGTACGTCGCCGAGCCTTCCCAGTACGTGCCGAGCTGGCCGTCGTTGGCGTTCTGCGGGGTGTAGACGAAGGTCGAGCCGGTGGCCGTGATGGGCTTGCCCTGCGCGATGTTCACGCAGCCCGGGGGCTGGGTGCCGGCCCGGGTGGTGGTGTTGCTGTCGCCGGAGAGGTTGCCGGCACCGTCCCGGGCCCGGACCTGGTACGACGCCGTCACCGTCGGCGGCTGGCTGTCCTGGTAGGTGAGGACGGCCCCGAGGGTCGCGACGAGGCTGCCGCCGCGGTACACGTTGTACCCGGCCAGTCCGCTGCCACCGGTGTCGGTGGAGGCACCCCAGGTGAGGGTGATGACGCTGCCCGAGCCGCTGTGCGACAGGGTGCCCGGGACGCTCGGCGGGGTCGTGTCGGCACCGCTCTGCGCCGCGTAGACCTCGAGTTCCGAGAGCTGGCCCGCCGGCCATCCGCTGTTGGCGGTGATGGTGATCCGTACGTAGCGGGCGGCGGTGGCGCCGAAGTCGACGGTCACCGAGTTGCCGTCGGTCGCCGGGTTGAAGGTGTAGGGCCGGGCGGCGGCGAGATCACCGAACGACGATCCGTTGGTGCTGCCCTGCACGCTCAGGGTTTGGGTACGGGTGCCCCAGCCGGAGGTCGGCAACCTCAGTACCACGCGGTTGACGGAGACGGACGAGCCGAGGTCGACCTGCACCCATTCCGGGAAGGAGTTGTTGGCGCTCTCCCAGTAGGTGCCCTGGTTGCCGTCCACGACCCGGGACGAGTCGTAGACCTCGGCGTGGCCGCTCTCCTGGGTGGGGCGGCCCTGGGCGAGGTTGCCGGGTGCTCTGGCGGTGCCCGCCGCGGCGGGCTTTCCGGGGCCGAGGTCCGGTGCGTGGGCCGCGTGCGCCACGGGTACCGAGAACCCCACGGTGGCGATCAGGGTGGCCGCGACGGTCGTCGCCACCACCGTGATCCGACTGGAGCGTCTCATCACTGTCCTTTCCGCTGAGGGACGGTTCCGCCCTCGGGCCGAGCCAGGGGGTGCGAGGCGGGGGCGGAGGTCGGTACGGACCCGTCGGGCCGGGGACGGCGAGGACGGGGCCGGGGTGCGCCGTGCTGAGGGGTGGTGACGCGCCGGAACGGAAGAGCACCAGCGGAAGGACCAGTTGCGGAACTTACAGTGTGGAGTAGCGAAGAAGACAGTCACCTGTCCAAATCTTGCAGTAGATTGGCCAAAGGTTACCGACGTGCTACAGGAACGTCAACGCTTCCACCACGATCGATACGGGACGGCCCGGCGGCCGGTCGGCCGACAGCAAAAGGCGGCACGCTCCGGATGGAGCGTGCCGCCTTTTGGAGCGGACGGTCAGCGTGATACTCCTCGACGGCCGTAGACGCCGGCGACGAGGGCGACCCCGACCGCGGCGAGCACGATCTGGATGAGGACCTCGATCCAGTCGACGCCGTCGGTGTCGGCCCAGCCGGCACCACGGGCGATGGCGGTGCCCAGCAGGGCGGCCACGACGCCGATGAGCAGCGTGAGCCAGATCGGGATGTTCTGCTTGCCGGGCACGACCAGGCGCCCGAGCGCGCCGATGATCAGGCCTACGACGATCGCGGAGATAATGCCGCCGATGGGCATCTGGTGCCTCCAAGCTTGAGGGAAACTGCAGCAGCCTCGTTCTGCCCGCCACCTGGGAAGCCGAAACGCTGTCCGCCCGACCGTGATGTTGCCGCAAGCACAGAACAGCACGAAAGAGGACATAACTCACATCCCCGCCATCGCCGCCTCTGCGCCCCGGCGGGCAGGGACCGGCCGGACGCGATTGCGCGTGATGCCTGAGAGGCATGATTATGTCCCAGAGTCATCACCCTCGATCGCGTACTCATCCGATCCGTCCGACGGCCGCAGCGGCTGAGCAGACCGAGCGGGACATCGGCGGCGTGCCCGGCCGACGTCCCGCATCGACGAGGTGCGCGATGCCCCGACCCGTCCTGAGTCGACCCGGTACTCCCACCCGGCCACGCTGGTCGGCCCGGCCAGGAGCGGCTGACAGGCCTCTTTCAGCGACCTTCCGCGTCGACCCCGGTGCCGGAACCGGCACCGGCAGGACCGGGTCATGCCGGGCGTTCTTCCTGGTCCGGTGGGGTGGCGGTCGATTGACTGGGGACAGCTCACCAAGAGCTACGTCAACGCTCCAACCGCCAAGCAGAGGATGGAAAATGAGGAAGCACAACTCGCTCCGTGTCCGGGGTGGCGCCGTGGTCGCGGGTGGCCTACTCGGCGCGACGGCGCTCGTCGGCCTGCTCGCGTCTCCCGTCGCGGCCGGCGCGGCGCCGGACCGGGTCGGCGCCGTCGCCGCCGACGTGACCGCGGCCGCCCCAAGCGCCTGTCGGGTGTCGTACGCCGTCAAGGACCAGTGGTCCTCGGGCTTCATCGGCGAGGTCACGGTCCACAACGACGGCCCGCAGGTCAACAACTGGAAGCTCACCTGGTCGTTCTCCGGCGCGCAGCAGCTCAACGGCGTGTGGAACGGGCTGTTCCAGCAGGATGGTGCGGCCGTCACCGTCACCGGTGACGGGCACAACTTCAACATCCTGGAGGGCGGCTCCGTGACCTTCGGGCTCAACGTCTCCGGACCGCCGGCCGTGCCGACCCAGTTCGCGCTCAACGGTGTGGTCTGCGGCTGACTCACCGGGTGCGGCTCGGGTCAGGGTCTGCCGCGGCCCTGGCCCGAGCCGGCCGTCCGGGGTCCGGTCATCGCACCGGCCTGTACGGACGGCTACCCGGGAGGGACCGACTCAGGGGCGGCGGCGGTGAGGGCGTCGAGGTGGGCGAGCGGACTGCGCGGCGGCCGCCATTCGAGGAACATCGCCGTCGCGTCGTCCTGGAGCTCGTCGTCCTGATGTGTCACGACCGCGCCGACCAGCCGGCGCATGGTCTCCGGCGTGGGCAACCGGTCGTTGAGCGCCCGGTGCACGAAGTCGAGCAGCCGGTCCACGCCGAACCGTTCGCCGTCGGCACTGAGCGCCTCGGTGATGCCGTCCGTGTAGGCCAGGATCCGGTCGCCCGGGTGCAGATCCTCCTCGTGTACGGCCGGGCGGCGCGACGACAGGTGGCCGAGGCCCAGCGGCAGCGCGGTCGGACCGGGCAGCTCCCGGACGGCCTTGCCGTCGCGCAGCAGGATCGCACCCGGGTGGCCCGCGTTGATCATGCGTAGGCGCCCGGTCCTCCGGTCCAGTTCGCCCAGGAGCGCCGTCGCGAAGAGGTTCGGGTGCTCGCTGCGCACCCACTTGTCGATGCTGCTTGCCGTATCGACCAGGTCGAGGCCGCACCGGCGCGCGTTGCGGTAGGAGTTGACGACGAGCGAGGCCAGCGTGCTCGCCTTGATGCCGTGCCCACACGTGTCGAACAGGCCGACGCTGAGCAGGTCGCCGTTCAGCGCGTAGTCGAACACGTCCCCGCCGACGTCGTAACACGGCTCCAGGATCGCCGTGACCATGACCTCGTCGGTCGCGAACGTCAACGGCGGCAGCAACCCCCAGACGATCTCCGCAGCGACCTGCATCGGAAGGCGCCGCCGCAGCAGCTCGATGACGTCGCCGTAGGGGCGGCGGTTCACCAGGAGCTGGGCGACGCAGACGGCGAGTTCCCGCGCGGGCGCCTCCAGCCCCGGATCGTCGGCGGCCGGCGAGACGATCTCCAGCACACCCATCCGCTCGCACCCCACCAGCAGCGGCACCCACAGCCGGTCAGCGCCGTCGACCGCGTGCTGCACCTCGAGGCTGCTGAACGCCCGGCCGGCGAGGGTCGTATCGATGGGAAGGACATCCCGGACGAGACCGGCGCCGAGCAGCGGCACGAGCCGAGCCTGCGCGTAGTCGGCCAGATAGACCACGATCTCGGTCGCTCCGATCGCCGGCGCGGCGCGCGTGACCAGTGCCGGCAGGTCGTCCGGGCCGCCCTGGGGCGCGGTCACCTGCAACCAGCGCACGGCCTTGCCCGCGTCGCCCACCGATCACCTCCCCCATGCCCCGCACAACCATAGGGGTCCGGCTTCGAACCTGCCACCACCTGCGCACTCGCCGGCTCCCCGACCTCCTCCGGGGCGCAGCTCCACCACGTCTTCGCGGTCGGGACCGCATCCGCGGGACGACACATGACCACGACCGGACGCGACCTGTCCGCGCTGCGCGGGCTGGCGGGCGGTGGCCCGGGCCGCGGCGGCCGCCGGGCTGCACGTCGTGCCCGTCGGTCGGCTTCCGTACCCTGGGCCGGTGCGATTCGGGGTGCTGGGGCCGCTGGCCGTGTGGACCGACCACGGCCAGCCGTGCCCGATCCCCGGGCGCAAGGTGCGGGCACTCCTGGCCGACCTGCTGGTCAACGAGGGGCGACCGGTGTCCGGGGACCGGCTGGTCCGGGACCTGTGGGGCGAGGCGGCGCCGGCCGACCCCACCGCCGCGCTGCACGTACGGGTCTCGCAGCTGCGCCGGGCGCTGGCCGGGGCGGAACCCGGCGGTCGGGAGCTGGTGGTGTCCCAGGCCCCCGGGTACGCGCTGCGGGCCGGGCCCGACGCGGTCGACGCGGTACGGTTCGCCACCCTGGTCGGGCGGGCACGGGCGGCCGGCGATCCGCGCACCCGGGCCGGGCTGCTGGCCGAGGCGCTGACCCTGTGGCGGGGGCCGGCCCTGGCCGACTTCGCCGACGAGGAGTTCGCCCGGACCGTGGTGGCCCGGTGGGAGGAGCAGCGGCTGACCGCGGTGGAGGCGTACGCCGAGGCCCGGCTGGACCTGGGCGAACACCGGGAGCTGGTCGGCGAGCTGGCCGAGCAGGTGCACCGGCACCCGTACCGGGAGCGGTTGCGGGCCGCCCACATCCGGGCCCTCTACCGGGCTGGCCGGGCGGGTGAGGCCCTGGACAGCTTCCAGGAGCTGCGGCACCGGCTCGCCGACGAGCTGGGGCTGGACCCGGGCCCGGAGCTGACCGCGCTGCACCGGGCCGTCCTGGCCGGTGACCCGGCCGAGGACGCGCCGGCACCGGCACCGCCACCGGTGCGGCCCGCCGCCAACCTGCCGGCCCCGGTGACCGAGCTGATCGGCCGGGACCACGCGGTGCAGCGGGTACGGGAGCTGCTGGCGACCGGCCGGCTGGTCACCCTCACCGGGCCGGGCGGAGTGGGCAAGACCAGTGTGGCCATCGCGGTCGCCCGCGCCGTCGCCGAGACGTACCCGGACGGCGCCTGGCTGGTCGACCTGAGCACCTGGGACGGGCGGGGTGACCCGGCCGAGGTGATCCTGTCCGTGCTGTCCATCCCGGATGCCTCGGGCGCTGCCGAGCCGGCAGGTGCGCGGTTGGCCGTCGCGCTGCTCCAGCGGCGGATGCTGCTGGTGCTGGACAACTGCGAGCACGTGGTCGCGCCGGTGGCCGAGCTGGTCGGGGCGCTGCTGCCGGCCGCGCCCGGCCTGCGGGTGCTGGCCACCGGCCGGGAACCGCTGCGGCTGCGCGGCGAGGCCCGTTGGGACCTGCCGCCGCTGGAGATCCCCGACACCGACGACCCGGCCCGGCTGGCCCGCTCGTCCGCCGTACGACTGTTCCTGGCCCGGGCCGGGCTGGTCCCCGCGCCGGAGACCGCCGCCGCCGTGGCGGAGGTGTGCCGGCGGCTGGACGGCATCCCGCTGGCCCTGGAGCTGGCCGCGACCCGGGTACCCGCGCTGGGCGTACCCGAGCTGGCGGCCCGGCTCCGGGTGCCCCAGGACCGGTTCGGGCTGCTCGGCACCGGGCCGCGCGACGCGCCTGCCCGGCAACGCACCCTGGCCGCGGTGATCGACTGGAGCTGGCGGCTGCTGACCGAGGCCGAGCGGGCCGTGCTGCGCCGGCTGGCCGTCCACTCCGGCGGTTGCACCCTGGCGGCGGCCGAGGCGGTCTGCGCCGGGGACGGGGTGGCCGCCGGCGAGGTACTGGACCTGCTCGCCGGTCTGGTGGACCGCTCCCTGGTGGTGCGCTCTGACGGGCCCCGGTTCCGGCTGCTGGAGTCGGTCTCCGCGTACTGCCTGGACCGGCTGCGCCAGGCCGGGGAGGAGGCGGCCCTGCGGCGCCGGCACGCCGAGCACTACCTGGCCCTGGCCGAGCGGGCCGAGCCGCGGCTGCGCGGGCCCGGTCAGGGCGAGTGGTTGCGCCGACTGGACGCCGAGGGCGCGAACCTGCGGGCGGCCCTCGACACGTTCCGGCGCGAGGGCGCGGCCGAGGCGGCGCTGCGGCTGTCCGGAGCCCTGGTGTGGTACCGGTTCCTGCGCGGCCGGCTCACCGAGGCGCGCCGGGCGCTGGCCGGGGCCCTGGCCCTGGTGGGTGATCCACCTGCCGTGGTCCGGGCCAGGGCCGAGGTCTGGCACGCCGGCATGGCGATCCGGCAGGGGCAGGCCGGCCCGGAGCGGGTGGCGGAGGTACTGCCCGGGTACGCGAAGCTGGCCGACGGCGCCGAGCTGGCCCGGGCGCAGTGGTTCCTGGCCACCTCGGTCGCCGAGTTCGGGGACGGGGCAGCCGCCGGGGAGCTGCTGGAGCGGGCACTGGAGACGTTCCGGGCCGTCGGGGACTCATGGGGCGAGGCGGCGGCGTTGAGCAGCCGCGCCATGCTCGCACACGTCCGCGACGACCTGACCGCGCTGGAGCGCGACGCCCGGCGCAGCGCGGAGCTCTTCACCGAGCTGGGTGACGAGTGGGGTGTGCTACAGGCCGTGGACTGGCTGATCGGCCTCGCGGACCTGACCGGCGACCATGCGGAGGCCGCCCGGCTGAGCCGCAGCGGCCTGCGGCACGCCGAGGAGCTGGAGCTGTGGACCGATGTGGCCGGTCGACTGGCCTGGCTGGGCTGGATATCCGTGCAGGTCGGCGACTATCCGAGCGCCCAGGAGTACGCGGAGCGGGCGAGGCGGTTGGCCGTCGGGCAGGGGCAGCGGGCCGGGGAGGTGTTCGCGACCATCAGCCTGGCGTTCGCCGCCCGCCGGGCCGGCCGGCTCGATCCGGCCGAGGAGCACCTGCGGTGGCTGCTGGCGTCCGCCCGCCGGCAACAGGCCGGTGACGGCCACCCGCCGTACCTGTCGATGGTCCTGACCGAGTTGGGGCTGCTGGCCGCGCAGCGGGGTGATCCGGGCGCGGCGCTGGCCTGGCACCGGGAGGGCTTCGACGTCTTCCGGGACCAGGGCTCGGAGCGCGGCACGGCGTGGGCACTGGCCGGGATGGCGGCCGCGCTGGTGCTGGACGGACGCTCCGTCCTGGCGGCGCAGCTGCTCGGCGCCGCCGACGCGGCCACCCGGAGGACCGGGCCGGTGCTGTCCGCCTCCGACCGCGACGAGTTGGCCCGGACGACCAGGGCGGTCCAGGCCGCCGAACCCGCCTTCGCCGCGCACTTCGCGCGCGGCAGCGGGCTGACACCGGAGCAGGCCCGGTCCCTGCTGGACGGGGACCGGGCCTGACCGGGACCTACCTGGGCACGTAGACGTGGACGACGATTCCCGAGTCGAACCGGTGCAGGTCGGCCAGCTTCAGGTGGGTGGTGTCGAAGCCCGCGCCCTCGAACAGGTGCTTGCCGGCCCCGACGATGGCCGGGAAGTACCAGAAGTGGAACTCGTCGACCAGACCGTGCTCCACCAGGGTGCGATCCAGCTCGCCGGTGCCCCACTTCAGGATGTTCGCGCCCGGCTGCTCCTTCAGCTTCGCGACCTCCTCGGCCACGTCCCCCTGGAGGAGGGTGGCGTTCCAGGTGGTCTCGGTCAGGGTCCGCGACGCCACGTACTTGGGCATGCTGTTCATCTGGTCGGCGCCGGGCCCGGACTGCGCGGACCAGGCCGCCGCGAACCCCTCGTACGTCACCCGGCCCAGCAGCATGGCGTCCGCCGAGCGGGTCAGCTTCTCGGCGTAGCCGGCGTGGTCGTCGTCCCAGTAGGGGTGGCCCCAGTGCTGCGGCTCGGCCCGGGACGCCGTGGACGGCCGGGTGTCGTCGATGATCCCGTCCAGCGACACGAACGTCGACTCGATGAGCTTGCGCATCTTCTGCTCCCTCTGCTCCGGTGCGGCCCGTCCGGTACCGCCGGCCTCTTGGAGACAGCCTGCCCGGCGCCCCTTACCGTTTCCTTCAGGTCGCCTACCGGGCCGTCGGCGCACCGGTGATCGGCGGGAACGAGCGCGGCGGCTGCGGGTCGGGCGCGGCAAGCGGGCTCCCGGCTCCACGACCGTCCGGTGCACGCGGCGGGTTGGTCGGCCCGGCGGTCCGGCACGCGGAACCAGGCCGGCGGGTGACCTGCGCCGCCCGATGATGCGGGCCCCGCCGCCCCTCGTGAGGGTAGCGAAGCCCGTCTTCTGCCGGGCTGCTCGGCACACCGTGACAATACGCGCCAACCCTACCGGCCGGCCCAAGCCGGGCAGTTCGCCACCGGACGACCACCGCACGGCCCACGCCAGGGGCAGGACGGACCGTGGGCCGGGCCGGACGCGCCGGTACAGTGCCCGGGTGTTCGCGATCATGCTGGACGACGGGGCCGAACTGCGCCCGCTGGAGCCCTGGCAGGCCGAAGAGTTCCTCGCCCACCTGGAGCGGGCCCGCGCTGCGGTGGACCCGTGGGTCCCGTGGGCGACCCGGAGTACCGACCTGGACTCCGCCCGCGCCACCCTGCAGCGGTACGCGGACCTCGCCGCCCGCGACGCCGGCCGGCTGTACGGCATCTGGCTCGACGGCACGCTCGTCGGCGGGACCATGTTCGTCGCCTTCGACGCCACCGCGGGCACCTGCGAGATCGGTTGCTGGCTCGAGCCGGCCGGGCAGGGCCGGGGGCTGATCACCCGGGCCGCGGGCCGGCTCGTCGACTGGGCGGTACGCGTGCGCGGCATCCACCGGGTCGAGTGGCTCACCCGCCCGGACAACACCGCCAGCCGCGGCGTCGCCCGCCGCCTCGGCATGCGGCTGGACGGAGTGCTGCGCGAGGAGTTCGCGTACCGGGGGGTCCGGCACGACACCGAGGTCTGGTCGCTGCTGGCACCGGAGTGGGCCGGCGTGCCCGCACCGACCACGCCGTGGGCCGCCACCCGGAGTCCGGGCGACGGCCCACAGCGCACTGGTCAGCCCTGAGGCAAGTGCAGGTAGACGAACCTGCCGCTGCTCACTCTCCGAGTGCCGTAGGCCTCGGGGTTGCTGTAGTTGTACTCCTCGACGGTTACCGTGCCGTCGGAGTGCACCGCGGCCACCCATGCGACGTGACCCGAGCCGCTGTCGGTCTGCGCGACCGAGCCGACCCGCGGGGTGCTGTTGACGGTGATTCCGGCGCTGCGCGCGGCGTTGTCCCAGTTGTAGGCGTTGCCCCAGTGGACGCCACGGTAGTAGTTGTGGAACGCGATGTTCGTACGGTCATTGAGCCGCCAGGCCACGAAGGACGTGCACTGGCCCTTGTAGAAGTTCCACGGGTCGACCCCCGAGGTCTGACCGCTGTACGGATAGTCGTTACGCACACCGCCCGGCTTGCTGAAGCCGCGGCAGGTGTACAGGTCGGGACGGGTCCGCAGCCGGCTCGCGTGCAGGAAGTAACCCTTCACGAAGTACCACAGGTCACTGCCGTTGACAGTCTGACCGGCAGCCACACAGACGGCCTGGACATTCTCGTTCGAGGTGAACCAACCCGAAGCCGCCGGCGCGTCGAACGACGGACTGCTGTACCCGTTCGCCGCCAACGGCACGTTCGTCGGCCCACCACACTGCGGAATCCCCGTCGCCACCGCGAACGCGTACGCCGGGTAGTACCTCGTGGAGATCCGGTACCAGAAAATCGAGTTACCCACGTACTCACGACCACGGATATAACACTCCACCGACACCGACCGACCCGCCGTCAACACCGAACCCTCGATGTACGGACTGTTCAGATACGGCAGGTTGTGCGCCGTGATCTGCGAATTCACCCGCACCGTCGCCGCCGCCTGAGCCGGTGCGGCGCTCACCGCGAGCCCGACGACGACGAGCGCGACGAGATTCGCGGCCGCGATCACCCGTGCGGCGATCCTAGCCGCGCCGAAGTGTCTGGACATTGGTCATCTCCCCTGGGGTGTCCGGGTCAGCGGATCGGACGCACGACGTACGGCATGACGCCGGACTCGCTCGGACTGAAACTGCGCCGGCGGATATCGGGGCCGCTGCTGGCCGCAGTCGCCTCGATGATCGCACCGTTGCCGACGTACAGCGCCACGTGATGGATCGCGCTGGGGGAATGGCTGCTGTTCGACCAGAAGATCATGTCGCCCGCGACCCGCTGGGCGAGTGCGACCCGGTAGCCGTTGGCGTACTGGGTCCGCGAGTCCCCGCCGACGTTGATTCCGGCACCACGGTAGAAGGCGTACTGGGTGAAGCCGGAGCAGTCGAATCCGTAGACGTCGGAATCGTCCCGGCCGCTGGGGCTACAGCAGATGCCGTAGGTCGGGCCATTCTGGTTGCCGCCGCCCCAGGAATAGGGGTACTTCCCGAGCATGGCGGTCGCCGCCGCGATCACTCCGGACACCGCGCCCGGTTTCCGGAAGCCGCGGCAGGTGTACAGGTCGGGACGGGTCCGCAGCCGGCTCGCGTGCAGGAAGTAACCCTTCACGAAGTACCACAGGTCACTGCCGTTGACAGTCTGACCGGCAGCCACACAGACGGCCTGGACATTCTCGTTCGAGGTGAACCAACCCGAAGCCGCCGGCGCGTCGAACGACGGACTGCTGTACCCGTTCGCCGCCAACGGCACGTTCGTCGGCCCACCACACTGCGGAATCCCCGTCGCCACCGCGAACGCGTACGCCGGGTAGTACCTCGTGGAGATCCGGTACCAGAAAATCGAGTTACCCACGTACTCACGACCACGGATATAACACTCCACCGACACCGACCGACCCGCCGTCAACACCGAACCCTCGATGTACGGACTGTTCAGATACGGCAGGTTGTGCGCCGTGATCTGCGAATTCACCCGCACCGTCGCCGCCGCCTGAGCCGGTGCGGCGGTGACCCCCGCGGTCACCAGGCCGATGACCGCCATTGTGAGGACGGCGAATTTTTTCGCGCCGCCAAGGATGGTAGATCTCACGTATTCCTCCACCTGTTAATCGAACGTCTACGTCGTGCACTTCCACGAGTCGTCGACCGGGCACGGGTGCCCGGTCGACCCACCGTTGGCGCTCCCGCGTACCGCCTCGTTGTCGCCGAGGACTTCCTGAGAGTGGCCGGAGGTGGTGAGGTGGATGGTTAACAGGTTGTTGTAGCTCGACTGGGTGGGTTCACGGGCGACGACCCGTGCGGCCGTTTCGAGGGGTGTCGTGCAGATTCGGATGCTGGGCCCGGTGCAGGCGTACGCCGACGGTCGGGACCTGGATGTCGGACCGCGCCAGCAACGGCATGTCCTGGCCGTGCTCGCCGTCGACGCGGGTCGTGTCGTGACCACCGAGGCGTTGATGGACCGTGTCTGGGAACAGGTGCCCTCCGGCGCCCGCCGGGCGTTGCACGTGCACGTCACGCGGATCCGCCGGATGCTGGAGCAGGCCGACCCGGCCGGTGCACCGGCGACGCTGGTACGCCGCTCGGGTGGTTACCTGCTCGACGTCGATCCCGACCGGGTCGATGCCCACCGGATGAGCCGGCTGTTCGAGCAGGCCCGCGCGGCCGGGTGCGACGATCGGCGGGCCGCGTTGCTGCGCGAGGCGGTCGGTCTGTGGCGTGCCGAGCCACTGGGCGGGTTGACCGGGTCCTGGGCGGCGCGGACCCGCGAACGGTGGCGCCGGCGGTACCTGGACACCGTCGTCGCGTGGGCCGACGCCGAGGTGTGCGTCGGTGACCCCGGCGCGGTGATCGGGACGCTCGGCGACCTGACCGACGAACACCCCCTGGTGGAACCCCTGGCCGCGGCACTGATGCGGGCGCTGTACGCCGCCAGCGGGCAGGCCGAGGCCCTGGAGCACTACGCCCGGGTCCGCCGACACCTCGTCGACGAACTCGGCGTCGACCCCGGACCCGAGCTACAGGCGGTGTACCGGGCCATCCTGCGGGGCGGACCGGATCCACTGCACGCCGCCGCCACGCCGCCGGAGTACCCGGCACCCGTGCCGGGGCAGCTCCCCGCCGACGTGGCCGGCTTCACCGGCCGTACCGGCCAGCTCGCCGCCCTCGACGCCCTGCTGACGCAGCACCCAGGGCCGGCGCCGACGGCAGTGGTCATCTCCGCGGTCTGCGGCACCGCCGGAGTGGGCAAGACCGCCCTGGCCGTGCACTGGGCGCACACCGTCGCCAACGAGTTCCCCGACGGACAGCTCTACGTCAACCTGCGCGGCTTCGACCCCGCCGGCCGGGTGACGACCCCCGCCGAAGCCGTACGCGGACTCCTCGACGCCCTCGGCGTACCACCCGAACGCGTCCCCAGCACCCTGGACGCCCAGACCGCCCTCTACCGCAGCCTCCTGGCCGGCAAACACGTCCTCGTCCTGCTGGACAACGCCCGCGACGCCGAACAGGTCCGCCCACTGCTACCCGGCACCCCGACCGCCCTGGCCCTGGTGACCAGCCGCGACCAGCTCACCCCGCTGGTCGCCGTCGACGGCGCCCGCCCGCTGCCCCTGGACGTCCTCTCCACCGACGAGGCCCTGCACCTGCTCACCGAGCGACTCGGCGCGCAACGGATCACCGCCGAACCCGTCGCCGTACGACAGATCATCGCCGCCTGTGCCGGACTACCGCTCGCGCTGAGCATCGCCGCCGCCCGCGCCCAGCAGAGCACCTTCGCGCTGGCCACCCTCGCCACCGAACTCAGCCAGGCCACCGACCGGCTCGACGCCCTCGACGCCGGCGACCCGACCACCGACGTCCGGGCGGTGTTCTCCTGGTCCTGTGCGGCGTTGCACGCGCCCGCCAACCGACTGTTCCGACTCCTCGGCCTCCACCCCGGCCCGGACGTCTCCATCCCGGCCGCGGCCAGCATCGCCGGCCTGCCCATCCGGCAGGCCCGCCGGTTGCTGACCGAGCTGACCCGCGCCAACCTGCTGGTGGAGCACGTTCCCGGCCGGTACACCATGCACGACCTGCTCCGCGCCTACGCCGGCGACCTCGCACACACCACCGGACCCGACCAGGTCGGCCGCGCCACCGCCCGGCTGCTCGACCACTACACACACACCGCGCACACCGCCAACCGCCGCATCTACCCGGCCCGCGACCCGATCCAGGTGCCCCTCACCCCCGTCGCCCCGGGCGTCAGCCCCGAACACCTCGCCGACCACCAGCAGGCGATGGCCTGGCTGACCGCCGAACAGTCCGTCCTACTCGCCGCCGTCAGACACGCCGCCGACCACGGCCTCGACGCGCACGCCTGGCAGCTGGCCTGGGCCCTCGACACGTTCCTGCACCGGTTGGGCAACTGGCACGACCACGTCGCCGTCTGGGAGATCGCCCTGCACGCCGCCCGCCGCCTGGACGACGCGACCGCGCAGGCCATCGCGCACCGGCGCCTCGCCTCCACCCACACCCAGCTCGGCCGGCACACCGACGCGAACACCCACCTGGAGCACGCGCTCGACCTGTACCTCCGGACCGGTGACCGGGGCGGCCAGGCCCACACCCAGCGCAATCTCGCCTACCTGCGTCAGCGGCAGGGCGACCCCGAGCGCGCCCTGCACCATGCCCAGCAGGCCCTCGCGCTGTACCAGCTGACCAGCGATCACTGTGGGCAGGCCAGCGCCCTCAACGAGGTCGGCTGGTGTCGGGCCCAACTCGGCGACTACGCCCAGGCCATCATCGACTGCGCGCAGGCACTCCCCCTGTTCCAGCGGGCCGCCGACCACCACGGGCAGGCCATGACCTGGGACAGCCTCGGCTATGCCCACCACCACATCGGCCACCACGACCAGGCCGTGGACTGCTACGAGCGCGCCCTGACCCTGCTGCGCGGGGTCGGTGACCGCTACAACGAAGCCGATGTCCTGACCCATCTCGGCGACACCCACCGGGCTGCCGGCGACCCTGCCGCGGCGCGCATCGCCTGGACCCAGGCCCTGACCATCCTCACCGACCTCGAACACCCCGACGCGGAGGCGGTCCGCGCCAGACTGTCGGCACGGGAAGCGTGACCGGGTGCCGGTGGAGAGCGGCCGGCAGCAGCTACCATTGATAGGTATCGATTGCGTCTCCAGCGGTTACGCCTACCTCACCCGGGGGCGCGAGCGGGGTGAGCCGGGTCAGCCTCTACTTCCAGGGCGGATCGGAGACGACGTCGTTGACCCGCTCCCTCACCGGCCCGATCGCGGAGGACTGGGTGGCGACCCAGAACGTCGGGCCGGAGTCACTGGTCTTCGGACCCTGCGGCGAGGACCGCTACCTCAACATCAACACCGAGCTGCGGGTCAGCGCCGGCAGCTCGGCCTCGGTGAGCGGCTTCGTTGCCCGGGACGCGGTGAGCAGCTACCGGCTGCTCTGGAGGCGCTGCCCGGGAGGGTGACAACCCGCTGGTCGTCACCCTGGTCCACGGATCGGGACCGGTCCCCGGCAGCCCCGATATCGTCGAGGGCGACCCCGAACCGGCCATCATCCTGGTGAGGCAATCGATGACCCGACGTACCGCCCGACTCGCCGTGCCGATGCTGCTGCTCAGTGCCCTCACCGGCTGTGTGGGCAGCGCCGGGGAACCCCACACCCTGGTCCTCTCGGCGACCGGGACGGCGGCCCTCGAAAACGTCACCTACACGGTCGGGGGAGAGACCGTGGAGGAGAAGACGGCAACGCTGCCCTGGGAGAAGACGTTCCAGATCCGGTCGGGAAAGTGGGACCTGGTGATCCGGCACCGTGCCGGGGACGTCCAGGCGATCGCCACCGTGGACGGGAAGCTGCTCACCCAGGGCGCCGGCGGCGGTACCGGCACCGGCCAGGTACAGCTTTCCGGGTCGATCGACGACTGAACGGACGGCTGCGCAACCTGCCTACCCGGGCCACGACCGCCCGTGTCGTGCCGCCGTCGCGGTAACCGGCCTGAGCGGACGCCGGTGCGGTAGCGGTCGAGCCCAGGGTTCCGGCACCGCTTCGCAGGGATCCGGACAGGGCCGGCCGCGCAGCGGGAGCCGGGGGTGCCGCGCCGGCACGATCGACGCCATGACGGATATTTCGTTACCTCGGCGGGTGGGGCTGGCCGGTAGCCGGCCTACCGGATCGGCGTCGCTGTTCATCGCGGTCGCGGTGACCAGGCTGGTGGAACGCCGGTGAACGCCCCGTCCCACGTCCACGGTCCCGCCGGCCCCCGGCGCCGCGGCTCCAGGGGGAACACCAACGGCCGCTGGGCCGGACCGCGACCGAGCGAGGCTCGCCGGCGTCATGATCACGGTGATCAGGGAGTGAGTATCGCGGCGCGCCGACGACACGCGGGAACACCTCCCTGATCACGGCGATCATGGACGGGGGGCCTGGCGGCAGCCTCTCGGGAGGTCGTCTGCCATCCTTGGGAAGGTGACGACCGGCCGCTCCACCAGACGCCGTACCCGCCGCCCGGCCCGAACCGTCCTCGTGCTCGTCGCGGTCGTGGCCCTCCTCGCCGTCGCCGCGCTGGTCGTGCTGCTGCGGTCGCCGGGTCCACGCCCGCTCTTCCAACTCCCCGTCGCCTGCGGCGAGAGCTGGCAGCTCGGCACCTATCCCGGCCACGACGACTACGACGTCGACCTGTTCCCCACCGAGGGCGAGGCATGGGGGCGACCGGTGCTCGCCTCCTACGCCGGCACCGTCACCGAGGCGGGGATCAACGGCTCCCTCGGCGGGCGTACCCCCGACAACCCGGACGGCCCGCGCGGCCGTGGCGGCGGCTACTGGGTGAAGATCGACCACGGCGGCCGGTGGGAGACGCAGTACCTGCATCTGCTCGAACCCCCGCTGGTCCGCACCGGTCAGCGGGTGGCCCGGGGCGAGCAGATCGGGCGACTCGGCAGCACCGGCAACTCCGGCGCCCCGCACCTGCACTACGAGCAGCGCCGGGGCTGGCAGAAGGTCGAGACCCATTTCGACGGCGCACCGTCCGGCATCACCCACGACCGCACCGAGTACACGGTCACCCGGACGAGCAACAACTGCGACGCCGGCTGACCGTAGCCCCGCACCCGGCACGCTGGCCGTCCCGGCGGCCGAGGGCGGACCGGTCGTTCGGGACGGCGGACGTCGCCGAAGCAGGCTCGGCAGCGAGGGCGCCGTCGGCCTCCGCTGTCCGGCCGTGTCCAGCCGTGTCCAACATCGCGGGTGGCGACCACCGCTGCACTGCCAGCATCTCCCACGTCCCCGGCGGATCGCCGGGCACGCCGATCCGAGGGAGGACACATGGGTTCCACCACGTCCCGCCGCGCGCTGGTCCTGGCAGCCGCGGCCGTACTGGGGGTGGCGATGACCGCCACCACGGCCGCCGCCGGGCCGGTCGACGCGCCGCCACCGGACCTCGCGGTGCAGCTGAAGGGTCCGGCGAAGCCGGTGTTCGACCGGGACGACGCCATCGCGGCCGCCATGAGGGACATACCCACCTTCGGCGGCGCGTACGTCGACCGGAAGAGCTCCGTCCTGCACCTGTGGCTGACCCAGCCGGCGACCGCCGACGTGGCCCGGTCCCGGGCCGCGCTGGCCGCCGGCACCGGACTCGCCGCCGCCGGTACGGTCGTGCACCGGGTCGACTACACCTTCGCCCAGCTCAACACCTGGCACGACGACATGGCCACGCTGCTCTCCCTACCGGGGGTGGTGATGACCGACCTCGACCAGCGGGTCAACCGGCTCACCCTGGCGGTCGCCGACGCCGACCGCACCGGTGCCGCGATCAAGGCGGGCCTGGCCGGTCTCGGCATCCCCCTGGCGGCGGTCAACCTCGTGCCCGGCGAACCGTTCCGTACCACCGTGCGGGACCAGACCCGGCCACTGCACGCCGGCACCCAGATCCAGTTCGCCCGCGGCGCCTCGACGTTCAACTGCACGCTCGGCTTCCCGGCGACGCGATCCGGCGTCAACGGGTTCGTCACCGCCTCGCACTGCTCGACCACCCGCAGCGTGGTGGACGGCGGCCGCTACTGGCAGTCCACCCGCCCCGCCGGCGACGCGAACCCGGTGGGCACCGAGACCGTCGACCGGGCCTTCTTCACCAGCACCTGCCCCACCGGCCGGCTGTGCCGGGTCAGCGACGCCAACTTCGTGGCCGCGCAGACGGGCGTCAACATCGCCCTGGGCCGGATCGCCCGGCCCCCGCTCAACAGCACGAACTGGAACGGCACCGACACCTTCCGGGTGGTCGCGAGGGGCGGCACCGCGGTGGGTGACCCGGTGCAGAAGGTCGGGCGTACCACCGGCCGGACCAGCGGCACCGTGACCGGTGACTGCGTCGATCTCAATGTCGCCGACACCAACATCACGCTCTTCTGCCAGGAGACGGCGACCTACCAGTCCGCGGGCGGGGACAGCGGATCGCCGGTCTTCGAGGTGACCAACTCCCCGGCCGCCAACGACGTGGCCCTGGTCGGGGTCCACTGGGGTGGCGGCGTCGTGGACGGGGTCAACTTCGCCGCCTTCAGCGAGCTGACGAACGTGGGCCTGGAGGTGGGCACGATCCAGGTCTGCGCCGCCGGCTTCTCCTGCTGATCCGCACCGAGCGCGGGCGGCCCGTCCCCAGCGGGCCGCCCGCCCGGGTGTCACCGGGCTGACGAGCGCCGCGCACCCTGTCGCCACCGCCGGCCCAGCCGGTTGGTCATCCGCTCGACCGGGCGCGTTTCCCGGGAGGTCGGGGCCCGGCGAGGGTGCGTTCGTCTCGGTTGTGGACATTGACCGCGGATCCGCTCTGTGAGATACAGATCATCACGCGTCGGCGGGTGAACCATCCGGGCGCGTCGATTCCGCGAAAGGCGAGGAATGGAACACGTGGCATCGCCGTCAGCTGCCCCGCCGGGGTCCCTCCCGGTCCGGTCCCCCGGCACGTTCGTCAGCCGTCATCGCCGTACCCTGTTCCGCATCCTGGCCGGGATGGCCGGGCTCGGGGTCATGCTCCCCGCGACGGCGGCCTTCGCCGACTCGCTGCCCAACCTGCCGGGGAACGCCGGAGGATACGAGGCATCGTTCTCGCCCGCCTACGACTACGACGGCGACGGCTGCTACGCCGTCGCGGCCATCAGCCCGGACGGCACGCTCAACCCCGGGCTGAACACCACCGGTGCCGTCAACGGCAGCTGCCGGGACCAGTCCGATCTGGACCGGTCCCAGACGTACGCCCGGTCGAGGTGCAACAACGGCTGGTGCGCGATCGTCTACGCCAGCTACTTCGAGAAGGACCAGGCCGTGCCCGGAAGCGGCCTCGGCGGCCACCGGCACGACTGGGAACACGTCATCTCCTGGGTCAACCAGGCGTCGAACCAGGTCGAGTACGTGACCACCACCCAGCACAGCAGCCAGCGGACGTACGGGCGCTCGGAGGTGCGTTTCGACGGAACGCACCCGAAGGTCGTCTACCACAAGGACGGCGCGTCGACGCACTTCTTCCGGCTCGCCAACGGCAACGACGAGCCGCCGGAGAACCACTACCACAACTGGCGCCAGCCGCCCATCGTGGACTGGAACGGGTGGCCGAGCACCGAGCTGCGGGACAGGCTGATGAACGCCAACTTCGGCTCCGCGAGCATCAAGATCAAGGATGGCTCGTTCGAATACCTGCTGAACGCGGCCAAGCCCGCCGGGATTCCGTTCGACCCGCAGGGCTGAACCGGAGCGATGGGGCGACCCGCGACCACGCGGGCTCGGGGCGCGGGTCAGTGCGCGCGCAGCGCGGTCCAGTCCTCGACCCGGGTGAGCGGTACGGGTGCGGGTCGCTCCACCACCGTCGTCAGTTCGACGCGCCGACCCTGGGCGGCCGACCGGAGAAGGGCGGACATCGTCTCCAGTACGTGCAACGCGACCTCGCCGCCGGCGCGCGGCGGACGCCGCGCGTCGGACGTGACGAGGTCGATCAGGCCGACCCCTCGGGATCCGTTGGCGTAGCCCGCCCGGGGTTCGAGAACGCGCCATCCGGGGCCGCCGAGCGCGAAGAGACGGACCTCGCCGTCGAAGTGGTTCGGGTCGGGCACGGCGAGACTCCCCGCCTCCCCGTGCACCTCGATCGGCGCGGCCGTCGTCGCGACGCCGTCGAAGCTCGTCGTGATGGTGGAGAGGGCACCGTTGGCGTGCTCGAGCACGCCGGTCACATGGCTGTCCACCTCCACCGGGATTCGCTGACCGAGGCGCGGGCCGGAGCCGATGACGCGCTCGGTGCGAAGCCGGCTGGCGGCGCCGACCACGGCGCGGACCGGCCCGAGCAGGTGGACGAGCGCCGAGATGTAGTACGGCCCCATGTCCAGCAGTGGGCCGCCGCCCGGGGCGTAGTAGAAGTCGGGATCGGGGTGCCACCGCTCGTGCCCTGCCGTGACCATGACGGCCGACGCGGAGAGCGGGCGCCCGATGAGACCGCCGTCGATCGCGGCGCGCGCCGTCTGCGTACCCGTACCCAGGACGGTGTCCGGCGCGCAACCCACGCGGACGCCCGCCGATGCGGCCCGGTCGATGATCGACCGTCCGTCCGGGAGCGTGACGGCGAGTGGCTTCTCCACGTAGACGTTCTTGCCCGCCTCGATCGCGCCGAGCGAGATCTCGGCGTGCGCGGCGGGGATCGTGAGGTTGAGCACCGTCCGCACGTCCGGGTGGGCGAGCAGACGCTCGACGCCCATCGCCTCGGCGCCGGGGATCCCAGCGGCGGCCGAGGAGCCTGAAGGCTGATCGAGGTCGGCCACCACGACGTCGCCGAGGGGTGGTCCGCGAGCATGTCCAGGTACGCTGGAATGAACAGGGCTGTTGCGACGCGGTGCAGGTCGCCCGGCATCCTCTCGATGACGGTACGCACGCTCGGGTGCTCCAGCACGTCGAGGCTGTGCCCCGGGGTCGTCACGACGACGCGCAGCGCCCCAGCAGGTCGATCGCTGGCGAGGCGTTGGCCCCGGTGCCGCCGGTGCCTCCCGCGTCGGGTGGGTCGTGGTGGCCAGTACGTCGATCAGGTCGTCGTGCAGCACCCAGTACTGCTCGGTGACCAGGTCGAAGTCCTCGATCCCGGCGGTGATCGGATGTTCCCGGCCGAGGTCGGTGATCCGTACCGTGTGCGGCAGGAAGTTGTCCTCCGGGCCACCGCGACGCTCGCACGGCTCCTTGCCCGGATGGGTCGCGAACTGGCCGCCGACCAGGTGCAGGTAGTCGGACGACGCGCGGAACGAGTCCGCGATACCGCCGTGCCAGCCGGTGAAGCCGGTCCCGGCGACGACCGCGGCGCCGAGGCCGGCCAGCTGCTCCGGGGTGATCTGCGACATCGTCACGCACTGCACGACGAGGTCGGTGTCGGCCAGCTCGGCGGCGTCGGCGTAGATCTCCGTCGACTCCTCGACGCGTACGGCATAGCCGCTGCGCTCGAGGAACGGGATGAACAACTCCGTCGCCCTGACCGGCTGGTGCCCCTCCCATCCACCGCCGACCGAGTGCCCTCGCTGCCACCCTCGCTCCCTCCCACGGTCCGTCTCGTCCCGGGCCGGCCGCCAGGCGGTGCCATGCCGGCCTGTCGACCACCGAGAGGTCCTCCAGGCTCAGGGTCAGTGTGATCAGGCGCCTGCGCATGTCGGAGTCTTGATCTTATCGGCACTTCGCGCTGCACGGCGGCATGCCGGTCGGCGCCGGAGCCGGGCGGGCCTGCCCGCGACGGCCCGGGTGCGGCCGGGCCGGCCGGGCGGTGACCGCCGGCTCGACGCGACGACGCGGTGGGCCTACGATGCCCGCCGTGGAGATCGTCAACCTTGATCCACAACCCGGGTCATCCGGCACCCCGGTAGCCGGCAGGTCCCCGAGAGGTCCGGCGGGACCGTGCCGGACGAGGTCGACGCCCGCATCGCGCCCGGTACGGCGGAGGGCGTTGACCGTCCGGGCAGCACCGGGAGTGTCCGATGTGGGTGTCGCGACCGGCGAGGGCGCCCGGCGGCCAGTGGACCGGGGTGGCAGTTCCTCCGCGCACCGCACTCGGAGCCGGCCCCCCAGCCTTCGCCGCCGAAGCGGATAACGCCGTTTGGTTCCGACTCTTTTGTCGCCACGGATGAAAGTGAAGGTGATCCTGTCGAAAGATCTGGACACATGAACGCCAAGCCCGTTAGGGTCGGTCAACATCCAGATGTTTCCTCGAGGTAACCGACGGCGCGGTTAGCTCACCGTCTGTGGGGTCACGGCTCGACCGGGGGGAGCGGCACTCCCCAGGGTCAGCGGTGCCCGCAGACCGACCCGGCGCGGCGGCGCGCCATGCCCCCAACCAGGCCGGTCCCCCAGCCCCGCGGTGACGCGCGGTCGGCTCCGGCCCGGAGGCGGGTCGGACCCCGTCCACCGTCCACACTCGATCCCCCACTCCGGACACGTTTGTCCACATGCTGTCGACCGTTCGCCGCACCACGATTTTCAGCGTCGCCGGCCACCCGTGCGCGTGGCCTGCCGCCAGGTCATCCATCGATCCCTCGCGAAGGCCCTACGGGACCGTCGAAGGCTTGTCATTTCCGCTTGGTATGTCCGACGCCTGCCGCTCTTCCCGCCGAACGCCTGCGGCTGCTCACCCGGCTCGCCGCGGGCCGGCCCGGCCGACCGATGACGGTGCTCGCGGCGGCGGCCATCCTGCTCGCCGGCTCCGCGCTGGTCTCCGTCCCGGCCGGCGCCCGCCCGGCGGACACCGAACCGGCCGCGACCAGCGCCGGCACGTCGGCGCGGCAACTCCAGGCCCAGGTGCTCACGTGGACGGGGGACAACAGCACGCAGGCGTACGCCTCCGCCCCCGCCACCGCCGTCGCCGGGGCGGCCACCCTGGTCTTCGAGAACAGCACCGCGACCGGCAACACCACCGGTATGCAGCACACGCTCACGTTCGACACCGAAAACCCCGCGTACAACAGCGATGTGGACGTGGACATCCTGGCCGACCCGTTTGACGCCAACCAGGGCCGGTGGACCGTCGACGTGACGCTCACGCCCGGCACCTACCGCTACTTCTGCGCGATCCCCGGGCACGGCACGATGAACGGCCTGCTCGTGGTCACCGGTGGTGGCGAGGACACGACCCCGCCGACGGTGACCGCGGCGGTGACGGGCGAACGCGACTCCGACGGCGCGTACCTCGGCGCCGCCACGGTGGCGCTCTCGGCTTCGCTCTGGCCACCGACGATTGCCTGGCAGCCGGCCGGGTGCGCGTACGCTGGACGGAGGTCCGTACGGCACGTACTCGGCCCCGACCCGCCCCGCACGGCTACGGTCACCTACCGGGCCACCGACCAGGCGGGCAACACCTCGGCGGTGCAGTCCGCCGCCTTCACCGTGGCGGCACCGCCGAACCCGGACACCACCGCCCCCACCGTGACCGCCGCGGTCACCGGCGACCAGGACGACGACGGCGCCTACGTCGGTGCCGCGACGGTGACGCTGTCCGCCACCGACGCCGAGTCCGGGGTCGAGCGGGTCGAATACTCCGTCGACGGCCAGGCGTACGCCGCGTACACCGCCCCGGTCACGGTCAACACCCCCGGCCAGCACACGGTCACCTACCGGGCCACCGACCAGGCGGGCAACACCTCACCGGTGCAGTCCGCCGCCTTCACCGTGGCGGCACCGCCCAACCCGGACACCACCGCCCCCACCGTGACCGCCGCGGTCACCGGTGACCAGGACGACGACGGCGCCTACGTCGAGATGGCGACGGTGACCGTGACGGCCACCGACGCCGAGTCCGGGGTCGAGCGCATCGAATACTCCGTCGACGGCCAGACGTACGCCGCGTACACCGCCCCGGTGATGGTGCACCAGCCGGGTGAGCACACGGTCAGCTACCGGGCCACCGACAAGGCGGGCAACACCGCCGCCCCGCAGTCGGTCACCTTCACCGTGGCCGGGACGCCGGACCCGGACACCACCGCGCCGACCGTGACCGGTGGCGTCACCGGTGACCAGGACGACGACGGCGCCTACGTCGGTGCCGCGACAGTGACCCTGTCCGCCACCGACACCCAGTCCGGCGTCGACCGGATCGAGTACGCCGTCGACGGCCAGGCGTACGCCGCGTACACCGCCCCGGTCACGGTCAACACCCCGGGCGAGCACACGGTCAGCTACCGGGCCACCGACAAGGCGGGCAACACCTCGCCGGTCCAGTCCACGACCTTCACGGTGGTCGGGGCGCCGAACCCGGACACCACCGCGCCGGCCGCGACCGCCGCCGTCACCGGCAACCAGGACGACGACGGCGCCTACGTCGGTGCCGCGACGGTGACGGTCTCCGCCACCGACGCCGGGTCCGGCGTCGACCGGATCGAATACGCCCTCGACGGGCAGCCGTACGCGCGGTACACCGCCCCGGTCACGGTCAACCAGCCCGGCCAGCACACCGTCTCGTACCGGGCCACGGACGTCGCCGGTAACACCTCCACCCCGAAGGAGGTCTCCTTCACGGTGGCCGCGCCCACCAACCCCGACACCACCGCACCCACGGTGAACGCCGCGATCACCGGACAGCAGGACGGCAGCTGGGCGTACGTCGGCAGTGCCACCATCGCGCTCACCGCCGCCGACACCGAGTCCGGTGTGCACCGCGTGGAGTACGCCCTCGACGGGCGGGGTTACGTGGTCTACGCCGGGCCGCTCACGGTCAACACCCCCGGTCCGCACACGTTCAGCTACCGGGCCACCGACAAGGCGGGCAACACCTCCGGGACCGGGTCCACCACGTTCACGGTGGTGGCGAGCGGGCCGCCGGCCCAGATCTGCCGGGTGACCGACACCCGCCCGACGGTCTGGATCGGCACGCTGAACAGCGATGTGCCCAACCGGCCGGTCGAGGCCGGCTGTTCGGTCAACGACCTCATCCTGGACGAGCGGAGCTGGCCCAGCCACGGCGAGTTCGTGGCGCACGTCGGGACGGTCGCCGAACACCTGCACCACCGGGGCGTCATCCTGCTGAAGGAACACAACGCCCTGCTGCGCACAGCCCGCGAGTCCGGCGTCGGCAAGCCCGAGGACAAGCAGGGCTACCAGCCGCTGCTGGACCGCTCGGCGGCCTCGTTCAAGCAGTGGGAGCAGGTCGGTGCCGGGGGCTTCGGCCGCAACGCCGACGGGTCGGTCACCAGCCGGGCCGTCGACGGCCTGGGCATGCTCTGGTTCCCCATCCGCACCTACGGCGACTTCTCGCTGAAGCTCCAGTGGCGCGACGACGCCCCGGGTGACGGCCGCGCCAACAGCGGGGTCTTCGTCCGCTTCCCGCAGGTGCACCAGCACCCGCAGGAGTCCCGCCCCGAGTGGGTGGCGATCAAGTACGGCCACGAACTCCAGATCTACGACCGGCCGGACGGCGACCAGTACAAGAGCGGCTCGGTGTACGGCTTCGACCGGGTGGACCTGGACGGCGCGCAGGTGACCCCGAAGGGCACCTGGAACGACTACGAGATCCGGGTCGTCGGCCAGCACTACTCCGTGTTCCGCAACGGCGTGCTGATCAACGAGTACGTCAACGTCCCCGGAGCCGTCTTCGACCCGCCCCGCGCGGACGATCCCGGTGGCGCCGGCCGCCAGCACGCCACCGGCTACGTCGGCGTGCAGAACCACGGCGCCAGCGACATCGTCAGCTTCCGCAACATCAGGATCGCCCCGCTGAACCCGTGACCCGGGTACGGCGCGCCGTCCTCTCCCCTCCCACCGGCATCCACGGTGGTGGGCCGAGCGATTGGATACAACGTTGGACAAGGACATGAACGACCTCGGTGAGTTCGTGCAGTCACGGGCGACCGAGCGCCCGGACACCGGCCCGGCCCGGCTCCTCGGATCGAGCGCCGGGCGGGCGGTGCTGGTGGTGGCGGTCCTGTTGGCGACGCTGGTCGGCGCGGGCGGGCTGGCCATCGCCGGCGGCACCACCGCCCGGCCGGCCGAGCTGGCCGCCGGCGCCGTCACCGGTGCCGCCGCCCCGTCGGCGGAGCGGCCCGAGGGCTGCGTCGCCCCGGATCGGCGCCTGGACCTGTACGCGGTGGAGCTGCCCAAGGACCCGGTGACGAACCAGGTCCGGCTCGGCTACGGCCTCACCCCGCAGACGGCCTCCTACCCCGGGCCGACGATGGAGATGATCGAGGGAGAGTGCCTGGCGATCACCCTGCACAACCAGGTGCCGGTCGCCACCCTGGAGGCGCTGCGCACCGACGCCGCACACCCGCTCGGCGTCTCGTTGCACGTGCACGGGGTCAAGTACACCCAGATGTCCGACGGCACCACGCACAACGGCTCGTTCGTGCCGCCGGGCGGGTCGCGGACGTACGTCTGGTACGCCAAGCCGCGGACCGCGACCTCGCAGGGTACGGCCGGCTACTGGTGGTACCACGACCACGTGGTCGGCGGGCCGCACGGTACCCAGGGCCTCCGCTCCGGGCTGTTCGGCGGCCTGGTGGTACGCCGGCAGGGCGACGTGCGGCCGGACCGGACCTACGTGACGGCCTTCGGCGACCGGCAGACCATCAACCTGCGGCGCAGCGCGGAGGCGGACACCTGTGACCCGGTGAATCCGGTGCCCGGCCCGACCTGCATCGTGGCCAAGAAGGGCGAGCGGGTCGAGTTCATCGTGATCGGCCTCGGCGACGACATGCACACGTTCCACGTGCACGGCCACTCCTGGGCGGACACCCGGACCGGCATGGTCGAGGGCGGCAACAAGGCACTGATCGACAACACCCCGGTCATCGACAACAAGACCCTCGGGCCGGGCGACACCTTCGGGGTGCAGTTCATCGCGGGCGACTCGGTGGGACCGGGGCACTGGATGCTGCACTGCCACATGCAGTTCCACTCCGACCTGGGCATGTCCACCTGGATGCACGTCCTCGACGAGAACGGGCAGATGCCCCCGCACGGTGGCGGCCACGCGCCGACCCCGCCGGCGTCGGGTTCCCCGGCACCGGCCGGCGCCCACGCGAACCACCGCTGACCCGGGCTCTGTCACCTCGGCCCCCAACCCCCACCATCCCGCGCCACCACCTGAAGGACTCTTCGTACCCCCTCTGGAGGAGGAGAAATGGCCCACCAACGCCATTTCCAGCTATCTCGATCGGTCGGACGACTCCGACCCGGCCCCGCCGACCCGCCGCCCGCCGGGGTACCCCGGTCACGGCGTCGCGGCGCCGGACCGTTCCGCCGGGCGGTCGCCCTGGCCACGGGCACCGTACTCACGCTCGGCCTGCTGACCACGCCGGTCTCCGCCGCCCCGGACCCGAGCGTCGGCGGGATAGCCCCGGCCTGGAACGGCCAGGTGGTGAACGTCCTGGTCTTCCACGGCCCGGCGGCGTCCCAGGAGGACCCGGTCGCCAAGGCCGTCAACAGCATCCGGAAGCTGGGCAGTGAGAACGGCTTCTACGTCCACGACTCGGACGACCCGTCGGTGTTCACCGCCGACAACCTGGAGCGCTACCGCAGCGTCGTGTTCCTGTCCGCCAACGGGGTGACGCTGAACGACGCCCAGGAGGCCGCCTTCCAGGCGTACGTCAAGGGGGGTGGCGGGTTCGTCGGCATCCACGACGCGGCCCGCGCGCAGCCCGGCTCCGAGTGGTTCACCGGCCTGATCGGTACCCGCCCGGCGGCGAGCCTGCCGAACGCGGAGGAGATCGAGAGCATCACGGCCAGCGGCAGCAACCCGCCGAACGAGGTCGAGGGCAACCTGATCGACGGGGCGACCGGGACCAAGTGGCTGACCCGGACCCCGACCGGCTGGGTCGCCGCCAAGCTCGCCGCGCCGAAGGCGATCGCGCAGTACGCGCTGACGGCCGCGAACGACTTCCGGGGCCGTGACCCGAAGGACTGGACCCTGCAGGGGTCGGCCGACGGCAGCACCTGGACGGACCTGGACCGCCGGACCGGGGAAACCTTCTCCCAGCCGTTCCAGACCAAGCAGTACACGTTCACCAACACCACGGCGTACCAGCACTACCGGCTGAACATCACCGCGAACAGCGGCGAGCCGATGATCCAGCTCGCCGAGTTGTGGCTGATCGGCCCGGACGCGGGACCCGCGCCGGAGAGCAAGGTGCAGGAGGCCGTGGTCGACGTGGTCGACCGGCAGCACCCGGCGAACAAGGGCCTGCCGCTGACCTGGACCCGGTCGGACCAGTGGATGAACTGGGACCCGAGCCCGGTGGGCAAGGTGCACACGATCGCCCAGGTCAAGGAGAACACCTACCAGGCGGGGCTGGGCGGCAACGGTGCCTTCCACCCGATCTCCTGGTGCCGGGACTACGACGGCGGCCGGTCGTTCTACACCGGCATGGGCCGTACCGAGGCCAGCTACACCACGGACACGAAGTTCCGTAGCCACCTGCTCGGGGCGATCCAGTGGACGACCGGGACGGTCCGTGGCGACTGCCAGGCGACCATCGCGTCGAACTACAAGATCGAGCGGCTGACCGCCACCAACCAGACCGGCCAGCTCGACCAGATCGGCGAGCCGCACGGCCTGACCATCGCGCCCGACGGCAAGGTCTTCTACATCGGCAAGGCCGCCTGCGCGACCGGGCCGGTCGCCGACTGGGCGGACCCGAACGTGGGTCTGGGCTGCGGCACGATCCACCAGTGGGACCCGAAGACCAAGCAGGTCAAGCTGCTGACCACGTTGAAGGTCATGGGCAACCGGGGCAGCGGCAGCGAGCTGGTGAAGAACGAGGAGGGTCTGGTCGGCATCACCCTCGACCCGAAGTTCGCGGAGAACGGCTGGTTCTACGCCTACTGGATGCCGCACGAGTCGATCGACCGGGAGAAGCGGATCGGTCAGCGTACGGTCTCCCGGTTCACCTACGACCACGACAGTCAGTCGGTCGACCAGGCCACCCGCAAGGACCTGCTGCACTGGGACACCCAGATCCACAGCTGCTGCCACGCCGGTGGCGGCATGACCTTCGACGAGTCCGGCAACCTCTACATCGGTAGCGGTGACAGCAACTCCTCCGGCGGTTCGGACGGCTACTCCGGGAACAACTGGACCCAGGAGTACGCCGGCGTCTCGTTCCAGGACGCCCGCCGTACCTCCGGCAACACCAACGACCTGAACGGCAAGATCCTGCGCATCCACCCCGAGCCGGACGGGACCTACACCATCCCCGACGACAACCTGTTCACCGGACAGGAGGGGGGCGGCGGCAAGGCCCGCCCGGAGATCTACGTGATGGGCGTGCGCAACATCGCCCGGATCGCCTGGGACCCGGTGAACGACTGGCTCACCGCCGCGTGGGTCGGCCCGGACGCGGGTGCCCCGAGCCCGGAACTGGGGCCGGCGAAGTACGAGACCGCGACGATCATCACCTCGGCGGGCAACCAGGGCTGGCCGTACTGCATGGGTAACCGGCAGCCCTACCGGGACCGCAGCAACACCGACGCCACGGTCCTGACCGGGTGGTACGACTGCGACAACCTCAAGAACACCTCGCCGCGCAACACCGGTCTGGTCGACATCCCGCCCGCCCGGGACAACATGATCTGGTACTCGCCGCAGGGTGGCGGCCCGGTCTTCCCGAAGCGCACCGACGGGAGCGGCCTGCCGACCTACAAGCCGGAGGACGCCACCTTCACCCAGCCGTACCTGAGCGGCGGCGGTCAGGCCATCATGGACGGCCCGACGTACCAGCGGGAGAACGTCGACGTCGACAGCGGCGTGGCGTGGCCGGCGTACTGGGACAACAAGTGGTTCATCGGTGACCAGTCCAACTCCAACAACCGCGTCGCCGTCACCGTCGACCCGAGCACGGTCGCCCAGGCCGGCGCGCCGGCCTTCGCCGAGGACCTGCGCAGCATCATCCAGGGCGGCACCGGCCCCAACCAGCTCGACTCCTGGATGGACGCCAAGTTCGGCCCGGACGGCGCGCTCTACATGCTCGACTACGGCAGGGGCTTCTTCAGCCTCCACCCGAACCAGAAGCTGATCCGCATCACCTACTCCGGTAGCCAGGCCACCCCGAACCCGAGCCAGGCGCAGGCCCGGTCGGTGTCGCCGAGCCAGCCGCGGACGGTCGCGTTCTCGGCCGCCAAGGCCGGTGGTGTGGCGTGGGAGTGGAACTTCGGCGACGGCAGCAAGCCCTCGACCCAGGCCCACCCGACGCACGTCTACAAGCGGTACGGCACCTTCCAGGCGACGTTGAAGACGACGTACGCCAACGGCGAGGTCGTGACCGGAAAGATCGACGTCGTCGCCGGTTGCACCGCGGCGGACGCCCGGCCGACGGTCTACCTGCTGGACACCGACACCGGGGTGGCCAACCGCCAGGCCGGCGGCGGCTGCACGATCAACGATCTGATCGACGACGAGACCACCTGGCCGAACAAGGCCTCGTTCGTCACCCACCTGGACGGGGTGCTCGCCGAGCTGAGCGCGGCACACGTGATCGACAACCGCGAGGTGACGAAGCTGCGCCGGGCCGGGGCGCAGTCCGCGATCGGCGCCACCGCCGGGTACGAGGCGATCTTCGACGGGTCGGCCACCTCGCTCGCCGGTTGGCGGCAGGCACCCGGCGGGTCGTTCTCACTGCGTCCCGACGGATCGATCCGCAGTTCCGGCGGGCTCGGCATGCTCTGGTACGCCGACGAGCAGTTCGCCGACTACTCGATCAGGATGCAGTTCCGGGACATCTCCCCGGAGGGCGTCCGGGCCAACAGCGGACTCTTCGTACGGTTCCCGGACCCGAGGATTCCGGTGGAGCAGCGCCCGGCCGGCAGTTGCGGCACGGTGGGGTCGGCCCGCAGCTCCCAGGCGTGGGTCGCGATCTACTGCGGTCACGAGATCCAGATCTACGACGGGGAGACGGGTGAGCCGCAGAAGACCGGCTCGGTCTACAACTTCTCGCCGAACACGCTGGACAAGGCCGGGGTGACCCCGAAGAACCAGTGGAACGACTACGAGATCCGCGTGGTCGGCCAGCACTACACGATGATCCGCAACGGCGTGGTGATCAGCGAGTTCGACAACACGCCGGGCAAGCAGTCGTCCCGCCAGGGCGACCCGCCCACCGACCTGCGGCAGTTCCTCAGCGGCTTCGTCGGACTGCAGAACCACGGCAACAACGATGTGATCGAGTTCCGCAACGTCAGGGTGCGACAGCTCTGATCGACGGGTGCCGGATACGGGCGCGACCGCCCGTATCCGGCATTCCCGCCGGGTCGGCCCGTCGATCGGCCGACCGGCACCAGCAGGCAGTTTGGCCAGCGCGTCAGCCGCGCTGAAGGCGGACCTCGCGGCCCTGTCCGCGCCGTCCGCACACGTCGGGCCGACCGGTACCGGCCCGCCCGCACCGGGCGGCGGCGCCGCCGGGATGGCGGTCACCGTGCAGGTCGGGCTCACCGCCCCATCCGGTTCTCGCCGTCCGTCCGGTTCGGGCTCGGCCAACCGGAGCGCCTGGTCGACCCTCCCCGTACCGCCGGCCGTTCGCGCCGCCGGGTGGCGGGCCAGGGTTGCGGTATCGAGACCGACGGAGCACGACCGAGTGTGTTACGCATGAGCTGGTGAGACGGGGCGTGACGTGGGCCCCGGACGCCGGCCCGGTAGATCCTGGCTTAACCTATAGGAAAATGCGTTTTGCTTGATTGGGGAGGATAGGCGGATGGTGAAGCTTCGGAGTGCCCGGCGTGGCGCGGCGCTGGCCATGGGCACGGTGTTGACGGTCACCGGCCTGGTCGGCTGCGCGAAGGAGGACACCGGCGGCACCACCGCCGACGGCGTGCAGCTGGTCCGGGCCGGCACGCTGACCACCTGCACCCACCTGCCGTACTCGCCGTTCCAGTCCAAGGACGCCAGCGGCAAGGTGGTCGGGTTCGACGTCGACATCGTCGACCTCGCGGCCAAGAAGCTCGGTGTGACCCAGGAGATCGTCGACACCCCGTTCGAGGGCATCAAGTCCGGCGCGGACCTCAACTCCGGCAAGTGTGACGTGGCCGCCGCCGGGATGACCATCACCGACGCCCGCAAGGAGGTGCTGGACTTCAGTGCCCCGTACTTCGACGCCACCCAGGCGCTCGTGGTGCTGACCGGCAAGCCGTACCGGACGCTCGCGGACCTGTCCGGCAAGCGGCTCGGCGTGCAGGGCGCCACCACCGGCGAGGACTACGTCAAGCAGCAGGTCCAGCAGCAGGGTCTCAAGATCGAGGTGGTCTCGTACAAGGACCTCGGCGCCGCGCAGCAGGCACTGGCCACCGGGCAGATCGAGGCCGCCGTGGGTGACCTGCCGGTCTGGAACGAGTACGTCAAGGCCAACCCCGGCAGGGCCGTTGTCGCGGGCGGCTTCGACACCGGCGAGCAGTACGGTCTCGCGGTCAAGAAGGGCGGCAACCCGAAGCTGCTGGAGACCATCGACCAGGCACTCGCGCAGGCGCGGGCCGACGGCAGCTATGACAAGATCTACGAGAAGTGGATCGGCGCGAAGCCGACGGTCTGACCTGGTCTGACGTGACGACATCGCCCGGCGCTGCCGGCCGGGTGAGCTGGGGGAGGCATGGCAGATCCTGAGACGCTGACGACCGGGGCCGAGGTCCGACCGGCCCCGGTCCCGCCGCCTCCTCGGCGCCGGCTCGGCCGCCGACAGCGGCAGCGGTTGTGGCGACTGGCCGGTTACCTGGTCTTCACCCTCGTACTGCTCGTCGTGGTGGCGGCGGCCGACTGGGGTCGCCTGGCCGACGCGTTCTTCCGGCTGGACATCGCGGGGGGCATGTTCCCCGAGGCGATCACCGTCGCTCTGCGTAACACCATCGTCTACACGCTGCTGGCGTTCGCCTTCGGGTTGGCGCTCGGGCTGGTACTGGCCCTGATGCGACTCTCGTCCGTCGGGCCGTACCGCTGGTTCGCCACCGGCTACATCGAGCTGTTCCGGGGGCTGCCCACCCTGCTGGTGCTCTTCATGGTCGGCTACGGCGTCCCGCTCGCCTTTCCCGACCGGGAGATCCCCGGCGGAGTGTACGGCGCGGTCACCGTCGGCCTCGGCGCGACCGCCGCCGCCTACATGGCGGAGACGATCCGGGCCGGGATCCAGGCCGTCCCGAAGGGGCAGCTGGAGGCGGCCCGGACACTCGGCATGTCGCACGGCCGCGCGATGGTCTCGATCGTGCTCCCCCAGGCGTTCCGGATCGTCATCCCGCCGCTGACGAACGAGATCATCCTGCTCACCAAGGACACCTCGCTGGCGTACGTGCTGGGGGTGACCGCGACCACCATCGAGCTGACGAAGTTCGCCGGCGACACCCTCAACACCCGGGTCAACCCGACCCCGCTGGTGGTCGCCGGCCTGCTCTACCTGGTGATAACGCTGCCGCTGTCACAACTCGTCCGGTGGCTGGAACGCCGGGCCGCGAAGGAGAGGTGACCGGCGGTGCCCGCGATCGAGATTCGCGACCTGCGTAAGGCGTTCGGCCGGCTGGAGGTGCTGCGCGGCATCGACCTGTCGGTGGAGACCGGCGAGGTCGTCTGCGTGATCGGCCCCTCCGGGTCGGGCAAGTCCACCCTGCTGCGCTGCGTCAACCTGCTCGAGGAGCCGTCCGCCGGATCGGTGCACGTCGACGGCGTGGAGGTCACCGACCCGGACTGCGACATCGACGCCGTACGGCGCCGGATCGGCATGGTCTTCCAGCAGTTCAACCTCTTCGGCCACCTGCGGGTCCGGGAGAACCTGACCATCGCGCAGCGTCGGGTGCTCGGCCGGTCCCGGGCCGAGGCGGAGCGGATCGCGGCGGCGAACCTCCAACGGGTGGGCCTGGCCGAGAAGGCCGACGCCTACCCCACGCAGCTCTCCGGCGGTCAGCAGCAGCGGGTCGCGATCGCCCGCGCGCTGGCGATGGACCCCCGGCTCATGCTCTTCGACGAGCCGACCAGCGCGCTCGACCCGGAGCTGGTCGGCGAGGTGCTGGCGGTGATGCGCTCGCTCGCCGCGGAGGGCATGACCATGCTGGTCGTCACCCACGAGATGAGCTTCGCCCGCGAGGTCGCGTCGCGGGTGGTCTTCATGGACGGCGGCACCGTCGTCGAGTCCGGTCCGCCCGAGGAGGTCTTCGGCTCGCCGCGCGAGGCCCGGACCAGGGAGTTCCTGCACCGGGTGCTCGAACCGACCCGGGTGAGCGCGGCCGAGATCGGCGCCGGCTCGCCGGTCACGCCCGGGTAGCGCGCCGCCCCACCGCCGGGTGGGCTACCGGCCCGGCGTGGTGCCGGTCGGCAGGGAGGCGCGGTCGGCGGCGTCCCGGCCGGAGTCCCAGCCCTCCCGGCTGTCCACCCGGCTGCCCCGGGCCCGGACCGTACGCGGGAACACCCGCTGCATGGTCTCGCGGACCTGCTCGTCCCGGGAGGCGAGCACCGGCAGCAGGTCGGCGGGGTCCGTCGCCGCCTCCAGCGCGGCCTGCGCGGCGCCGGCCAGTCGTTCGCCGATCCGTACCGCGAACGCCACCAGAAAGGACTGGCGGAACGCCCGCAGCCGGGCCCGACCGGCCTTGCCGCCCGGCGGCTCGGCCCGCGCCATCGCCCGGTGGGCCTGCACCAGCAGGGAGGTGTAGAGCAGGTCGACCGCGTCGATGTCGGCGTCGAAGCCGAAGACGGTGGTGAACGCCAGCTCCGGCGACCAGACCGTGTGGCAGCGGTTGGCCCGGGCGACGGCGTCCAGCAGCGAGGCCTTCTCCCCCTCGTACGGGTGGTCCACGCCGATCCGGCGCGCGAACGGCACCACCGTCGCCGGGGCACCGCCCCGTACGACCAGGAGCGCCTCGTCGAGGCTGTGCCGGGTGGCGAGTTCCTGGGCCTTGGCGGTGTACGTCTCCGCCTCGGCCGGAAAGGTCGTCGACTCCGCCTTGGCCAGCAGGGCGCGTACCCGGTCCAGCAGCCGCGTGTCGATCCGGGACGACCCGGCGGCGCCCGCCCGGTCGGCCGGGGTGACGGCGGTCCCCGGTGGCGGGACGAGCACCTCGACCGGCGGGAGCGCGGCCAGGATGGCGAGCAGGCTCAGCACCAGGTCGAGGACGGCCACCCGGTCGAGCCTCCAGCGGGCGGCGATCTCGTCGAGGTACGTCGCGTCGCTGCCCCACCAGAGCCGCGCGCCGAGCGTGTCCGCCTGCGCCAGCCAGCGCGGATCGACGGTGGCCCGGGGAAACTGCCGCAGGTGCGCGGCGACCGCGTCGGTCACCAGGTCGGCCTGCTGCGGCTGGCCGCGCCGGGCGACCACCCGGTGCAACTCGGCCGGCTGCCACCCGCCGCGCCACAGCCTCGCGCACGCCTCGTGCACCGCGGCCACCAGCTCCGGGTCGACCTCGGCCGACGGCGTGACGGTCAGCGCGTCCAGCCCGGATTCGTAGTCGACCGTTCCGACGAGAACCGCTCGGATCCGTTCCCGCACAGATGTCACCAGCACAAGGTTACGGATGCCGGGTCGGGCGTTTCACCGGATGCCACGATCAGTGCCGGGTCGAGGTGGCGCCGGGCGTGGCGCCGGGCCTCGGGCCGGTTTGCCGGCCGGATGGCACGGGTAGAGGCCGATCACCGTGACGCCCGTCACGTCCGTCCTCGCCGGAGGTGCCGCGCATGCCCCCTCGGACCGCCCGTCTCGTCGCGAGTCTCGCCGTGATGTCGCTGGTCGCCGGGTGCGGTCTGGTCGGCGGCGCCGGGGACGGGCGCGTCGAGATCGCGTTCTTCCAGTTCAAGTCCGAGGCGGTACAGACCTTCGACCGGATCATCGAGGACTTCGAGCGGGAGAACCCGGACATCCGCGTCGTGCAGGACCACGTACCCGACTCGGAGACCGCGCTGCGCACCCGGCTGGTCCGCGACGACGTTCCGGACGTGATGACGCTCAACGGCAACGCCTCGTACGCCGAACTCGCCCGCGCCGGAGTCTTCTACGACTTCTCCGGCCACGCCGCCAGCAGGACCGTCACCCCCGCGATCCTGGAGGTACTGGCCGAACTCGGCACCGCGAATCTCGGGGAGGTGAACGCGCTCCCCTTCGCCAGCAACGCCTCGGGCGTCATCTACAACAGGGAGATCTTCGCCGCCCACGGCGTCGCCGTGCCGAAGACCTGGGCGGAGCTGGTCGCGGCTGCGGAGAAGTTCAAGGCCGCCCAGATCACCCCGGTGTACGGGACGTTGAGCGACGCGTGGACCACCTTGGGCGCGCTCAACCCGATCGCCGCGAACCTGTCGCCGGACGACTACTGGGACCGGCTGCGCGACGACCAGACCTCGTTCCAGGAGGGCTGGCCCGAGGTGGCCCAGCGGTACGAGCAGCTCTCCTCGTACGCGCAGCGGGACAGGCTCTCCCGCGGCTACGACGACGGCAACCAGGCGTTCGCCAAGGGCCAGGCCGCGATGTACCTCCAGGGCAGTTGGACCATCCCGGCGATCCGGCAGTTCAAGCCCGCGTTCGACCTCGGCGTCTTCCCCATGCCGGCGGGCGAGGCCCGTCTGGTGTCCGGGGTGGACGTGGCGGTGACCATGCCACGCGAGCCCCGCCACGAGCGCGCGTCGTTGGCGTTCGTGGAGTACCTCGTCCGCCCCGAGGTGATCGCCGCGTACGCCGAGGAGCAGAGCGCGATCCCGACGCTGCGGGGTCAGGCGCCGGCCGACCCGGCGTTGGCGGAGCTGGCGCCGCTGTTCGCGCAGGGCCGGATCGTCGGCTTCCCCGACCATCAGATCCCGCCGGTGATCCCGCTGGCGCAGATCGCCCAGCAGTTCCTCATCGACGGCGACGAGCGGGCGTTCCTGTCCACCCTGGACAAGGAGTGGGACAAGTTCGCCCGGCGGCGGAACTGAACGGGCAGCGAGCGGGCCGGGGGCGACGACGGTGACGACGGCCGGAGGACAGCACTGATGACAACTGCCAGCACGTCGCCACCCGACGTCGACGATCCACCGGTGCCGCCCGGGTCCCGCCGTCGACGGAAGCGGTCCGACCGCACCGACGCCGCCTTCTACTGGATGGTCGTCCCGGCGTTCGTGCTCTTCGTCGTCTTCCACACGGTCCCGGTGCTCCAGGGCGTCTTCTACAGCTTCACCGACTACGCCGGGTACGGCGACTGGAGTTTCGTCGGTCTGGAGAACTACGGGTACATCTTCCGCGACGAGCGGATCCGCGACTCGTACCTGTTCACGTTCCAGTTCGCCATCCTCAGCACGGTGCTGACCAACGTCGCCGCACTGGCGATCGCGGTCGGCCTGAACTCGCGGATCAGGTTCCGCACCGCACTGCGCGGAATCTTCTTCCTCCCGCAGGTGATGTCGATCCTGGTGCTCGGTTACATCTTCAACTACCTGTTCAGCACGACCCTGCCCTATCTGGGGCAGAAGTTGGGCAGCCGGACCCTCTCCACCAGCATCCTGGCGGACGAGGACCTGGCCTGGGTCGCGATCGTGGTGTTCGCGGTCTGGCAGGCGACCGCCTTCGCGGTCATCCTCTACCTGGCCGGTCTCCAGACCATTCCCACCGAACTGTACGAGGCGGCGTCGATCGACGGAGCCGGCCGGTGGCGGCAGTTCCGGCAGATCACCTTCCCGCTGATCGCGGCGTTCTTCACCATCAACATGGTGCTGTCGCTGAAGAACTTCCTCCAGGTCTTCGACCACATCATCCCGCTCACCGCCGGCGGTCCGGGCACCTCCACCGAGAGCATCTCGATGGTCATCTACCGGGGCGGCTTCCAGGGCGGCGACTTCGCCTACCAGACGGCCAACGCGGTGCTCTTCTTCATCGTGATCGTCGCGTTCTCGCTGTTCCAGCTCCGGATCCTGATGCGCCGGGAGGTGCGGGCCTGATGTCCAGCCCCACCGTCGCCACCCGGGACGCGACCGCCGGACGGCCGCCGGCCCGGCCGGTCCGCGCCCGTCGGAAGAACCGGGTCAACTGGTGGCTCACCGCGCTGATGGCCGTCCTCTCGCTGACCGTCCTCATCCCGCTCTACTTCGCGGTGGTCACCGCGCTCAAGACGCCCGAGGAACTGGCCGGGTCCGGATTCGCGCCGCCGGGGAACCCCCGCTGGGCAAACTTCGCGGACGCGTGGCGGCTGACCAACTTCCCGAACGCCGCCCTCAACAGCGCGATGGTCACGGTTGGCGCGCTGGTGCTGACCCTGCTGAGCAACTCCATGGTCGCGTACGCGATCTCGCGCAACATGCACCGGCGCCGCTTCCGGCTTCTCTTCTACTATTTCGTCTCGGCGCTGTTCGTGCCGTTCCCGATCATCATGCTCCCGGTGGTGAAGCAGACGGCCCTGCTGGGCATGGACAACCAGCTCGGCCTGACATTCCTGTACGTGGTCTACGGCCTGGCGCTCAACGTCTTCATCTACGTCGGCTACCTCAACTCGATCCCCCGCGAGCTGGAGGAGGCGGCGCGGACCGACGGGGCGGGCGTCTGGACCACGTTCTGGCGGATCATCTTCCCGCTGCTGGCCCCGATCAACGCCACGGTCGGCATCCTGACCTGCCTGTGGGCCTGGAACGACTTCCTGCTCCCGCTGGTCGTGCTCTCCAGCCCGGAGGCGCAGACCCTGCCACTGGTCCAGTACGTGTTCCAGGGCCAGTTCAGCACCAACTACACGCTCGCCTTCTCGTCGTACCTGATGGCGCTGGCACCGATGGTGCTGCTCTACCTGATCGCGCAGCGGTGGGTGATCTCCGGGGTGATGCGCGGCTCCGTCAAGTGAGGCCGCGGTGGGCGGTTCCGGACCGAGCCGCTTTGACCTAGGGTGATGATCATGAAGCCCTGCCGGCCCCCGCAGCGCTCCTCGGCCGGACGCGCCGGACCACCCCCGGTACTGACCACCGCCGCGCTCAACGCCGCGGCCGGAGACGACGCAACCGCCAGCACGTGGGTCCCGCTCCCCGGTTCGGGGCACCCCGCACGATCCCGTCACCCCCGAGAAAGGTGGGCCCACCCATGAACACGCACAACGAAGGGCTGAGCCGGCGCCGTGTCCTGGGCGGAGCAGTCGGGCTGACCGCCGGCGCCGCCACCGTCGCGGCGGGACTGCCCCCCGCCGGCGCATCCGCCGCCGCCACCCGAACCGCGCCCGATCTGGCCCGCTGCCGCGAGCAGGCCGCGCACGTGACGATCACCCGCGATGACTGGGGCATCCCGCACGTGGTGGGCAGGACCGACGCGGATGCGGTGTTCGGGATGATGTACGCCCAGGCCGAGGACGACTTCAACCGGATCGAACGCAACTATCTGGTGAGCCTCGGCCGCCTCGCCGAGGCCGAGGGCGAGAGTGCGATCTGGCAGGACCTGCGCCAACGGCTGTTCGTCGATCCCGCGGCGCTGAAGCGGGACTACGGGAGGATCCCGGGCTGGCTACGCAGGCTGATGCAGGCCTGGGCGGACGGGCTGAACTACTACCTCGCGACACACCCCGAGGTACGCCCGCGGGTGATCGAGCGGTTCGAGCCCTGGATGCCGCTGAGCTTCTCCGAGGGCAGCATCGGCGGCGACATCGAGCGGGTGCCCCTCACCCAACTGGAGGCCTTCTACGCCAATCGCAGCGTGCCGATGACCGACGAGGAGCGCGGGCTGCTGTTCCGCGAGCCCAGGGGCTCCAACGGCATGGCGATCGCGCCGAGCCACACCCGCAACGGACACGCGCTGCTGCTGATCAACCCGCACACCAGCTTCTTCTTCCGCTCGGAGCAGCACGTGACGAGCGGCGAAGGGCTCAACGCGTACGGTGCGGCCACCTGGGGACAGTTCTTCATCTACCAGGGCTTCAACGCGAACACGGGCTGGATGCACACGTCCAGCGGCGTCGACAACGTCGACGAGTTCGCCGAGACGATCGTGACCGGGGCCGACGGCAGCCACTCCTACCGCTACGGCGACGCGCTGCGGCCGGTGACGACGAAGACGATCACGTTGTCCTATCGCACCGCCGATGGCGGGCGGGCGCGGCGCAGCTTCACCACCTTCGCCACCCACCACGGCCCGATCGTGCGCGAGGCGGACGGCAAGTGGATCGCGTTCGCGCTGATGAACAGGCCCGTCGAGGCGCTGCAGCAGAGCTTCCTGCGCACCAAGACGCGGGATTACGGGGACTTCCTCCAGGTGGCCGGCCTCAAGGCCAACAGCTCGAACAACACGCTCTTCGCCGACTCGAAGGGCGAGATCGCCTTCCTGATGCCGCAGTTCATGCCGGTCCGCGAAGACCGCTTCGACTACCGCAAGCCCGTCGACGGCAGTGACCCGGCGACCGACTGGCGCGGGCTGCACACCCTCCGGAGCCTGCCGCAGGCGGTGAACCCGAGGAACGGCTGGGCGTTCAACACCAACAACTGGCCCTGGACCGCGGCCGGCGCGGACAGCCCCGACGCCGCCGACTACCCGCGCTATTTCGACCAGGCCGGCGAGAACCCGCGCGGGCCGCAGGCGATCCGGGTGCTGAGCGCGCGCCGCGACTTCACCCCGCAGACGCTGATCGCCGCCGCCTTCGATCGCTACCTCACCGCCTTCGCCCGGCTCGTGCCCGGACTGGTCGCGGCGTGGGACGGCCTGCCCGACGGCGACCAGCAGAAGGCGAACCTCGCCGACCCGATCGGCCTGCTACGCGACTGGGACTATCGCTGGAGCGCGGAATCGACGGCGACGTCGTTGGCCGTCTTCTGGGGCGAGGCGCTCTGGGCGCCCCTGACCCAGGCGGCGAGGGACGCGGGCATGTCGATGTGGGACTACCTGGCCGAGCGCGCCACCGATGCCCAGCGGCTCACGGCGCTGGAGGCGGCGACCGAACGGCTCAGGCAGGACTTCGGCAGCTGGCAGGTGCCCTGGGGCGAGATCAACCGCTTCCAGCGCAACGACGGGGCGATCACCCAGACGTTCGACGATGCCAAGCCGAGCTTCCCGGTACCCTTCACCTCCGCGCAGTGGGGCTCCCTCGCCTCGTTCGGGGCACGGCGCTATCCGGGCACGAAGCGCTACTACGGCACCAGCGGCAACAGCTTCGTGGCCGTGGTGGAGTTCGGGCCGAGGCTGCGGGCCTGGGCGGTGACGGCCGGCGGCGCGAGCGGGGATCCCGCCTCGCCGCACTTCAACGACCAGGTCGAACGCTACGCCAGCGGCAACCTGCGGCCCGTCTACTTCTACCCCGAGGACCTCCGGGGCCATGTCGAACGGCGCTACCGGCCGGGGAACTGAGCCGAACCCGCCGGCGCTGCGATGTCTCCGCAGCGCCGGCGGTCCTGTCCAGATGCTGCCTCCTCCCCCTCGGCGAGCTGGTGCGCCCGTTCAGGCAGCGCGATGCGCGCTCGGTTTACGCGCCGCCAACGCCCTGCCCGCGGCGGCGAACAGGACGATCGCCGTGGCCATGGCGATCCAGCCGGGCCAGCCGCTCAACCCGAATGACCACGGGTCGGCCGCGGCCACCTGATCGGCGTCGGAGGGCACCACGTTGACGAAGCCGATGACGACGGTGTTGTTGGCGGCGTGCGCGACGGTGGACGGCCAGACCGACCTGGTGGTCAGCCGCAGCCAGCCGAAGAGGATCCCCAGCAGTACGCAGAAGACGAGAAACGGCACCAGGCCGGGGCGCCGATCCGGTCCCACGTATCCGGGCAGGTGCCACACCCCCCAGATCAACCCGGAGAGCACCAGCGCCGGCCAGGCGCCGATCGGTCGCAGCCGTGGCAGCAGGAAGCCCCGCCACCCCCATTCCTCGCAGAACGCCAGCGGCAGGATCACCACGAACAGCAGGATGCTCTGTGCCAGGGACGACAGCAGCAGTACGGGAACCGGGTCTGCCGGGCCGGCCGCGTGGACCATGCGCAGGCCGGAGAACTGGTCCAGGTCAAGGGAGTAGACGCCCGCGACCGCGCCGATCGCGATCGCCGCGATGGCCAGCCCGAGCATGCCCGCGAACGCGAGGGCGGACTGTTTGAC
Source organism: Plantactinospora sp. CA-290183 (assembly GCF_050936375.1). Lineage (NCBI taxonomy): Bacteria > Bacillati > Actinomycetota > Actinomycetes > Micromonosporales > Micromonosporaceae > Plantactinospora > Plantactinospora sp. CA-290183. Next base: position 26,576 of record NZ_JBNJMX010000010.1, on the reverse strand, counting down.
GGTGGTACGCCACCGAAACGGTGCGCGCAGGCCGGTGCCGATGGCGGGTCCGGTGCGCGGGCGGAACCAGCGCACGGTCACGAAGGTGGCGATGCCGACCGCGGCCATGCCGCCCGCCGCCAGGATGTCGAGCCCGCTGACCAGCCGGAGCAGCCACAACAGCCACGGCAGCGCGAAGGCGACGGCGAGGAACACGAGGAGCGGACGCCGGCTCGTGGCCGAGTGGTCGCCCGGCTCGATGGTCGGTTGCGGATGCGCCTGCACCGCCCGCGGCGGCGAGGTCATCGGGGTGCCTCCTGCCCGCGCCTGACCGCCCCGACGACGGCGTCGGCGTCCGGCAGGCTCACCACGATCTCGTCGAACGGCAGGCCGGCGGCCGGGTCGACGAGCACCCGGGCGGCGGGGACACTGCGGCGTACCGCCACCAGTTGCCTGGTCCCGGCGCCGTGGCCCCAGTGGCCGGCCCGCAGCAGACCGGAGACGGTGATGCCGTGCCGGCGGATGCCGCGTACGCCTGAGAGCGGCGCCACGGTCGCGACCTCGCGGACAGCCGTGACCGGGATGTCGACGCGTCTACGCAGCGTGAAGAACCGCTCCCAGGTGGAGAACTCGACGACCAGAATCCCGTTGTTGATCGATGCCCGTGCCATGGCCCGCACCTCCATCTTGACTATCTGTTCTACTACAGATATATCAGATAGACTGCGGTTGTGCACCTCACTCTCGATCTCGACAGCGAGGTCCCGATCTACCAGCAGATCCGGGACCGGGTCATTGAGGCGATCGCCCGGGGCGAGGCGCGGGAGGGCGACCCGCTCCCCTCGACGCGCCAGCTCGCGGCCGACTCCGGGATCAACTTCCACACCGTCAACAAGGCCTACGACCTGCTGCGCCAGCAGGGCGTCATCCGGATCAACCGCAAGAGCGGGGCCGTCATCCGCCGCGATCCCACCTCCGGCCCACCCGAGGCCGCCTTCACGGAGGAATGGGAGAAGCGCATGCGCGTACTCCTCGCCGAGGCGACCGTGCACGGCCTGGACGGTGCCGACGCGGTGGGACGCTGCCAGGCGATCGTGTCGAGGTTTCACGCCGAGCGAGGGGCGATCCCATGACGCTGCTCATCACCGCCGACCTGACGGTCATCGCGCTCGTCACCTGCCTGGCGCTGGCGACGACCTGGCTCACCCCGCCGACACTGCCGTTCGGCGTACGGGTCACCGCCGCACGAGTGGCCGATCCGGCCGTGCTCGCCCAACGTCGCCAGTTCCGCCACGGCACGATCGCGGCGGCGGCACTCGCCGGCACGGTCTCCATCCCGCTCCTGCTCGGATCGGCCGGATCCGCCGTGATCGGCAGCACCGCCACCGCCCTGGGCGTGGTGGACCTGCTGCTGTACCACCGGGCATACCGCCAGGTCCGCGCCGCCAAGCTGTCCGGCGGCTGGCGGTCCGAACACCGGCAGGGCATCACCGTCGACACCAGCTTCCGTACCGATCCGATCCGGTTGCCCTGGCACTGGTTGGCGCCGCCCACGGTCATCGCGTTCGTCAGCGCGACGATCGGTTGGTGGCGGTACGACAGCCTGGGCACCACCCTGCCGCAGTTCCAGGGGTACGGCCTCGACGCGGCAGAGCGTCAACCGACCAGCTACCTGAACGCCTTCGAGCCGGTGCTGCTACAGACCGGGATCACCCTGGCGGTCCCGCTGCTCGTGCTGCTCGTGCTGCGGTCCCGCCCCGACCTCGACGCCGCCAGGCCGGTGGGGTCCGCCCGCCGGTACCGGGTCTACCTGGGCGGGGTGGCCCGGCTGCTGCTGCTCGGCGCCGCCTGCCTCAACCTCGGACTGCTCGTCACCGCACTCCAGCTGTGGGGCGTCGTCGCCACCTCCACAGCCTGGCGGGTAGGCACGTACCTGCCCCTGGCGGCCCTGGTCGTCATCCTGCTGATCTGGCAGCACCGGGTCGGCCACGCCGGGCACCGGCTACCCGCCCAGCCCGGAGAGCCGGAAGAAGACTCCGGCGTCGTACAACGTGACGACGACCGGCACTGGATGCTCGCCGGCACGGTCTACCTCAACCGTCGCGACCCGGCCGTCTTCGTCCACACGCGGATCGGAACGCGCTGGACCCTGAACCTCGGTCACCCCATAGCCTGGCTGGTCGTGACCGCCGTGCTCACGGTCGGCCTCCTCGCCGCGGTCGGCGTCATCGACCTACCCCGACGAGAAACCCTCAACTGATCCTGCCGCCCGCGCCAACCAGATCTCGGTGCGCCCGTCCAGTGGATCTCGCACTTTTGTCGGATGCGATAAAAGTTAGAGCGTCTTCGACGAAACATCTAGACATCCAAACGTAACGATCGTAGTGTTTGCCTCGCCAGGCAGCGGCGTGCCCGGTCAGCCACCGAACGTGACGAGGTCGTCCGTCGGCCAGCACGGCGCGCCGCCGAGCGGTCTGCCGTGCCGGTGACGGCGCGACATCGTCCGCTCACCCCTGGGAGGAAACAATGTTCCTACCATCCCCACGAGCACGTACGCCGATCCTCGGCGCGGTCGCCACCGTGCTCACCGTCGCGGCCGTGTGCCTGCCGGTCGGCGCCGCCGCGGCCGCGCCGCCGCCACAGGAGCCCGGTGTCACCCTGCGGGTGTTCGACCTGCAGGTGCCGCTGAACAACCTCTGCACCCTCAAGGCCGCGCAGACCCCCAACGTCGACAAGCTGATGCCGACGGTCGACTGGACGAGCGCGGCCGACTTCGGTTTCGAGGACCGCTTCCTGGCCCAGGTCCTCGGCAACATCACCATCGCCCAGGCCGGCACCTACACCTTCCGGCTGCTCAGTGACGACGGGTCGCGACTCCTGATCGACGACGCCGTGGTCGTCGACCACGACGGACTGCACGGGCCCGACCCGAAGGACGGCACGGTCGACCTCACCACCGGCTACCACTCGCTGCGGATCGAGCACTTCGAGCGCGACGGCGGCCAGCAGTTGACGCTGCAGTGGCGCACTCCCGGCTCGACCTCGTTCGTGACCGTGCCCAACTCGGTGCTGAGCACCGACGCCGGGGTCGTCCGGGTCACCGCGCCCGGCCGCAAGGAGTGCGAGGCCAGCGGCGACTCACCCGGCGACGGGCTGCCGCTGGACGCCGTACATCCCAACTACACCTTGACGAACCTGCGGCCCAGCGGCTTCGAACCCCAGGTCACCGGCTTCGACTGGCTTCCCGACGGGCGCCTCGCGGTGCTCACCTGGGGCGGTTCGCTGACCACCGCCGGCGAGGTCTGGCTCCTGGACAACGTCACCGGCAACACCAGCCCGGCCCAGGTGACGCGGACCCGGGTGGCCAGCGGGCTTCAAGAGCCGATGGGCATCAAGGTCGTCGACGGCAAGCTGTACGTGTCGGAGAAGCACCGGTTGACGGAGCTGAACGACACCAACGGTGACGGGGTGACCGACAACTACCGGACCGTGGCCACCTGGCCGTTCGGCGGAAACTTCCACGAGTTCGCGTTCGGGCTGCTCTACGCCGACGGGTTCTTCTACCTGAACCTCTCGGTGGCGATCGACTACGGCGGCGCCACCACGAACCCGCAGCCGGTGGGGAACCGGGGCACCACCATCAAGGTGAACCGGACGACCGGCGCCGTGTCCTACCTCGCGGGCGGGCTGCGTACCCCGCATGGCATCGGCTGGGGGCCGGAGAACGGGCTCTTCGTCACGGACAACCAGGGCGGCTACCAACCGGCGTCCAAGCTGCTGCACATCAAGCAGGACCGGTTCTTCAACCACTACCTCAACCCGGCCGGGCCGTTCGACAACAATCCGGTGACCCAGCCGGTGATCTGGTTCCCGCAGAACGAGATCGGCAACTCGCCGAGCACCCCGGTGATGATGACCCAGGGCCCCTTCGCCGGACAGCTGGCCATCGGTGACGTGACGTACGGTGGCCTCCAGCGCGCGTACCTGGAGAAGGTCAACGGCGAGTACCAGGGCGCACTGTTCCGGATGACGCAGGGTCTCGAGGCCGGCGTGTCCGAGGTCAGCGTCGGCCCGGACGGCGCCCTCTACACCGGTGGCCTGCACGGGGGCGGAAACTGGGGCCAGGAGGGCAAGCTCAGCCACGGCCTACAGAAGATCGCGCCGAACGGCAGTGCCACCTTCGACATGCTGGCGATGCGGGCCCGACCGAACGGGTTCGAGATCGAGTACACCAAGCCGCTGTCGACGGCGACCGCGACCGGCCTGGCCTCGAAGTACCGGGTCAAGCAGTGGCGGTACGTCCCGACCGCCGACTACGGCGGCCCGAAGATCGACGAGGAGACGCTGTCGGTGTCCTCGGCGACCCTGTCGGCCGACGGCAAGAAGGTCACCCTGGTCGTGAACGGACTCAAGGCCGGCCGGGTCGTCCACGTCCGCTCGCCCCGGCCGTTCAGCGCGAGCGACGGCCAGGCACTGTGGAGCACCGAGGTCTGGTACACCCTCAACGCCATCCCCGGCCAGTCACCGGCGGTCAACCTCGCCCTGGGCAGACCGGCCACGGCCGACAGTTCCTGCTCGGTGACCGAGGGCCCGGCGAAGGCCGTCAACGGGACCGTCACCTCGGGGAACCTCGACAAGTGGTGTTCGTTGGGATCCAGCAGGTGGTTGCAGGTCGATCTGGGTTCTGCGCAGAGCGTGAACCGGGTCGTCGTGCAGCACGCGGGTGCCGGTGGTGAGGTGGCCGCCTGGAACACCCGCGACTTCACCGTCCAGGTCAGCACCAACGGCACCGCCTGGACGACGGTCGCGAACGTCACCGCGAACACCGCCAACACCACCACGCACACCTTCGCGGCGACCCAGGCCCGGTACGTCCGGCTCGCCATCACCACGCCGAACAGCGACGGCAGCAACGCGGCCCGGATCTACGAGTTCGAGGTCTACGGCGGCGGTGCCGCCCCGGCATCGGGCAACATCGCCCTGGGGCGGCCGGCTACCGCGGACAGCTCCTGCTCCAGCGCCGAGGGGCCGGCGCAGGCTGTCAACGGCAGCGTGACCGGCGGCAACGGCGACAAGTGGTGCTCGCTCGGCACCACCAAGTGGTTGCAGGTCGACCTCGGCTCCACCCAGAGCGTGCACCGGTTCGTGGTCAGGCACGCGGGCGCCGGTGGTGAGACCGCCGCGTGGAACACCCGCGACTTCACCGTCCAGGTCAGCACCAACGGCACCGCCTGGACCACGGTCGCGAACGTCACCGGCAACACGGCGAACGTCACCACCCACGACATCCCGGCCACCCAGGCCAGGTACGCGCGACTGGCCGTGAACGCGCCGACCAGCACCACCGACGGCGCGGCCCGGATCTACGAGTTCGAGGCGTACGGCGCGGCCGGCAACCCCGGCCGGATCACGCTCTTCGACGGGACCAACATGAACAACTTCCAGCAGGCCAACGGGGCCAACCCGACCTGGCCGCTGGGCAATGGTGGGGTGGAGGTGCTCGGCGGCGACATCCGGAGCCGGCAGAGCTTCGGCGACTTCAGGCTCCACATCGAGTTCTGGCTGCCGAACCTGCCGGCGGACGTCACCGGGCAGGCCCGGGCGAACAGCGGGATCTACCTTCAGGACCGGTACGAGTTGCAGGTGCTCGACTCGTACGGCGACACCACCCCCGCCACGAACGAGTGCGGCGCCATCTACGAGAAACTGGCGCCGAGGGTGAACGCCGCGACCGCACCCCAGACCTGGCAGACGTACGACGTGACCTTCCGCGCCGCCCGGTTCAACGCCTCGGGGGCAAAGACGGAGAACGCCCGCGTCACCGTCGTGTGGAACGGCGTCACCGTGCACGACAACGCCGAGATCAACGGGCCGACCGGCAACGGGGCGCCGGAGGGGCCCTCGGTGGGTCCGATCCGTCTCCAGGACCACGGCGACCCCGGGGCCAACCTCTTCTACCGCAACATCTGGGTCGAGCCCATCACCTCGTAGCTCGGACGACGACGTGGCAGCCGCCCACGGTCGTCACATGTGCCGGAAGTTGCCGCCTGCCACGGCCGAGGATCCTCGGCGGTGGCAGGCGGTCGCATGTCCGCACTCGCCCGGCGCCGCCAAACTCTGGGGTGGTAGGCGCCGACTCCGACCGTCACCGGCCCTTGCTAGCCGGCGTGGACCAGTGGGCGCACCCGGCCACCATGACTACGGTCCGGAAAATCTCCGGAACTTCCGGTGAGGTGTGCGCGGATCTCGCCCCTCCGACCGATGCTCCGGTGCGATCAGCCTGGATCCCGATCGACCAGATGGGACTACTGGGCAAGGAGTGGCGCCGCCCCGTGGGAAGCCGATCCACGGCGAGGGGGTTTCCGCAATGTTTCGGAAAGTTGTTGACAAGTCGACGGGTGGGTCAATACCGTCGCATCGACGGCGCTCAATCACCGTCGATGCCATCCACCGCGACCCACTCCTCCGGTCGTCGTGCAGGACGACCGGTCACCACCACCACCGCGTGGTACGACGCCGATGTCCGGCGGCCGTCACCCGGCCACCCGACAGCCCGCCGGGTCGTACCGCGCTGCTGGCCTCCCGCCAGCCGTCACGAGGAGGAAGCAAGCCCATGAGCGACACGAACCACACCCCCACCACACCGAGGAGACGCAACCGTCTGCGCCTGCTCCTCGGCGCCGCCTGCGCCGCAGTGCTGGCCGTCAGCAGCACGGTGATGGCCACCAACGCGTACGCCGAGGCCGACCGGACCGTCAGCTCGAACGCCACCGGCACGCACAACGGTTTCTACTTCTCGTTCTGGAAAGACAGTGGCGACGCCAGCATGACGCTGCGCGAGAACGGCCGCTACTCCAGCCGGTGGAGCAACAGCACCAACAACTGGGTCGGCGGCAAGGGCTGGGCGTCCGGCAGCCGTCGGACGGTCAGCTACTCGGGCACCTACAACCCGGGCAACAACAACACCTACCTCGCCCTGTACGGATGGACGCGGAGCCCGCTCATCGAGTACTACGTGGTGGAGAACTTCGGCAGCTACAACCCGAGCAGCGGCGCCACCCGGATGGGCACGGTCACCACCGACGGCGGCACCTACGACATCCTCCGCAGCCAGCGGGTGAACCAGCCGTCGATCGACGGTACCGCCACGTTCTACCAGTTCTGGAGCGTCCGCCAGCAGAAGCGGAGCAGCGGCACCATCACCTTCGGCAACCACATGGACGCCTGGGCCCGCGCCGGCCTGAACCTCGGCACGAGCTGGGCCTACCAGGTGATGGCCACCGAGGGCTACCAGAGCAGCGGGAGCTCCGACATCACCGTCCGGGAGGGCGGCGGCGGAAGCAACCCGCAGCCCACCGCCACCACCCCCGGAAACCCGGGCGGCGGCAACTGCACCGCGACGGTCTCCGCCGGCGACAGCTGGAGCGACCGGTTCAACCTCAACGTCGCGGTCAGCGGTGCCAGCAACTGGGTCGTCACCCTCAACCTGAACGGCGGCCAGACCCTGCAGAACAGCTGGAACGCCTCCGTCAGCGGAACGAGCGGAGCGATCACCGCGAGACCGAACGGCAGCGGCAACAACTTCGGAGTAACGATCATGGCCAACGGCAACACGACCTGGCCGACGATCACCTGCCGAACCGGCTGACCGCGACCAGCTCCTGACACCGCACCTGTGGCGCGGCGGCCCTCGGCCGCCGCGCCACACTCGGTACGGGGTGTTGCGGAGAGGTGGGTATCCGCGGCGGCCGGCCCGGTCGGGCCGACCGCGGCGGATGCGGTCGCACCTGTCCTGCTCCTGCCGGCTACCCCACGCCGGTGTCGTCGGCCAGCGGGGAGCAACCGGCGTACGGGTCGGGCAGCTGTCGCCAGGCGTCGAAGCCGTCGGCGACCTCCGCGTCGGTGAGCAGACAGCCGGTCAGCAGGTCGGTGACGGCCGTCGGGTCGAAACGCAGGCCGATGAAGGCCAGCACGGTGCGGCGGTCGCCGTAGTAGGTATCCCAGGACAGGTCGGCGGTCATCCGGCGGTAGTCGCTGGCCTCGACCCACCGTCCTCCGGGGAGGGCGACCAGCCAGTAGCCGAGGCTGCCCATGCTCACCCCGCCGCCGGCGGACTCGAACCCGGCCACCCCGTCCGGCTGGCTGGCCAGCCACAACTGTCCCCGGCCGTGTCCGGCCCGGCGGGATCAGCGTGCACGACACACAGGCGTGCACGAGTTCGACGGCAACGTCCTCGGGTACGCCGACGGCGGTGCGCACCGTGCGAACTCACCCCACCATCTTGTTGGGAATGGTTTTCGTTGTAAAGTCCCTGCCATGTCCACCGTCTGTGACGTCACCGGCGCCAAGCCCAGCTTCGGCAACACCGTGTCCCACTCCCACCGCCGCACCCGCCGTCGCTGGAACCCCAACCTGCAGCGCCGCCGCTTCCGACTGGCCGACGGCCGCACCGTCCGGCTCACCCTCAGCACCACCGCAATCAAGATCATCGACCGGGACGGCATCGACGCCGTCGTCGCCCGGCCGCGCGCCCGGGGAGCGAAGATCTGATGGCCAGGCACACCGACGTCCGCCCCGTGATCAAACTGCGCAGCACCGCCGGCACCGGCTACACCTACGTCACCCGCAAGAACCGCCGCAACGACCCCGACCGGCTCACGCTGCGCAAGTACGACCCCGTCGTCCGCCGGCACGTCGACTTCCGGGAGGAGCGCTGATGGCCCGCCGTGCTCTCACCGGACGCGACCAGCGCCGCGCCGTCCTCGTCGCCCGGCACACCGAGCGGCGCACCGCGCTCAGAAAACTGATCTCCGACCCCCGCACCGCGTCCGGCGCCCGCGCCGAGGCCCTCCACCGGCTCGCCGCCCTCCCCCGCGACTCCAGCCCGGTCCGGCGCCGCAACCGGGATCTCGTCGACGGCCGCCCGCGCGGATTCCTGCGCCGATTCGGCCTGTCCCGGGTCCGCTTCCGCGGCATGGCACTGCGCGGCGAACTCCCCGGCGTCCGCAAGGCCTCCCGGTAGCCACTCCCCCTTGCCACCGGACACCCCTCCCTCGTCGAGACAGGCACGCGCTCCTCCAGCCCGGGCGGACGTGGGCTCACCTGCTCGCGACCGCCGGGAAGCACGGGAGCGTGCGGCGAAGCCGCGCCGGGGGACCAGGGTGCCCGGGGTGCCCATGGGACGGCATCGCCCGTCGTGCTAGCTTCCAGATGAAGACGAAAACCGATTTCATGTAGGAGGACTGATTCTGTCGTGGCGGGGCATCCATTCCGGACCGGGCACCTCGACGGCGTACCCTCCGGCGGCGTCCGCGCACCGGAGGAACCGGCACAACCGGCCCCCGGCCGGTTGCCGTACGGTCTCGTCCTGCCCGTCGCCCTGATCCTGGGAGCCCTGCTGCTCTCCGTGCCCGTGGTGATCGGTCTCGGCACGGCGGTGGTGCCCCCCACGGACACGGTCCGATATCTGTGGGCAGGACTCACGGGTGGCACCATCACCGCCGACGAGGTGACGCGCTACCAGATCATCTGGCATATCCGTACTCCGCGGGTCCTGCTCGCGGCGTGTGTCGGTGCCGGCCTGGGCGTGGTCGGGGTCGCGGTGCAGTCCCTGGTCCGCAACGCGTTGGCCGACCCGTTCGTGCTCGGTGTCTCATCGGGCGCGTCGGTCGGGGCGGTCGCGGTGACCGTGTCGGGTGGGTTCGCCGCCGCCGGCGTGTACGCGGTCTCGGCGGGTGCGTTCATGGGCGCGCTCGTTGCCGCGGCGTTGGTTTTCGCCGCCGCCCACAGCAGGGCAGGGCTCACCCCCCTGCGGCTGGTACTGACCGGCGTGGTGATGTCCTTCGGCTTCCAGTCCGTCATGGCAATGATCATTTACTTCTCGCCGGACAGCGAGGCGACCAGCACGCTGCTGTTCTGGTCGATGGGCGGCTTCGGTGCGGCCACCTGGGGGGCACTGCCGGCCGTCGCGGTCGCGGTGATCGCCGGAACGGTCCTGTTGTACCGCAGAAGCCGCACGCTCGACGTGATGACGTTCGGGGACGAGACGGCAGCCAGCCTCGGCGTCGACACCACCCGGACCCGCACCGGCCTCTTCGTCCTGACCTCCCTGGTCACCGGCACGATGGTCGCGGTCAGTGGGGCCATCGCCTTCGTGGGTCTGGTGCTGCCGCACCTGGTCCGCATCGTGGTGGGCGCGACCCACGCCCGGGTGCTCACCGTCACGCCGCTCGCCGGGGCGTTGTTCATGGTCTGGGTCGACCTGCTGTCGCGGACGGTGGTCGCCCCCCGGGAGCTTCCGGTAGGTGTGATCACGGCCCTGGTGGGGGTGCCGGTGTTCGTCGCGCTGATGCGCCGTCGCGGCTACCTGTTCGGGGGCCGGTGACCATGGACCTCCAGTTGGACGGCATCACCGTGGCGATCGACGGCCACCTGCTCGTCCGCGAGCTGTCCCTGGACGTGGGGCGGGGAGAGACGGTGGGGCTGGTCGGACCGAACGGCTCCGGCAAGTCCACCGCGCTGCGCTGCGTCTATCGGACACTCAAGCCGACCCGGGGCGTCGTGCGCATCGGCGGCGACGACCTCGGCGCACTCCCGCTGCGGCGCACCGCCCGGTCCGTCGCGGCGCTGACCCAGGACGGCGGCGGCGACCTCGACTTCACCGTCGCGGAGGTCGTCGCCATGGGCCGCACCCCGCACCTGCGCGGCAACCGGGCACTCGACCAGCGGGAGCGGGAGTTGTGCGAGCGCGTCATGGCGCGACTCGGCATCGCCCATCTCGCCGACCGCGGCGTACTCAGCCTCTCCGGCGGTGAGCGGCAGCGCGTACTGGTGGCCCGCGCGCTCGTGCAGGAGCCGGAGATCCTGGTCCTGGACGAACCGACCAATCACCTGGATGTCCGCCACCAGATCGAACTGCTCTCGCTGCTCAAGGGCTCCCCCCTGACGGTTCTGGTGGTCCTGCACGACCTGAACCTCGCCGCGGCGACCTGTGACCGGATCGGCGTACTCCGCGGTGGGGAACTCGTCGCGGCCGGCACGCCGGAGGAGGTCCTGACCGTGGACCTCGTCCGGAACGTCTTCGGGGTGGCGGTCACCGTCGTCACGCACCCGCTGACCGGTGACCCGCAACTGCTGTACTCCCTCGCACCTCCACCCTCTCGAAAGTGAACATGACATGACGACGAACCCTCAGCCCCGTTCCACACCGATGCGCGGCACACTCACCTGCCTGGCGGCCGTCCTGCTGCTGTCCGGTTGCGGCGCCACCGTCGAGGAGGCCGACAACCGCGCCCGGAAGGTCACGGTGCAGCGGTGCGGCGAGGACATCGAGTACACCACCCCACGAAGGGCCGTCGTCTACGAGGCAGGCAGCGCCGACAAGATGTTCGTGCTCGGCCTCGGCGACCACGTCCACGGGTACGTCATGCCACCCGCCAACCCGCCGGTGAGCGAGTCACCCTGGGCACAGGAGTACGCCAGGGTGAAGTTCCTCAGCGACGACCTGCTCAACCGGGAACTGGTCGTGGACGCGGAGGCCGACTTCGTGGTCGCCGGCTGGGGGTCCGGGTTCAGCGACAAGCGGGGAATCACCCCGGAGATCCTCGACGGGCTCGGCATCCAGAGCTTCATGCACACCGAGTCCTGCTTCAACTATCCGGGCTTCCCCCAGCGCACCACCCCGTTCGAGGGCCTCTACACCGACCTCGACCGGCTCGGTCGGATCTTCGGGGCCGAGGAGCGGGCCGGCCAGGTCGTCCAGGGCTTCCGGCAGCGCGTCGACGCGGTGAAGGCACAGGTGGGGACCGAGCGGCCGCCGGTCTTCCTGTATGACTCCGGCACCGATCAGCCGTTCACCGCCGGGCGGCAGGTGCCACCGAACGACATCATCTCCCTCGCCGGGGGGCGGAACGTCTTCGAGCGGCTCGACGCCCGCTGGACGCAGGTGAGCTGGGAGGCCGTCGTCCAGGGACGCCCGGAGGTGATCATAATCCTCGACTACGGCGACAAGCCCGCCCAGGAGAAAATCAACTTCCTGAAGACCCTCCCCGCCACGAAGAATCTCCCCGCCGTGGTCAACAACCGATTCTTCGTCCTCGACTACAACGAGGGAATCAGCGGACCGCGCAACATCGACGGCCTGGAGAAGTTCGCCGCGTACCTGCGCGGCCTGCGACCCTGATCACCGGTGACGAACACGCACCCGTTCCCGCCGACCACGACCCGCTCGATCTCGCCGCCCCCGGCGTTGCTGCGGGACCCCACGTTCCTGCGCCTGTGGTCGGGTACCACGGCATCCGGGCTGGCCACCTGGGCGCTGCCGTTCATCCTCGGACTGGCGGTCCTCGACGGCGGTCTCGGTCCGGTCGGTCTCGGCGTCGTGCTCGCTGCCCGCACCGCCGGTTTCCTGGCCGCCGTGCCGGTCGGCGGGGTACTCGCCGACCGGCACTCCCGGCGGGCCGTGGTGTTCTGGTCCGGCCTGGTCGCCGCGACGGCGACCCCGGTGATCGCCGCCGGCTTCGGCCGGTCTGTTCCGCTGATGGCCCTGGCCGCGATGCTGGTGGGAGCCGGCCAGGGCGCATGCCGGCCGTCGTTCCAGGCACTCACCGCGGAGGTCGTCGATCCCGGTCGCCGCCAGCGGGCGAACGCGGCGATCACCCTCGCGGTACGGGTCACCACCATGGTCGCCCCCGCCCTGACGGCCCTGCTCGCGGTGGTCGCGTCGGCCCCGGCGCTGCTGCTCGGCACCGCGGCCCTCTGGCTGGTGGCCGCACTCGTACCGCCGGCCGGTGGACGGCGCCCGGCGGCCACCGGGCCACCCCTGCGGTTCTTCGCCGAGTTCGCCGACGGTGTCCGGGAAGCCCGCCGGCACCCCTGGTTCATGACTGGCCTGGCCGCGCTCACCGCGGTCATCGCCACCGGGTACTCCGCCACCGGTGTCGTGCTCCCGCTGGTCAGTCGAGACCGCTACGGCACGGAGGTGGTGCTCGCCGCGGCCACCACCGCCTACACCGCGGGCGCCCTGGGTGGTGCGCTGCTGATCGGTCGGTGGCGGCCCCGCAACCAGGGCTGGTCCGCCCTGGTCGGCCTCGCCTGCTACGGCTTCGCGCCGCTGAGTCTGCTGTTTCCGGTCCACCCGTCGGCGATCGTCGCCGCCTACCTGGCCGCCGGAGTCGGAATCGAACTGTTCAACGTGCCGTGGTTCACCGCTACCCAACGCGAGGTGGACCCGCGCCTGTTGGCCCGGGTGTCGTCGCTGGACTTCCTGCTGTCCTACGGTCTGGCCCCGGCGGGTCTCGCGCTGATCGCCCCGGCCATCGGGGCCTTCGGTGCTTCCGCCGTGCTCGCCGTCTGCGCGGGTGTCTGTTTCGTGGCTCCGGTTGCCGCCGCCTTCGCACCTGGGGCACGCGCCTTCACGGGCGGGTCAGCAGGCCGCGTTCGAGCGCCAGGACCACCGCGTGGGTACGGTCGCTGACGTCGAGGTTGGGTTGCTGCCACCGGTCATGGCGTCCGCGTCGCCCCGGGGGCGTTGACCGTCTACACCACACCGGACAGGTACTCCCTCCGTCGCTGGGGGTCGAACTTCTCGATCGCGTACCGCAGCATGACCCGTGGCATGGCCCGGTAATGGCGGGCCAGGAACTCCTCCTCCGCCGCTCTGTCGCGGTTGCCCACCTCGCGCAGCATCCAGCCCACTGCCTTGTGCACGAGGTCGTGTGGGTCGCGCAGGAGCCGTTCACCGAGCTGGAAGGTCCAATGGAAGTCGCCGGCCCTGATGAAGGCGAAGGTTGCCATGATGGCGATCCGCCGGTCCCACACCAGGCTCGACTCCGCCAACCGAGCCAGTACGCTGCGGTCCCTGTCGATCAGCCAGGGGCCGACGATGTACGGCGCGGACGAGTCCACCAGGTCCCAGTTGTTGATGCGGCCGGTGTTGGCCAGGACGATGTCGAAGATCCTGCCCCGTTCCTCCTCGTTCCCCCTGGCGAACTTCCGCACCAGAATGAGGAGCGACGTCAGCCTCTCCTCGTGCACGCCGCTCGTCAGCAACTCCACCGTTCCGGCCAGGGAGAGTTCGCGCCAGTACCGGCCGGCCACCCTGCGCTGCTCCGGCACGGACACGCCGATGGCTCGGTCGCCCTCGCCGTACCCGCCGGGAATCATCTGCAGAAACCGGCTCACTTTCTCCGCTCGGCGGGGATCGGCGAGGCTGGCGAGTTCATCACGGACGTCGGCAGTCGTGGCCATGACTGTGCAACCTACCCCGACCGCCGGCGCCTACGGGCTGCCGCTACGCCGGGGGTGAGCAGCCGATTCGACGACCGGGCGGCGCGTAACCAGTTGCCCTCGGGCTAAGGACTTGCGATGCTTCGCGGATGCCCTTCCTGCCGGCCACGGCCGCCGAAGACGTCATCGCTCAGCCCGTCCGGGCCCAGTTCGAGGCGTTCCTGGACGAGCACCGCGGGGCGCTGCACGACTGCCTGGATGGGCTGACCGAGGAACAGGCACGCCGGTCCCTGGTGCCCTCCCGAACCACGCTGCTCGGCCTGGTCAAGCACGCCACGTTCGTCGAGCGGGTCTGGTTCGACGAGGCCGTCACGGGCCGGCCGCGTACCGAGATCGGCATTCCGGCGACGCCGGACGAATCGTTCATCCTGCACGACGACGACACCATCGCCACCGTCCAGCACGCGTACCGTGAGACATGTGCGGCCTCCCGCCGGGCGACCTCGTCGCTCGGGCTGGATGACGTGCTCCCCGGGAACCGGCGCGGCCCGCTCCCGCTGCGCTGGGTGTACCTTCACACGCTGCGTGAACTCGCTCAGCATTGCGGGCACGCCGACATCCTGCGCGAGCAGTTGTTGCACCAGTAACGCGCCGATGACCGCAGCGCGCCACGGTCCGGACCCTCGGCGTCCCGAGGGACGTCCGGACGTACCGACGCACGTGCCGTCAGCGGGTGGCCGCGGCCAGGAAAAAGGGGATGGCGATCATCAGCCGGCCCGCGGCGGCACGTCCGTTCTGCTCCCTGATCCACGCCTCGGCCTGCTCGTCGCTGATGGCGCCGGTCCGGCGGGCGGCCTCTGCGTGTCCGGCGATCAGCGGCAGCGCTGTGGCGTCGGAGAATACGGCGGTGTGGACCTCGACCCCGACGTCGTGGAAGCCGGCATCGAGCAGCAGATTTCCATGGCTGCGGGCGATGCGGGGGTGGGGGATCGTGTCGGCGCGGGCGTGCACGATGCGGCGGGTCAGCTCGGGTCGGTCGGAGTCGATGACCACGGTGTCCCAGTCCTGGCCGAGCAGCACGATGCGGCCACCGGGAGCGAGGACCCGGCGGGCCTCGGCCAGCGCGACGGTCGGTTCGGGCAGCATGTGGTACACCTTGTCCGCCCGGTAACCGTGGACGTCCCCGTCGCGCAGCGGCAGGTCGGCGGCGTCGGCGGCGCGCACGTCGATGCCGGGGAACCGGCTGCGAGCGGCGGCCAGCATTGCCGGGTCGAGATCCGCACCGATGGCGCGGGCGCCGCGTTCGGCGAGTTCGGCTACCGCGCGGCCGGCGCCGCAGCCGACGTCGACCACCGTCGCATCCGGAGGCAGCCGGAGCAGCTGGTAGCTGCGCGCGCGTAGCGTGGCGGCGCCGGGCGTGGCTTCGGCCGCGTCGAGTGCTCGGATCAGCCTGTCGGTGTCGGTGTAGGCGGTGTGCGTCTCGGGCATGCGCCGAGTGTGCGACTTCAGGTAGACCTGAAGTCAACGCCGCATCTGCTGCGGTGAGACCCCGATGGTCGGGAGGACGCGCAGTGGAGTACTCGATCGGAGAACTGGCCGACCGCTTCGGGCTGGCCACCCACGTGTTGCGTCACTGGGAGGACGTGGGACTGCTGTCGCCGGCGCGACGGGTGGCGGGCCGACGGGTGTACGGCGCGGTCCACGTCACCCGGGTAGCGGAGATCCTGCTGGGTAAGGAAGCCGGATTCAGCCTGGCGGAGTTGCGAGAACTGTTCACCGCTCCGGACCGGGAGCGCCGACGGGAGCTGTTGCGTGCCCAGTTGGCACAGGTGCGGGAACGCATCGCCCGGCTCTCGCTGTCGCAGACGCTGCTGGAACACGGGCTGCGGTGCCGGCACCCGGACTACCAGTCGTGCCCGCAGTTCGAGGCGATGGTGCTCGCACGGCTGAACGGGGTGGTTCTGGCCGAGGCCCTGGACCACCCATGATGCCGGATTGAGCCTCAGCCGAGCTGTTCGGCCAGTCCGACGACGATGCCCTCGGGCCCTCGGACGTAGCAGAGCCGATAGCTCTCCTCGTAGCTGCCCCGGTACGGACGGCCGGGCCGGTGAACCGGTCCCGACCGTCCGCGTCCTGGCGGCTGGCGCGGCTACAGGTCGAGCGGCTCGACCCAGATGTTGCGGTACTGCACCGGGTTGCCGTGGTCCTGCAGCCGGATGGCGCCCGAGGCCGGACCCTCGGGCCGGCTGCCGCCGGTGGGGCCGAGGATCTCCACGTCGTCGTGCACGGTGACGCCGTTCCACACCACGGTGACGCGCGGGTTCTCGACCTTGTTGCCGGCCGCGTCGTAGCGGGCCTGCCGGTAGACGATGTCGTAGGTCTGCCAGCGCTGCGGCGGCAGCGCCGCGTTCACGTCGGGAGCCTTCTGGGTGTAGATGGCCGCGGCGTCGTTGGTCTGCGGCGGGTCGATCCCGAACGAGTCCAGCACCTGGATCTCGTATCGGTCCTGCAGGTAGACGCCGCTGTTGGCGCGCGCCTGACCCGTCACGTCCGGCGGGTACAGCGGCAGGTTGAACTCGACGTGCAGGCGGAAGTCGCCGAAGGCCTGCACCGTGCGCAGGTCCCCGTTGCGCACCGTCATGGCACCGTCGGCGATCGCCCACTCGGGTTCGCGTCCGTCGCTGTGCTGCCATTCGGTGAGCTCACGACCGTTGAACAACGTGATGCGCTTGCCGTGCGGCCGGACGGCGAGCACGTCGAGGTTCACGTTCCCGGAGTCCGCGGCCTCCTTGCGGTACTCGATCAGGTTTCGGCCCTTGCCCAGGCGCACGGTCGTGGTGACCGTGGCCCACTCCTGCCAGGTCACGGTGGAGGGGAACACCGTCTGCTCCACCCGCTTGCCGTTGACGTAGAGACTCAGCTGCTTCTCGCCGGAGTACGGGTTCGGACCGTTGCTGTAGCGCATTGCCAGGTCGTACTTCCCGCTCTCCCGGACGTCGACGGCGATCCTGGTCGACGAGCCGTCCTCGGCGAACCCGGCGGCGAACCCGGCACCGGAGTAGCCGGCGTGGTCGGTCGCCATGCCGACGCCGACCGTCCGGCCCTCCTCGGCCTCGAAGAACGTCTGCGGCTGCACCACGCGACCCGGCATCTCGTTGAGCGTGTACCAGGCCTCAGTGTTCCACAGCTCCTCGCCGTCGGCGGAGGTGAACGGGCGGGGTGAGCGCACGTGCACCACCCGGTTCTCCTTCAGGCCCGGGATGGTGAGCGTGACGGTACGGCCGTCCCGCGACAGCGCGGCCCCGGTGACGTCGAGCGTCTCCAGCTCGAGCTTGGGCCCGCCGTACTGGCTCGTCGCCCCGTAGCGCCACTGCGTCACCTGGTAGGCGTCGGCGAGCTCCTGCGCGGTCTCGGCCGACAGCGGTTCGGTGTACTCCAGCTCGAACCCGAGACGCGACGCGCGCATCTGCTTGACCTCGAACACCGAGCTGCCGTTGGGCGTGAGCTTCTGCAGGCCGTAGGTGAGCTTGCCCTCCTGACCCCAGTTGCCGCCGGCGCCCAGCCCACCCACGTAGAGTGCGCCGTCGGGGCCGAGGGCCACCTCGTTGACGCCGGCCTCCAGGCCCTGGGTGTGCCGGAATACCGCGCCCTGGTACTGGCCCTCGATCTTCTCGAGGAACACCCGCTGCAGACCGCCGTAGGTCACGTCGCCAACGACCAACTGCCCCTTGTACGGCCCCTGCTTCAGCAGCACCGGGGTGGACGGTGAGTTGGCGATCTCGTTCTGCGGAAGCCAGGCGACCGGACGCGTCACCGGCTTGTCGTCGAACGGGCCCGCCGGGGTGGTGTAGTGGTTGTAGAACGCTCCCGGCTTGATCTCAACCAGCTTGGACGCGGGGAGCCAGCCTCCCTGGTTGTCGGTGACGAAGACCTCCCCGCGCGGGCCCCACCCGATCCCGTTGGGGGTGCGTAGCCCGCCGGCGACGTACGTGATCTTCCCGGTCCTGGCGTTCACCTTGATCGAGGTACCGCGGTTCGGCGCGGGCTGGGGCACCGTGGTGGCGCCACCCAGGTCGATGGCGACCGACAGGTTGAGGTAGAAGTACCCGTCCCGATAGAGCAGGCCGAACGCGAACTCGTGGAAGTTGCCGCCCCACGGCCAGGTCGCGACCGTCCGGCGGTCGTCCGCGGCGCCGTCGCCGTCGGTGTCGCGCAGGGCCGTCAGCTCGTGCTTCTGGCTCACGTACACGGTGCCGTCGACCACGGCGACGCCCTGGGGTTCGCGCAGCCCGTCCGCGAACTTGCGGTAGGTCACCTGCTCGGGGCCGGTCTGCCCGGTGGCGCCCTCGACCAGGTAGACCTCGCCGGTCGCGTTGTCGGTGCCGCCCCAGGTCGAGATCACCAGGTCGCCGTCGGGCATGAAGGCCATGCCGGTGACCTGCGGCTGCACTCCCTCGGGACGCAGGTCGGTGAGGCTGTAGCCGGGGTGCACCCGGTCGAGGGGCAGGCCGTCGCCGGCGGAGTCGGTGGCGCCCTCGCAGTACTTCCAGCCGGGCGCCGTGACGCGTACGACGCCCGCGTCGGTGCTCAGCGCGGAGGTCGGCACCAGCTCGAAGTCGTCGGCGTCCGGGGTACGCCACTCGAGCCGCAACAGCTGGCCGCCGCCGTTGTCGAAGAACTCGACGGACAACGGGTGCGGGCCGGCGCTCAACGCGACCGACCCTTCCTTGGCGGTCTCGCCGTGCAGACCGTCGTGGTCGACGACACGCTGGTCGCCGATGGTCAGCCGCGACCCGTCGTCGCTGGTGAGTCGGAACGTGTACGTGCCGTCGACGGGCGCGACGAGGTTGGCGATGACGTGGCTGATGAACCGGTCGGAGAGGCCGAACTCGTCCGTGGTGGTCCAGTTGATCTGCGGCATGAGCTTGTCGACGTTCGGCGTCTGTGCGGGCTTGAGGGTGCACAGCGCCGACAGCGGGGCGCCCATCTCGTACGAGCGCAGGGTGACGCCGGGTTCCTGTGGCGGAACGTCGGCGGCGACGGGCGCGGCCGTGGCCGGGGTGACGGGGGCGGCGACGGCGAGCAGGGCCAGCGCGGTACCCGCGGCCGCGAGCGCGGCTCGACGGCGCAGGTGCGGTCGGTTCGGTGCGGTCACGGTTCCTCCGATCCCGGCCGGGAGCAGTCGTGCGACTTTCTCCTCATTGGCCGGTAGTACGACCTCGCAACACAAAAGTTTGATCTTCGACACTACCACTTTGTATCGATCTAGCGAAACTTTTGGATGCGCGAGTAAAAGTCGCCCTCGGCCGTCGGTCGGGAGCGGGTGCACCTGTCCTGTTACCCGAGGTTGCCGCACCGACGCTGATGGTCGCGAGGTCTCCGGTACTCCAGGTTCTTCTCGATCGAAGAACCCGCTACCGGAGACCTCGCGGCCTACACTTCACGGCACAATCAGGTCAGCCGACGGGCTCGGCCACGATGAGCTGGAACTTCTCGAAGGTCAGCTTCACGGTGTTGCGGGTGGCGTCGACGGTGCCGAGGGAGGTGCCGTTGAACGGGTCGGTCAGGCGGTACCTGCCCCGGCCCAGACCGCGCAGCTCGACCGTCCCGTTCCACTGGTCGGCGTAGAAGGCGTAGTGCAGGGCCCCGCCCTTGGTCACGACGTGCGCCTCGGGCTTGTCGAACCCGATGTCGTACAGCTCGCCCCGGTACTCGCCGGTGGGCAGCATGTTCTCGTTGTACAGGCTCACCCATTTGCGCCAGAGAACATCCTTCTCCGGGGTGAGCACCACTTCGTCGTCCGGGCCCGTCGGGTAGGCGAACTTGGTCGACAGGACGGCTCCCACGCCGTAGCTGGACGCGAAGTCGTCGCCGCCGTCGCTCAGTTCGACATGGTCGCCGGCGTAACTGGCGCCCTGACCCATCAGCGCCTTCATCGTCTTGCCCTTGCTCCGGACCTGGTAGGACGAGGTGGGGTCCGAGCCCGGGTACTGGTCGGTGTAGGGCAGGTTGTGGAAGGCGAAGGCGGTGCCGCAGGGGCAGAGCTCGATGACCGCGTTGCGGTTCGCCTCGTGCGCGGCCTCGTGCACCGCCTTCCAGAACTGCGCCAGGCCCTCGGTCGATTCTTCGGGGCGGGCGTGCCCGTGCGCCGGGTTGTAGCAGGGGGTGACGCCGTTGAGGTGCTGGCCGTCGATCTTGAGCCCTTCATAGCCCCAGTCGCCGATGAACCTCTTCACCTGCCGGACGAAGTAGTCCACAGTGGGCTGGTACGCCGGGCACAGCGTGTAGGCGTCCCACCAGGTCACCTCCTGCTTGTTGCCGTCGCGGTCCAGCAGGAGCATGTCCGGGCGTGCCTTGAACAGGTTGCTCTCCGGATCCGCCGCCAGCGGGGCCCACCACAGACGCGGCCGCAGGCCGGCGTCCCGGATCTGCTTGGTGAAGGCCCGCATGTCCGCCTCGCCCCGCGGGAACTTCTGCGGGTGGAGGTCCCAGTCGCCCTCGTTGGTCTGCCAGCCGTCGTCGAGCACAGCCCACTTGAGGCCGACCTCACGCACCTTGGGAAGCGTGCCGATGACCTGCTCGACGGTGAAGTCGCGCTCGTACCCCCAGGCGCACCAGATGGGTTCGAACGCCGACTTCGGCACCTTGGGCGCGCGCAGGCCGACGTCGCTCAGGTAGTCGCGATAGCGCTGGAGCGGCACGAAGTGGTCGCCCCGGTGGGCCGTCAGGAACGTGATGTCGGTGGTCAGCTGCTGGCCCGGCTTCAGGGTGCGGGGGGTGTCGCCCTCGACGGCGATGCTCGCTCCGTTGGCCGTCTTGCGAACCGGGAGGCGCAGGATCCTCGCCACGGGTTCGACGTGTCCGACGGCCAGGCCCGCGTCGCGACGCCAGACGGACGCCATCGGCGTGCCGCCGCCGTAGTCGGAGGAGTCCATCCCCAGCGAGTTCTTCTGGTCGAACCCGTCCGTCACCGGCTGCACCCAGTCGCGACGGTTCTCATAGGTGGTACCCGAGAAGGTGTAGAAGCCGCCGGACTTCTCCAGGAGTTCGTGCGCACCGTTGCGCCACCCGGTGACCTTCAGCGCGGCACCGGACATGTTGGTGTAGGTCACCTTCATCACGATCATCCCGGTCAGGCGCTGGAAGGAGGTCAGCTCCACCGTCTTCCGCACGCCGTTCTTGGCGTCGCCCCGGACGGTCACCTGGACGCCCGCGCCGTGCCGGGGATGCCTGGTGCGGCGGGTCTCGTGTCCGCGATAGGTGAACTCGTCGATCGTCGTACCGCCCACCAGCAGCGTTTCGCTGGCATCGAAGCGCGTGACGTTGACGTCCTTCAAGGCCACCCGGCTGCGCAGCTTGTCGTCGAACTCCACCGTGATGGAGGTGTCGCCGACGCCGACGACATCGGGACCACGGTGCGGTGCGGCGGCTGCGGGCGTGGCGCCCACACCCGCGGTCACAGCAGGGAAGGCGGCCAGGCCGGCGCCCCCCAGTGCCACCTTCAGTACGCTCCGCCGCTTCATGTCGGCCATCTCAAACTCCCCTTCGGGCTCGTTGCGCGGGCTCTGACGAACCAGGCCGCGCCGTTTGCTCGTCGCTGTGGATCATCAAGATCGAGTCACCTCGAACGTGCCGCCACGTTCTGCGGCGTCGAGGACGAGGGCACGGAAATCCGACGGCCACCTGCCCGGGTAGCCGTCGAGCTGGTCGACCTGGTTCGACGTCGCGTCCAACAGCAGCAGGCGCCGTCGTCGAAGGACTGCGTCACCGCCGCCTCGGTCACCAGCGGACGCATGGAGCAGACCACAGGGATGCCAACCGCCGACCCGGCACGCTGGCGCCGCCAAGATCGAGTAGAAGCTCATTCATCGAGCACTCCCCGTTCACTGCGGGCTGGTCTGCTCGACGAACGTAAGTGGTATGCTGTTGGCCTGTCAATGGTCGGCTGCCGGTAACTTCTGGTTAGGTCAGTGTGGCCCGCCGAGGCGGCGGGCCGCCTGCGGGCGACTGACCCACTGATCAATCGAACCGGTATGGTTGGCTGGTATGACTGTTGCGAGGACGCGGATGCCCCGTGCCCTGTTCGCCGACGACGCGCTCCCGCTCTACGAGCGCACCGCCGCGCAGCTGCTCGCCGACCTGCGCGGCACCGCCGCCCTCGTCGGCGACCGGCTGCCCTCCGAGCGGGCACTGGCGACCCGGTACGCCGTTTCCCGCGTCACGCTGCGGGCCGCCCTCGCCGAACTGGAGTCCCGAGGCATCGTCCGACCGGCGTCGTCGCGCGGGTGGTTCGTCGCCGACCTCGACCAGTCCCCCAACCCGGCGGTGGCGTCTACCCCGGCAGCCACCCAGGTGCAGGGCCTCGCCGACTTCGCCCGCGTCAACGGCCTGACGCCGAGCAGCCGGGTTCTCTCCGCCACGGTCCGCCCGGCGACGGTGTCCGAGGCCGAAGACCTCCGCATCGCCCCCGGCGCCGACCTCTTCGAACTCCACCGGCTGCGCTTCCTCGACAACCTGCTGGTCGCGCTCGAGCACAACCGGCTCCCGTTGGCGGCCTGCCCGGCCCTGGCCGGGACGGACTTCAACACCGCCTCGCTGTACGCCACCCTGCGCGCCGCCGACCCGCCGCAGCTGCCGCGCGTCGCCGACTACTCGTGCGAAGCCCGCCACCCGACGCCGCGGGAGATCGAGCTGTTCGGGATCGGCGACACCATGCCGATGCTCGTCGCGACCACCCTGACCTTCAACCAGGCGGACCGCCCGATCGAGCTGACGGTCCAGGTCTACCGGGGGGACCGCTACCGCTTCCGGGCGTCCATCACCAATCGGCCCTGATCAACAACATTCTTCCCGGCACCGCCCAACGCGGTGTCCGGCGATCACCGACCCACCGCGTGTGTGCACAACCACCGGCCGGTCGCGGCTGGCGGTGGTGGGGATCCTGCGTCCGCCGAGGTATACCAGATTACATACCAGCTAGACAGTAGCCGGCCACCTGGAATACCAGTAGGGTCCATTACCAGCTTCGGAACGGCGAGAGGAACCGCCCCGTGAGTAACCCGCTCGACACCGTCGTCGCCCTGCACAAACAGGGGGAACCGGTCGGCATCACGTCGATCTGCTCCGCCCATCCCCTGGTCCTGCAGGCCGCGATGGCCCAGGCCCGGGAAGACGGCGACCTGGTGTTGATCGAGGCGACCTCGAACCAGGTCGACCAGACCGGCGGCTATACCGGTATGCGACCGGCAGACTTCCGCGATCTTGTGTACCAGGCCGCCGACCGGGCCGGACTGCCTCGGGAGCGGGTCGTACTCGGCGGCGACCACCTGGGCCCGAACCGCTGGCGTTCGTTGCCGGCGGAGCAGGCCATGGCGCACACCGACGTGCTCGTGGCGGCGTACGTCGAGGCCGGCTTCACCAAGATCCACCTCGACTGCAGCTACCCCTGCGCGGACGACCAGACGCCGTTGACCGACGAGGTGATGGCCGCCCGCGCCGCCCGCATGCTCGCGGTCGCCGAGAAGACCGCCGCCGAGCTCGGGCGGGCCGGGGAACTCCGGTACGTCATCGGCACCGAGGTCCCGGTTCCCGGCGGCGCCGAGGAGACGATCGAGGAACTTCTCCCCACCACCGCCGAGTCGGCCCGCAGCACCCTGGCCCGGCACCGGGCGGCCTTCGCCGGGCAGGGCCTCGAGCACGTGTGGCCGCAGGTCATCGCCCTGGTCGTGCAGCCGGGCGTCGAGTTCGACCACCTCCGGGTGGTGGACTACGACCGGGACCGTACCAAGGACCTGCAGCGGGTCCTGGACGACGAGCCGACGATGGTCTTCGAGGCCCACTCCACCGACTACCAGACCATTCCGCGCCTCGCCGCCCTGGTCGAGGATCACTGGGCGGTGCTCAAGGTCGGGCCCGGCCTGACCTTCGCGCTGCGGGAGGCCCTGTTCGCGCTGGCCGCGATCGAGGCCGAGGTCGTTGCGGAGCAGGCCCGCTCGCGCCTGCCGGAGGTGGTCGAGCAGCGGATGTGCGCCGAGCCCGGGCACTGGGCGAAGTACTACACCGGTGACGCCGCCGAGCAGCGCCTGGCCCGGCGGTACAGCTACAGCGACCGGATGCGCTACTACTGGCCGGACCCGGAGATCCAGGCCGCCGAGCGGCGCCTGCTGACCAACCTGACCGACCGGAACATCCCGCTGCCGCTGCTCAGCCAGTACCTGCCCGACCAGTACCAGCGGGTCCGCGCCGGCACCCTCGGCAACGACCCCGTCGAACTCGTCCTCGATCGCGTCCGCGACGTCCTGCGCGGCTACCGCGACGCGGTCACCCCGTCCCGACAGCGGAAGGCAGCATGAGCACCGTCCTCGGCCACGACCCTGACTACCTGCGCCGGCGCGGTGCCGTCGACACCAGCCGCGAGATCGCCCAGCAGCCGGCCGTGTGGCGCCAGATCGGCCGCCTCGCGGCGGAGTCGGGTGCGGCGACCGCCGCGTTCCTGAAGCCGCTGCTCGACCGGCCCGACCTGCGCATCGTCCTCACCGGCGCGGGCACCTCCGCGTACGTCGGCGAGGTGCTGGCGCCGTCGCTGCGCCGGCGGCTGGGCCGCCGGGTCGATGCCGTCGCCACCACCGACATCGTGGCCGACCCGCTGGCCTGCTTCGCCGAGGATGTCCCGACGCTGCTGGTGTCGTTCGCCCGCTCCGGTGACAGCCCGGAGAGCGTCACCGCCGCCGAGTTGGCCACCGAGGTGCTGACCGACTGCTGGCACCTGGTGGTGACCTGCAACGAGCAGGGCCGGCTCGCCGGCCAGCACGCCGACCGGTCCACCTCGCAGGTCGTGCTGCTGCCCGCGGCGGCCAACGACCGGGGCTTCGCGATGACGTCCAGCTTCACCGGCATGCTGCTGGCCGGCCTGCTGGCCCTGGGCGGCCCCGACGATCTCCTGGTGGAGCGGCTCGCCACCGCGGCCGAGCAGCTCCTGGCCACCCGGCCGGCCGCAGCGGCGGACCTCGCCGCCCGCGGTCACTCCCGGATCGTCTACCTCGGCAGCGGCAGCCTGCACGGCGTGGCCCGGGAATCCGCCCTGAAGGTCCTGGAGCTGACCGCCGGCCGCGTGGTGGCCCTGGCCGAGTCCGCGCTGGCCTTCCGGCACGGACCGAAATCCGTGCTCGACGACCAGACCCTGGTCGTCAGCTACGCGTCCAACGACCCCTACACCAGCCAGTACGACCGCGACATGGTGGCCGAGCTGCTGCGCGTCATCCCGGAGCGGAACCTCGTCACCGTCACCGGCCACGCCGGGCAGCCGGCCGGGGACAACGCCTGGACGCTGACCGGCATCGAGGACGTGGACGACGCCGCGCTGGCGCTGCCCGCCGTGATCTGCGCGCAGCTGATCGGCCTGCAATTCTCCCTGGCGCTCGGGCTCACACCCGACAATCCCTTCCCCGGCGGTGAGGTCAACCGGGTCGTCCAGGGCGCGATCATGCACCCCCTGTCCGCCAGCCTGCGGGCAGGCGGACAACAGGTCCAGACCAGGGCCGCCCCGGCCCGGACGGGCGACAGAGCTGACGTCAGCAGTGACGCCAGGCGGAGGTGAGACACATGTTCCTCGGCGTGGACGGCGGCGGCACCAAGACCGCCTTCTGCCTACTGAGGGCGGACGGCTCGATCGTGGCCCAGGCCACGGCCGCGAGCAGTTACTACTTCAGTGAGGGCATCGACCTGGTGACCCGGGTCCTCAAGGAAGGCATCGGCACCGTCTGCGCGACGGCCGGCATCACCCCGGCCGACATCGGCTTCGCCTTCTTCGGGATCCCGACCTACGGCGAGGTCAGCGGCGACATCGCGGCCCTCGACGCGGCGCCCCGGGAGGTTCTCGGCCACGACCGGTACCGGGTCGACAACGACATGCTCTGCGGCTGGTCCGGCTCGCTGGGCGCCGCGGACGGCATCAACGTGATCAGCGGCACCGGGTCGATGACCTACGGTGAACGTGCCGGTCTCGGCCTGCGCGTCGGCGGCTGGAGCGAACTGTTCGGCGACGAGGGCTCGGCGTACTGGATCGCCATCCGCGGCCTCCAGGCGTTCTCCCGGATGAGCGACGGTCGACAGCCGGCCGGTCCGCTCCTGGGCGTCCTGCGTGACCACCTGGAGCTGTCCGCGGACCTGGATCTGATCGACGTCGTGGTGAACCGGTGGCACGGCGACCGCGGCAGGATCGCGCTGCTCAGCCCACTGGTCGCCCGCGCCGCCAACCAGGGCGACGAGGCGGCCGCGACGATCCTCGCCGAGGCCGGGCGGGAACTCGCCCACCTGGTGGAGACCACCCGTACCCGCCTCGGCTACCCCGACGACGAGCAGGTGCTGGTCTC
>NZ_JBNJMX010000017.1:0-71758 GCF_050936375.1 Plantactinospora sp. CA-290183 | reverse complement strand
GGTTCCTGATGATGGGGCTGTTCCCGCTCGGCGCCCTCCTCGGTGGGGTGCTGGGGGAGTTCGTCGGCCTCCGGCCCACGCTCTGGCTCTCCGGCGTCCTCGTCGTCCTCTCCGCCCTCCCGGTCCACCTGGTCCTGCGGCGCGTCCGTGACGTCGAGGACCTCCCGGGGTGGCGGATCGCACCCCGGGAGACGCCAGCCCGGCACGTCGGCCCGCTGACCACTTCCTGACATCCGTGTCGGGCTCCCCGGCGGCGGGTTGCGGAATACCCTATAAAACAGATAGGTTTTACCGGCTACTGCTGGCGCCCGCCCTGAGGAACGCACGATGATCTCCATTTCTCCGGATCCGCTCACCGTCGCCCGCCGGTACGCCGCGGCCGCGGCCGGCCCCGCGGGCTGGCCCGTGCCGCTGCGCTTCGACCCGACGCAGCGCTGGTACACCCGGCTGGCCAGCACCGCCGACCACGAGGTCTGGCTGCTCAGTTGGCTGCCCGGTCAGCACACCGACCTGCACGACCACGGCGGGTCCGCCGGTGCCTTCCTGGTCGCCTCCGGCGCGCTCACCGAGGAGACCGTGGTCCGCGCCGAGCTGCGGCCCCGGACGCTCGGCACCGGCGTCGGGCGTCGATTCGGTCCGCGGCACGTGCACCGGGTCAGCAACCAGGGGAACGTGCCGGCGGTCAGTGTGCACGTCTACCGTCCGGCGCTGCGCAGCATGACCCGCTACCACTTGGACGGCGGCCGGTTGCGGGTCGCGGAGGTGGCCGAGGCCGGGGTCGCCTGGTGAACCCCGGCCCGCCCGCCGACACCACCGCCACACGCGGCGACCAGGCCCGAGTCGAGGGAAGGACACCATGGTGGAACCGATGACCAACCTCCGGCGGCCGGCGGCCGGATGTCCCGGAGCGCAGGCCCCGGCGGGTTCGAGGAGCATCGAGGAGATCCTCGCCGCCGCCCGGGTGCGGCTGCGCCGCCTGGAGCCGGAGGCCGCGCACCTGGCCGCCCGCGCCGGTGCCGTACTGGTGGACATCCGCCCGGCGGCCCAGCGCGCCGCCACCGGCACCATCCCCGGTGCGCTCGCGGTGGAGCGGAACGTGCTGGAGTGGCGCTTCGATCCGCGCGGCTCCGCCCGGCTGCCCATCGCCGACCGGTACGACCTGCCGGTCGTCGTCTTCTGCCAGGAGGGCTACACCTCCTCCCTGGCCGCTGCCGCGCTGCTGGACCTGGGCCTGCACCGGGCCACCGACATCGTCGGCGGGTTCGTCGCCTGGTATGCGCTCGGACTGCCCGCCTTCGGGCCGACCGACGTCTACGCGCACCTCGACACGGCCCCCCGGGCGACCGCCCGCTGGGCGTACACCTGACCCCGCGCGCCACCGCGTGGCGGGGCGGAGCGGACCACGTGTTCCACGAAGGAGGACCCATGTCGGTCATCGCCATCCATCCCCGTACGCAGCCACCGGTGTCGACCCGCCCGGGATCCGGCCGACGCCGTGGCGGACCGGTCGTCGACGCACCGACGCTGCGGGTCACCTTCGACATCCCGCTCGCCGGTGAACAGCTCACGCCGCAGGCCACCCGGCTGCTGGAGCTGGTCCGGGAGCTGGTCGACCGGGGCGACGGCACGGTGGCGCTGACCGGCGTCGGCAGTCAGCCGGCCGCGTTGCCGGCGACACCGTCCCCGGCGGGCGGGCTGGCGGCGGTCTCCGGTCCGCCGGCGGAGCCGGTCGACGACGGCCGGGCCGGTGACGCCGGGCCGCAACTGCGGGTGCTGACCGGCCCCCGGGTGGTGCTCCGGAACGGCCGGCCGGTGCCGTTCACCCGGCTGGAGTTCGACCTGCTGCACTTCCTGGCCCGCAACCCGCGCCGCGTCTTCACCCGCCTCCAGTTGCTGGGCAGCGTCTGGGGGTACGAGCACGCCGTGGCACGCACCGTCGACGTGCACGTACGCCGGCTGCGGGCGAAGGTCGGCGACGCGGTGCCGCTGGTCACCACGGTCTACGGGGTGGGCTACCGGCTGGCCGACGACGCCCCGGTGCGGGTGGTCGCCGAGGAGTGAGCGGAGCCGCGCGGCTCAGCCCAGCCAGGCGGTGACCACCGCCAGTGTGACGGCGGCGGCGACGGTGGAGAGCACGACGGCGTCCCGGGCCAGTGCCTGGGCCCGCTGGTAGTGGGTGGCGAAGACGAAGACGTTCTGCGCGGTCGGCAGGGCCGAGGTGGCCACCGCGGCCAGCAGGGCGGGGCCGGTCAGACCGAGGCCGAAGCGCGCGATCAGGTAGGCCAGGGTCGGCTGGACCAGCACCTTCAGGCCGACGGCGACGTAGCGCTGCCCGGCCTCGGGGCCGCCGGCCAGCGGTCGGCTGCCGCGCAGCGACATGCCCAGGGCGAGCAGGGCCAGCGGGACCGCGGCCGACCCGACCAGGTCGAAGGGCCGGAGGACCTCGGCCGGCGGCTGCCAGCCCGAGACCGAGACGGCGAGCCCGCCGACACAGCCCAGCATGATGGGGTTCCGGGTGGGCAGCAGCGCCAGCCGCCGGATCGAGGGGCGCCGCCCCGCCGCGGTGGCGTCCAGCACGGCGAGCGCCACGGGCGCGGCGATCAGCACCTGGAAGATGAGGACCGGCGCGACCACCGAGGCGTCACCCAGCACGTACGCCGCGACCGGCAGGCCCAGGTTGGCCGCGTTGACGTACGAGGCACAGAGTGCGCCGACGGTCGCCTCGCCGGTCGGCCGGTGCCAGCCGAGGCGGGCGACGGCCAGGTAGGCCCCGGCCACCAGCACGGTGCTGAGCACGAACGGGGCCAGGGCCGGGGTGAGCACATCGGCCACTGTGGAGCGTGCCAGGGTGCTGAACAGCAGCGCGGGGGTGGCGATCAGGAAGGTGAGCCGGGCGAGCACCACGGTGCCGTGCGGGCCGAGCAGCCCGTACCGGCCGACGAGGTAGCCGACGAGGGTGACCGACCAGATCACCAGGAATCCCGTCAGTACACCCCGCATGGCGACCATCCTGCCGGGCCCCCCGGGACTGCCAATATCTGGTACGAAGAGCGAGCAAGCGATTCCGGTGTGTTTGTCGATTGTCACATTCACGCAACGTCGTGGCCCCTTGACCCTCGCCCCGAGGGCCGGAAGCATCGAGGCATCGGCGTTTCGGGTCGCGGGGGGAAGCACCCGGACCAGCCGGATCAGCCAAGGAGAACCATGTCGGTCAGCCCTGCCTCGTCGCGTGCCGGGTGGCACACCGCCCAGCCCGCCGGACCTGGCCGGCCCCCCGCCGCGTCACGGCGCCCGGCCAACGCGGGCACGCCCGCGTTGACGGTGACGCTCTCCATTCCGCTCGTCGGGGCCGAGGAGGCGCTGCCCGCTCCGGCCCGCCGCCTGCTGGAGGCGGCCCGCGAGCTGGTGGAGCGGGGCGAGGCGACGATCAGCGGCGGCACGCTGGGCACGGTCGAACGACGGGAGAGTCCTGCGGCGGCGCGTACGACGGCCTGGCGGCCCGCCGAGGGTGTCGGGACCGGGCTGCACATCCTCGCCGCCTCCCGGTCGGTGCTGCTCGCCGGGGATCCGCTGCCGTTGACCCGCCTGGAGTTCGACCTGCTGATGCACCTGGCGGCCCATCCGCGCCGGGTCTTCACCCGACTCCAGCTCCTGGCCGCCGTCTGGGGCTACGAGCACGCCGGGGTGCGCACCGTGGACGTCCACGTCCGTCGGCTGCGCGGCAAGGTCGGGGCCGA
The DNA here is from genome assembly GCF_050936375.1 of Plantactinospora sp. CA-290183. NCBI lineage: Bacteria > Bacillati > Actinomycetota > Actinomycetes > Micromonosporales > Micromonosporaceae > Plantactinospora > Plantactinospora sp. CA-290183. The sequence goes on along the minus strand of NZ_JBNJMX010000017.1, from coordinate 68,021 downwards.
CGTCCCGCTGGTCACCACCGTCTACGGGGTCGGCTACCGGCTCGCCGACGACGCCCTGGTGACGGTGGACCGCACGGGCTGACGGTCCGGGCGGGACGGGCCCGTCAACCGGCGGTGCCGGCCGGCCCGGTCCGCTCGCCCGGGTCGGGTCCGCCCGCCGGAGCGGCGTCGCGGGTGAGCAGCGCCGCCTGAACCCGGTTGGCGCAGTCGAGCTTGGTCAGGATCCGACTGACGTACGTCTTGACGCTCGCCTCGGTCATCCGCAGCCGCCGGCCGATCTCCGCATTGGACAGTCCCTGCGCCACCAGGCCCAGGACGTCGGATTCCCGGGTGTTGAGCGCGGCGAGCCGCTGCGCCGCGACCCGGCGCCGTTGCGCCGCGACCGGCGTGACCATGCCGAGCAGCAGCCGGGTCACCGCCGGAGACAGGTAGGCGTCGCCGTCGTACGCCGCCCGGACCGCCCGGATCAGCTCGTCCGGGGTGCAGTTCATGAGGACGAATCCCGCCACCCGGTGCTGCACCGCCCGCAGGACGTTCGGTTCCGTACCTCGCTCGGGGCGCCGGGGGCGCTGGCCGCCGCCGTCGGGGCCTGCCTGCACCCGACGCTGCTCTGCCTCTTCGCGGTCGGCGTGACCGCGATGCTGCGCAGTACGGTGCGGGCGCTGGCGCTCCTGCTTCCGGTGTTCTTCCTCGGCTCGCAGGGGCTCGGCAACATCCCGAGGGTGCGGACCGTCACGCAGTACCTGCCGGACCAGGTGGGTTGGGTGATCATGCACCTCGCCGGGGACCAGGGCGATCCCGGGTGGGCCCGGGACTACGGTGCCTGGACCGGCATCGGCATCCTCCTGCTCTGGACCCTCGCCGCGCTGCTCGGCGGCTACCTGGTGCTGCGCCGACGGGACGCCTGACGCCCCCGGCCGGCCCGGCGTCGCGGCGGCCGGGGCACGATGGTCGCCATGAGGGTCCGACCGATCACCCCGGAGCTGCTGGTCGAGGAGCTGGCCGACCGGCTGGCCGGCGAGCGGGTCGGCGGGTGGCTGCGGGTGGCGGTGGATGGGCCGCCGGCCGCCGAACCCGACCGGCTCGCCGAGGCGCTGGTTGATCCGCTGCGGGTCCGTGGGCGCCCGGCGGTACGCGTCGACACCGCTGGCTTCCTGCGGCCCGCCTCGCTGCGGTACGAGTACGGCCGGACCAACCCGGACGCCTACTACGCCGGCTGGCTGGACGAGCCGGGGCTGCGCCGGGAGGTGCTCGATCCCGCCGGCCCGGGCGGCTCGGGGCGGGTCCTGCCGTCGCTGTGGGACGCGGAGACCGACCGGGCCACCCGGGCCGGCTACCTGACCCTGCCGCCGGGCGGGGTGCTGCTGGTCAGCGGTGCGCTGCTGCTCGGCAGCGGCCTCCCCTTCGACCTGACCGTCCACCTTGTCCTCTCGGCCGGCGCGCTCGCCCGGCGCACACCGGCGGCGCTGGCCTGGACCCTGCCCGCCTTCGGCCGGTACGCCGAGGAGGTCGCGCCGTCGACGTTCGCCGACGTGGTGGTCCGGGTGGACGACCCGCGCCATCCCGCGGTGGTGGAGCCGGCGGGCCCGGGGTGACCGGCCGAGTGAGCGGCGGGTGGTCGGCCGCCGGGCGCCGGCGGATGGGGGCCGGGGCCGAGCGGCGGTTGGTGGACTGACGCCGTAGAGCTGCCCCGCCCATGCGCCCACGCTGCCCACGCTCGCGTGCCATGCGGTACACCGTGCCATGCGGTGCACCGTGGTGTCGGGGCCCGGGGGTTCCGCGCGGTTGGGCCTTCGCGCGGTTCCGCCGAGCCGCGCCCCAGCCCGGCGCCCGCCGGTCGGCGAGTCGGGCTGGGTGGTTGCCGCCCGATCACCGGAAAATCACCGGGTTTGCCGGCGCTGAGGGCTGGGTAATCGCGCGGCTCATGGCGGACCGCACCGGACAATCCGGTTCGGGAGGGCGGATTCGCCGCGACGGCGGAAAGGCAGGCAGCGCATGCTCGTCAACGAGGCAGTCGACACAGGCCGCTCTCAGGCTGACATCGACCAGATCCGCCGCTCCCTGCGAGCCCGTTACGACGAGCTCACCGTCGAGTACGACCGGGCGATGACGCAGAGCCAGGTGCTGCGGCTGGTGGAGGTCGGCGACACCGCCGGCGACGACCAGGCGGACAGCGGTACCAAGACCGCGGAGCGGGACACCGCGCAGTCGCTGCTCCGGACGATCCTCGACCGCCGGGCGCAGTTCGAACACGCGCTGAGCCGGCTGGACGGCGGGACGTACGGCTGGTGCGAGGGCTGCGGGTCGGCGATCCCGGTGGAGCGGCTGGAGATCTTCCCATCGGCCACCACCTGCGTGACCTGCAAGCAGTCGCGCGAACGCCGGGCCGCCTGACCGGCGGCTCACCAGGGGAAGTCGGGGCAGCGGGTCGACCGTCGGGCGGCCCGCTCAGCCGGTGCCGGCGACGCCGGGTGCCGGCAACACCCGGTGCCGGCGACACCGAGCCGGTGGCGTGCGCGCCGTGGGCCCCGGGTCGCCCGACGGTGGTGTGCGGCGGGTGGACTGGAGTCATGGGCGAGATCAAGGTCGGCACGGCCTCCTGGACCGACCGGACGCTGCTGGAGTCGGGTTGGTATCCGCGTTCCGCGGACACCCCGGAGAAGCGGCTCGGCCACTATGCCCGGCACTTTCCGCTGGTCGAGGTCGACGCCACCTACTACTCGCCGCCCGCCGAGCGCACCGCCGAGCTGTGGGTCGACCGTACGCCGCCGCACTTCACGTTCAACATCAAGGCGTTCAGCCTGCTCACCGGGCACCCGACCAAGGTCTCCGCGCTCTACAAGGACCTGCGGCCGGAGACGGAGAAGCGCAACATCTACCCCGGTGACCTGGCGCCGCAGGCGTACGAGGACGTGTGGAGCCGCTTCCTGTCGGCGTTGGAGCCGTTGGCGGCGGCCGGCAAGCTCGGCGCGGTGCTGTTCCAGTTCCCGCCCTGGTTCACCATCCGGCGGGACAACAAGCAGTACCTGCTGGAGGTGCGGGACCGGTGCCGTCCGATCCGGGCGGTCTTCGAGTTCCGGCACGCCTCCTGGTTCGACGGGGACAACCGCGAGGAGACGCTCGGATTCCTGCGCCAGCACCGGCTGCCGTACGTCTGCGTGGACATGCCCCAGGGGCACCGTTCGTCCGTCCCGCCGGTGCTCGCCGCGACCGCCGACCTGGCGGTGGTCCGCTTCCACGGGCACAGCGCGAAGTGGACCAGCCGGGACATCCACGAGAAGTTCGGCTACCGGTACTCCGAGCGGGAGCTGGCGGACTGGGCGCCGAAGCTGCGCACCCTGGCCGGCGAGGCCGAGGAGACCCACCTGCTGCTCAACAACTGCTACCGCGACTACGCGCAGACGAACGCCCAGCAGCTGACCGAGCTGCTGCGGGACTGAGCGGGGGCCGGACGGCGAATCATCCCCCTCGGGTGAGCGCCCCTCACCCGCAACCGGCGGACGATGACGAGGGTGAGGAGCAGCAGCGGGCCCGTGACGGCGGTCCGCTGCTCCGCACCGACGTGGATCACCGGATGGGGACGGGGGAGCAGTCGTGCCGAACAACACCTACTCGGCGTTCGAGTCGTCGATAGAGAAGACGAACATCATCCTCAAGGACATCGAACAGGCGTACGGCTGGCCGAAGGAACGCCGGAACCAGTCGTACGCGGCGCTGCGTACCGTACTGCACCTGCTGCGGGACCGGCTGCCGGTGCAGGAGAGCGTGCACTTCGCCGCCCAGTTGCCGGTGCTGGTCCGGGGCATCTACTTCGACGGCTGGGATCCGAGCATCGTACCGATCAAGCTCAATCGCGAGGACTTCCTGTACGAGGTGCGGGCCGGCTTTCCGTTCGACGTGCGGGGCGGCGCGGCGACCGTGGTGGACACGGTGCTGAACGCGTTGCAGCGGCACGTGACCGCGGGGGAGTGGGACGACGTGCGCTCCAGCATGCCCAAGGACCTGGCCCGGATGATGCCCTGACCCGCGCAGCGGGCCGGGCTCAGCCGCCGGTCGGTGCCGGCGGGGCGGCGTCGGTTGCCCCGGGCTCCGGCGCCCGGCTCACCTCGACGCCCCGTCGCCGGGCGGCGGCGGCCAGCGCGGCGGCGTCGACGATCGCGGCCCCGCCCGGGTCGTTGTTGAAGAAGACGTAGCTGGTCCGGTCGGCGCCGAACTCCGTCGCGATCCGGTCCAGCCAGGAGCGGAGCGCGGCCCGACCGTACCGGGGCCGGGGTTCGGCCCGCCCCTCGTGCAGGCGGAGGTACCCGAAGTCGGCGGTACGCCACAGCGGGGTGACCGGCCGGCCCTGGCGGTCGGCCCAGCAGAGCGCCGCACCGTGGTCCGTCAGCACGCGCCGGGTCCCCTCGGTCCACCACGAGGGGTGTCGGGGCTCGACGGCCACCCGGATCCCGGGCGGGAACAGTGCCAGCGTCTCCGCCAGCGCCCCGAGGTCGATCCGGAGGTTCGGGGGGAGTTGCAGCAGCACCGGCCCGAGCCGGTCGCCCAGTGCGGTCGCCCGGCCGAGGAACCGGGCGACCGGTTCGGCCGGCTCGCGGAGCCGTTTGATGTGGGTCAGGTAGCGGCTCAGCTTGACGGCCACGCAGAAGTCGTCCGGGGTACGGGCCCGCCACTGCGCGAAGGTCTCCCGTTCCGGCAGCCGGTAGAAGGCGTTGTTGACCTCGACCGTGGCGAAGCGGGCCGCGTAGTGCTCCAGCCAGAGCCGCTGCGGCAGGCCGGCCGGGTAGAACCGGCCACGCCAGTCGCGGTACTGCCACCCGGAGGTTCCGATCAGGATCATCCTGGTCAGTATCCCGCCAAACGCTCCGGGTGGCAGCTGGTACGGCTTCGGCGCGGCGGTTACCGGTCGGCTCCGGACCGGGCCGCCGGCACCGGTTTCCGGGGTGCCCCGGCGCGGTCGGTCCGGGCGGGAGCCGGCGCGGCCGGACCGCTCCCGTCCCCGGTCCTCAGTGGAGAACCGGCTCGGCGGTGAGCCGGCGGTCGTGGCCGACGGTTGGCGCGACGATCTCCGCCTGCGTCCGGGCGAGTGCCCGGGCGCCGAGGGTGGGTTCGACGGGCGCGGTGCCGAACGGCCGGGTGAGCTGCCCGAGTCCGCTGCCGATCAGCGCCTGCCACTCCGGTGCCTCGGCGACCATTCCGGAAAGTCCGGCGCCGTCGAGACGGTAATCCGACTCAAAATAGCCCACCTGGTCCCGGGCGGATACGGGGGTTGACCGTTTGTTCATGGGGTCGTAGCGTGCGCCACATCACCACGAATTATCGGGCCGGCACCGAAAGTTTGCGGGATCCGGCTCCGTCCAGGCTCATTTGATAATCGGCCCCGGCGTGTCTGCCGAGGGGGCTCATCGAAGGGACGGCGGCTTATGACGGCATCCATAAATCTCTCCCGGAGATCCGTGCTGGGGCTCGCGGGCGCGGGCGCGATGCTTCTCGGTACCTCGGCCTGCGGCAGCGACGAGGACGGCTCCGGCGGCGTCGACGCCCCGGGCGAAATCGACGTCTGGGTCCTGCAGGACGAGCCGCAGAACCAGGTCCAGACCGCCGCGGTCGGGCGGTTCAACGGTAGGCACAAGGCGCAGGCCAAGATCACCCCGTTCGCGAGCGACGCCTACCGGGACCGGCTGCGGGTCGCGATGGGCAGCCGCACCCAGCCGGACATCTTCTTCAACTGGGGCAGTGGCAGCATCCGGGAGTACGTCGACGCCGACCTGCTGGTCGACCTGACGCCCGCGCTGAACGAGGACACCGCGTTCAAGGCCAGGTGGATCCCGTCGGTGCTGGAGTCCGGCAAGATCGGCGACAAGTTCTACGGCATCCCCAACCGGGGCATGCAGCCGGTCCTCCTCTACTACAACCGCGACGTGCTCAAGCGGGTGAACGTGGAGCAGCCGCCGGCCACCTGGTCGGAGATGCTCGGCCTGGTCGACGAGCTGAGGGGCGCCGGCATCACGCCGTTCGCGGTGGCCGGCTCGCAGAGCTGGACGCTGCTGATGTGGCTGGAGTACTTCCTCGACCGCATCGGCGGGCCGGAGGTCTTCAAGCGGATCGCGGACGGGGACAGCGAGGGCTGGAAGGATCCCGCCGTGGCGGCGTCGATCGACCGGATCCGCGAACTGGTCGACCGGGGCGGATTCGCCAGCAACTTCGCCTCCGTCGGCTACGAGACCGGCGGCGCCGGCACCCTCTTCGCGCAGGGCCGTGCCGCCATGCACCTGATGGGCTCCTGGGAATACACCAACCAGGTACGCGAGCAGCCGCAGTTCGCCAAGAACGGGCTCGGCTTCATGAACTTCCCGGCGGTGGACGGCGGTAGGGGCAACCCCAGGGCCGTCGTGGGCAACCCCACCAACTACTTCTCGGTCACCGAGAGCTCGGACAACGTCGAAGCCTCCATCGCGTTTCTCAAGGAGATGGCGACCGACGCGTACGTGGACCAGTACATCGCCCGCGGTGACGTACCGGCGGTGGCCGACATCGAGAGCCGCTTCGACAAGTCGCCGAGCCCGGAGTTCGCGCGGTTCGTGTACGGCATGGTGACCCAGGCGTCCAGCTTCCAGCTCTCCTGGGACCAGGCGATCGCGAACAACATCGCCCAGCCGATGCTGACGAACCTACAGAAGGTCTTCCTCAGGCAGCTCGACGCGACCGGATTCGTCAACGCCATGGTGAAGATCAGGTGACCTCGACGATCACCCCGCCGCCGTCGGTCCGGAAGGACCGGCGGCGGTCTCCGCACAGCCTCGGCACCGACCGGGCGCCGCGGCCCAGCGCCCTCTACGTCCTACCGGCCGTGCTCTTCTTCGCCGCGTTCGCGGCGCTGCCGGTGATCGGCGTCGCGGTGCTCTCCTTCACCTCCTGGAACGGGCTGGGCGAGCCGAAGCCGATCGGCTTCGAGAACTGGCAGCGGCTGCTCACCGACGACACGGTGCTCTCCGCCACCTGGACGACGGTGCTGCTGACGGTGCTCTGCTGGGCGACGCAGACCCCGCTGGCCCTCGCCCTGGGTGTCTGGGCGGCCGGCCCGCAACGCAACCGGGCGGTGCTGTCCTCCATCTTCTTCCTGCCGCTGCTGCTCTCCAGCGCGGCCATCGCGCTGCTGTGGAAGTCGATCCTGGACCCCAACTTCGGGCTGGCCTCCACGCTCGGCAGGTACGTCGGCTTCCCGGACGGCAACATCATCGGCCACCCGCAGGGCGCGCTGCTCGCCATCGTGCTCACCGCGTCCTGGCAGTTCGTGCCGTTCCACGCGCTGCTCTACCAGGCCGGTGCCCGCAACATCCCGCGGGTGCTCTACGACGCCGCGGTGATCGACGGGGTGACCCGGTGGAAGGCGATCCGGCACATCACGCTGCCGCAGCTGCGCAACACGATCATCACCTCCTCCACCCTGATGATCGTCGGATCGCTCACCTACTTCGAGACGATCCTGCTGCTGACCAACGGTGGGCCGGGCGACGCCACGTACGTGTTGCCGTTCCTGATGTACATGGAGGGCTTCCGCCAGTACGAGATGGGCTTCGCCGCCACCATCGCGACCGTGCTGGTCGTGCTCGGCACCGTGCTCTCGCTGCTGATCGTGCGCTTCTCCGGTTTCGGCAGGATGCGCTCCACGCTGGAAGGACTGTGACGTGGCCGTGCTGACGTCGCGCCCCGGCGCCCCGCCGACCGCTCGACGGCCGGTGGTCGGCGACGCCGGCCCGGGTGGCGCCGCCCGGCGACCCAACTACCTGGCCGGGGTGCTCACCGCCCTGTGGCTGGTGCTGGTCGCCGGCCCGATCATCCTGATGATCTTCTGGGGGCTGGAGAGCCGGTCGGACTACCAGAAGGGCCCGCTCTCCCTGCCCAGCAGCTTCACCGTCGAGAACATCCGTGAGGTCTGGCGGGTCGGCTTCGGCACGTACATGGTCAACACGGCGATCGTGACCCTCGGCAGCATCGCGTTGATGCTCGTCCTGGCGTTGCCCGCGGCGTACGCGATCGTCCGGTCGAACAGTTGGCTGGCCAGCGTCTCGTTCCGGGGGTTCCTGCTCGGCCTGGCCATTCCGGCCCAGGCGACCATCATCCCGGTCTACTGGATGATGGACCAGCTCGGGCTCTTCGAGTCGCTCACCGCCATCATCCTGCCGACGGTGGCGTTCCAGCTCCCGCTGGTGGTGCTGGTCCTCTCCGGGGCGTTGCGGGATGTGCCCAAGGAACTCTACGAGGCGATGACGGTGGACGGGTCCGGCCCGTTCCGGATCTTCTGGCAGCTGGTCCTCCCGCTCTCCCGGGGCAGCATCAGCGCGGTCAGCATCTTCACCGGCATCGGCGCGTGGAACGGCTTCCTCTTCCCGCTGATCCTGACCTCGGAGCAGAGCAACCGGGTGGTCACCCTCGGCCTGTGGAGCTTCCAGGGGCAGCACGCGATCAACATTCCCGGCCTGATGATGGCCGTGATCATCTCCACCCTGCCGATCTTCTTCCTCTACCTCTTCGCCCGTCGCTGGCTGGTGGCCGGCCTGGCCGGCGTCGGCGGTAGGTAGCGGCGGGGGCCGGAGCAGTACGCCGCCGGGCGGTGGACGCGGGCGGGTCGGCCGGGCGGGGACCGGCCCGCCCGCCGCGGGGGACGGGTGGATCTCGAACCGGTGATCCGTGATATATTGACATCTATCTCTGTCCTGACTCGGAGGTGTGGCATGAGGAGCCGGATTCTGGTCGCCGGTACCGCCCTGCTGGTGATGCTCGGTGGCGCGGGGTGGGCCGCCGCGGCGACCACGGCCGGGCCCGGTGACACCGCCGTGCTGGCCGCCGGCGAGTTCGACTTCACTCGGCCGGAGACCGTCGCGAGCAACCTGGAGACACCCTGGGGGCTCGCCTTCCTGCCGGACGGCAGTGCGCTGGCCGCGGAACGCAACACCGCCCGGGTGCTCCAACTGCGCCGCGGGCAGACCCCGCAGCAGGTCGCCACCATCTCCGGTGTCTCGGCCGGCGGCGAGGCCGGACTGCTCGGCCTGGCCGTCTCGCCCGGCTACGCGCAGGATGGCTACGTCTACGCGTACTTCACCTCCGCCAGCGACAACCGGATCGTGCGGTTCCGCCTCAGCGCGCCGCAGACGCAGGAGCCGATCCTCACCGGACTGGCGCGGGCCAACTTCCACGACGGCGGACGGATCGCCTTCGGGCCGGACGGGATGCTCTACGCCGGCGTCGGCGACGCCGGACAGACCGCCACCGCGCAGGACCCGCAGAGCCGCAACGGGAAGATCCTGCGGCTGCGGCCGGACGGCGGCGTTCCGGCCGACAACCCCACGGCCGGCTCGCTGGTCTACAGCCTCGGCCACCGCAACGTGCAGGGGCTCGCCTGGGACGCCCAGGGTCGCCTCTACGCCAGTGAGTTCGGGCAGAACACCTGGGACGAGGTCAACTACATCGTGCCGGGCGGCAACTACGGGTGGCCGACCGTGGAGGGGCGGGGCAACGACCCGCGCTTCCGGGACCCCATCGTCACCTGGAGCACCGCCGAGGCCTCGCCGAGCGGCGCCACGATCGACGGGGACGTGCTGTTCGTGGCGGCCCTGCGCGGCGCCCGGCTCTGGACCGTGCCGCTGACCGGCAACGGCTCCGCCGGCACCCCGACCGCCCAGCTGGTCGGCAGCTACGGCCGGCTGCGTACCGTCGAGCGGGCGCCGGACGGCTCGCTCTGGGTGACCACCAGCAATCGGGACGGCCGGGGCACCCCGGCGGCCACCGACGACCGGGTGCTGCGGTTCGCGCCGCTCGGCGCGACGCCGAACCCGAGCTCGACCCCCCGGCCGCCGACGACGCCTCCGGCGACCACACCGCCCGTGACCACGCCTCCCGTGACCACGCCGCCGAGCAACCCGCCGGGCGCGGGCGCCTGCACCGCCGTGTACCGCGTGGTCGACGAGTGGCAGGGCGGCTTCCAGGCCGAGGTGACGGTGCGGAACAACGGTACGAGCACGCTCAACGGCTGGAGCGTGCGGTGGAGCCTCGGCAGCGGCCAGACGGTCGGCCAGGTGTGGAACGGCACGTTGACCAGCAGCGGGTCGGCGATCACGGTCCGGAACGTGAGCTGGAACGGGTCGATCGCGGCCAACGGGTCGGCGGCGTTCGGCTTCAACGGCACCTGGACCGGCGCCAACAGCGCCCCGAGCGGCCTCACCTGCACGAGTCCCTGACCGGCGAGCCGCCCGGCCGGGTCAGCCGGTCGGCACCGGCACCGCCTCGGGGCGGGACTGCCGGATCGGGGTACGGATGGCGACGCCGGCGAGGCCGAGGCAGGCCGCGCCGGCCGCCAGACAGACCGCGGTGGTGCCGTACCGGGCCACCGCGGCGGTGAGCACGGCCGCGCCGAGCGGCCCGAGCGCCGAGTGCAGGGTCCAGAACGCCGACGTGACGCGGCCGAGGAGCGGCGCCGGGGTGATCTCCTGACGCAGCGACATCGAGCAGATCCCGGCCGTGGCCGTGCAGAAGGCGTACCCGCTCACCAGCAGCGCCACGGCCGGGACGTGCCGGCTGAGCCCCACCCCGGCGATGGCCGCGCCGCCGAGGGCGTAGGCGCCGATCCAGCAGGCGCCGAAGCCCAGCCGCCGGCGGATCGGCGCGACGAGCAGGGCGGCCACGACGGTGCCGCCGGCGGCGGCGGCCAGGACCTGGCCCACCGCGGCGTCCGACCGGCCGAGGTCGTGCTTCAGGTGGTAGATGACGATGTCGGTCAGCCCGATGGTCAGGAAGGTCAGCACGCAGAGCAGCACGGTCAGCGCCCGCAGCACCGGATGCCGCCAGAGGAACCGGACCCCGACCAGCAGCTCCGCCCCGCCGCGCCGGAGCGCGCCGGCGGCACCGTCGGAGACGGTGACGGCGGCCGGCGCGGCCGGCCGGCGGAACCGGACCAGGCAGAGGCCGAGGGCGGAGAGGACGAAGGTCGCCGCGTCGACCCCGATCGCGGCGGCAGGCCCCAGCAGCGCCGAGAGGGTCCCGGCCAGCAGCGGCCCGGCCACGCCGGCGGCGGCGTAGCTCGCGTACAACTGGCCGTTCGCCCTGGTGAGTCGGGCCGGGTCGACCAGGCCCGGCACGACCGCGACGTGCCCGACCTGGAAGAGCATTCCGGCGGCGGCGCCGACCGGGGCGACCAGGTAGAGCAGCCAGAGCTGCGGGGAGACCAGCCAGACCAGCGGTACGAGCGCGTAGCCGGCCGCCCGGACCAGGTCACAGCCGATCAGCAGCCGGCGCCGGTCCACCCGGTCGACCACGATCCCGGCGAAGACGCCGGCGACGATCGCCGCCGCGCCGGCCATCAGCAACCCCATCCGGGCCACCGAGCCGGTGGCGTGCAACACCAGCAGCGGTGCGGCGATGAGCGAGAACGAGTCGCCGAGCGCGGAGAGCGTCTGGGCCGACCAGAACAGCGGGAAGTCCCGGGTACGCCAGAGCGGGCCGCCGGTCGGCGCCGGGCCGCTCACCGTCCCGAGGTGGCCGAGCGGGGCAGGCCCCGCAGCGCCTCGACGACCCATTCCTCGACCCGGTTCCGCTCGATGCGCAGGTCGAGCAGGACCCGGGCGCCCGGTTCGGTGTCGGCGCCGAGCAGGCCGAGCAGGATGTGCTCGGTGCCGACGTAGTTGTGCCCGAGCCGCAGCGCCTCCTGGAGGGTCAGGTCCCGGACCCGCTTCGCGCCGGGGGAGAAGGGCGGGTGCTCGGGGAGCGCCTCCTCGGGCGGCGGGAGGATCGCGACCGTGCGGGCCCGTACGGTGTCGGCGGAGACGCCCAGCCCCTCGATCGCCCGGCTGGCCAGGCCGGCCGGCTCGTGCAGGATGCCCAGGAGCAGGTGCGCGGTGCCGACCTCGGTGGCGCCGGTGCGCAGCGCCTCCTCCCGCGCCTTCGTCACCACGTTGCGGGCCCGGTCGGTGAACCGGGCGAAGACGCCGGCCGGGACGTCCTCGTCCTGGTCGGACCGTCGGGCCACGAACCGCTTCTGGGCCGCCTGCTTGGTCACCCCCAGGGCCTGGCCGGTGTCGGTCCAGGAGGCACCGGAGCGGCGGGCCTGGTCGACGAAGTGCCCGATCAGGTGGTCAGCCAGCTCGGTGAGGTAGCCGGCCACCAGCACCGCGTCGGAGAGCCGGTGCAGGGCGTCGGCGTCGGGCCGCTGGCGGTGCACGTAGCTGACGAGGTCGTCGAGGCGTACCGGCAGATTCTCCATGCGTCAACCGTAGGTTGACGATGGCCGAGGGTCAACCCACGGTTGACGGCCGCCTACTCGCGCCCAGGCGATTAATGTTCATGGGGAAATATCGTACGAAACTAACCCCGCAAATTGTCATCTGCAAATGCGCTGTCAGTGTCGCCCGACAGAATGTATGCCGCGAACTTGATATCGAGTGGCTCTTCGCGGAGGTGTCGATCTCGGGCTCCGGTCTGGTCTGCTGGTGGTAGCCCTGTATCGTCGAGATAGTTGGTTGAGGATCGGAGGCTCGGTGACTGCTGATCCTTTTTCAAGACCAGTGGATCGCGGTACTCGCAATGCCGGGTTGCGGCTGGCGCAGAAGATCGGTATGAGTGCCGCAGTCGTCACCACCACCGTGATCGGGATGGCTCTTCTGCTGGGCTCTCCGGTGGTGCTGCTGAGCCTCTATGCAGACTTGTCTGACGCCCGGCTGGGTCGCATGAGTGACCTCGGTCAAGCCTACGGTGCATTGTCGGCTCTGCTCTCCGGGGCGGCGACCATCGGTATAGCTGCTGCTCTGCTGCTTCAGGTGCGCCAAGTCAAGATCAGCCAGGCGCAGGGCATGCGGACGATGCAGATCGAGCTGATGCGGATGCTGATTGAGCGTCCAGAGCTTCGACCCGTCTCGCCGAGCGGCCAGTACAAATCAATGGACCAGCGCCGACGCGACATCTTCTCCAATTTGATCTTAAAGTATCTGGAGCTCGGCTACGAGATAGGCTACTTCCCTGCGGACTCGCTGCGCGGAGAGCTTCGGGACCAGATGAAGGTCCGGGACATCAGAGAGCACTGGCAACGAATTCGCATTGCCTATGAGGGCGGGCTGCAAAACAGATCACAGCGGCGCTTCATACGGCTCGTGGATGAAGCGTGTCGACGGGCGTCGGAAGAGGCTCGGTATGACTCTTCTGCTGACAGGGTGATCAAACCCGAGATGGGTTCTTGCGGCTTTCGCAAGCGAAGGTTGCCTGCGACGTCATTGGGTGTGCTGGTGGGCGTGGCGCTTGTGGCGGGAGCTGCTGTGCGTTGGCGAAGAGCGCGGAGGGTCAGGCCAGACGGCCCGCCTTGACGGAGGTGACGAAGTCGTTCCAGTTCTTGCCACCAAAGGTCAGGTTGACCTCCGGTCGCTCGCTGTCCCGCACCCGCACTCCATCCAGGTGACGAGCAGCTACTTCGACACAATTGGACTGCTCGCACCGGCTGGATCGACGCCAAGTCGTCATGCGGCCTCTGCCAAGGTCAGCGGATCGGTCCAGGTACATTCAAGCTCCCAGCGCTAGTCATGATTGGCACCCTCAGGGGAACAGGGGTGCGGCGGCGAGTGGTGCGTTCTGCCAGGTGATCAACCGTCTCGTACCCGGCCGCCGATGCGCGCGTAGTCTAGTCACCGCGGGAGTGGTGCGCTTGCCCACGCCGGGCACCGAGCCCTTGCAGACTATTCGGCAGCGGTACAAATGATCGCGCTGGCGTTCGCCGGTTGACCATCGTGGCCGCCGGTAGCCTCGCGCAGGCCCAGGGCCGCGAGCCGGTCCGCCCGCTCGTTCTCCGGATGCCCGGCGTGGCCCTTGACCCAGTGCCACCGCACCTGGTGGCGGGCGGCCGCGGCCTCCAGCCGCTGCCAGAGGTCCGCGTTCTTCACCGGTTGCTTCGCGGCGGTGCGCCAGCCGTTGCGCTTCCACGCCGGCAGCCACTTGGTGATGCCGTCGCGCACATACGTGCTGTCGGTGTGCACCCGCACCTCCACCGGCCGGGTCAGGCTCTCCAGGGCCCGGATCGCCGCCATCAGCTCCATCCGGTTGTTGGTGGTCTCGGCCGCCTCGCCGCCGCAGATCTCCTTCTCCCGGGTGCCGTACCGCAGCACCGCGCCCCAGCCGCCCGGACCGGGGTTGCCACTGCACGCGCCGTCGGTGTAGATGTCGACGACCGACGCGGACTCCTGCTCTGTCACCCGGGCAACATACCGGCCACCGGCCACCCGGCCCGGTCCGGCACCCGGATGTGAACCAGCGCGCCGCGCCCCGCCCGGACCCGGGATCGGCGGGCTGCTCCCGGTGCCGGCGGGTTGGCTCGGATGCCGGGGGGTTGGCCCGGGTGTGCCGGCGTTGTCGGAATGATCAGCCACATCCACAGCCGACCCGCCCGCGTTCCCCGGCCCGCCCCACGGGTAAGGCCCCGGCCACGTCCGCCCGCCCGACGTGCGCCGAGGAGCCCTGCCCACCGGAACACGACGAGGGGCCTCCCGGACACCCGTCGGCGCGGTTCTCCGTACGAGGAAAGGATCGCGATGGCTCTCACCCGGCGTGGTTTCCTGGAGGCGTCCGCCGTTACGGCGTTCGGTACACTGTGGACTCCGGCGGGGCGCTCGGCGCCGCCGGACTTTCCGGCCGACATCCCGGTGCACCGCGAGGTCTACCGCAACTGGGCCGGTGAGATCGTCGTCGACGGCGTGTGGGTCTGCGCGCCCCGTACGCCGGCCGAGGTGCTGACCGTGGCCAACTGGGCGCACACGCAGGGGTTCTCGGTGCGTCCGCGCGGTTACCGGCACACCTGGTCGCCGCTCACCGTACCGGCCGGCGGTGCCGGCGCGGACCGGGTCATCCTGGTCGACACCACCCGGCACCTGACCTCGATGGCGGTCGTGGCGACCGCACCGGCCGCGGTACGGGTGCAGACCGGCGCGTCGATGGAGGACCTGCTCGGCTTCCTGGAGGGGCACGGGCTCGGCGTCACCAACACCCCGGCCCCGGGCGAGCTGAGCGTCGGCGGGGTGCTGGCGATCAACGGACACGGCACCTCGGTGCCCGCGGACGGCGAGACCCGACCGGCCGGGCACACCTACGGCTCGCTGAGCAACCTGATCCTCTCCGTCACCGCCGTGGTCTGGGACCCGGCCACCGCCCGGTACGTGCTGCGCACGTTCGACCGGACCGATCCGGACTGCGCGGCGCTGCTCACCCACGTCGGCCGCGCCTTCCTCACCGAGGTCACGCTGCGGGTCGGCGCCAACCAGAACCTGCGCTGCGTGAGCCGGGTGGACATACCCGCCGCGGAACTCTTCGCGGCACCGGGCAGCGGCGCCGGGCGTACCCTCGCCAGCTTCGTCGCCGCCGCCGGACGGGTCGAGGCGATCTGGTTCGCCTTCACCGACAATCCCTGGCTCAAGGTGTGGAGCGTCAGCCCGCAGCGGCCGCTGACGTCCCGCCCGGTCGTCGCCCCCTACAACTACGTCTTCTCCGACAACGTGCCCGAGCCGGTCTCCGACCTCGCCGAACGGCTGCTCAACGGCGAGTGGGCGCTGACCCCGACGTTCGGGCAGGTGCAGTACACCGCCGCCGCCACCGGGCTCACCGCCACCGCCGCCACCGACCTGTGGGGGCCGTCGAAGAACCTGCTGCTCTACGTCAGGCCGACCACCCTGCGGGAGCACGCGAACGGGTACGCGGTGCACACCAGCCGCGCCTCGATCCAGCGGGTGGTCAACGAGTTCGCCCGGTTCTACGAGCGGCAGCTCGCCGCGTACCGGGCCCGGGGCGAGTACCCGGTCACCGGCCAGGTCGAGATCCGGGTCGCCGGGGTGGACCGGGCCGGCGACGTCGGCGTACCCGGGGCGGAGCCGCCGGCGCTCTCCGCGGCCCGGCCCCGCACCGACCACCCGGAGTGGGACGTGGTGGTCTGGTTCGACGTGCTCACCTTCCCGAGCGCACCCCGGGCGCACGCGTTCTACCGGGAGATGGAGACCTTCTTCGTCACCAACTACACCGGTTCGTACGCCGGTTGCCGGGTCGAGTGGTCGAAGGGCTGGGGCTACACCGACACCGCCGCCTGGGCCGAGCCGAACATGCTCGGTGCGGTGGTGCCCGACTCCTACCGGCAGGGCTCCGACCCGACCTGGGATCGGGCCGTCGCGACGCTGAACGCGTACGACCCGCACCGGCTGTTCAGCAATCCGTTCCTGGACGTGCTGCTGCCCGCCGGCTCCTGACCGGGCCGGGCGCGCCGGTCAGGAACCGGCCCGCCCGGCGCCGGCCCGCAGGAGCGGCAGCGCGGCGGCGTGCAGCGCGTCGCCGCGGCTGAAGAGCGCCGGCCCGGGAGCGGGCCGGCGCTCGCCGTCCAGCCCGCTGTGCCGGCCACCGGCCTCCTCGACGATCAGCGAGGTGGCGGCGAAGTCCCACAGCTGTCCCCGGGTCTGCACGGCCAGATCGAGTTCACCGGCGGCGACGAGGAGCGCGGCGTGCGTACGCCAGGGCACCCTGGGCACCACCGCGCAGAGTGGGGCGATCAGCTCGTGGTCGGCGGGGAGGAGCGCGTCGCCGGTGGGTACCACGCCGAGGCGGCTTCCGGACAGCACCTCCGGCCGGTCGCGGTCGACCCCGATCCGGCGTACCGCGCCGACATCCGCGCCGGCGACGTCGGCGACGAACGCCCCACCGCCGCGCCGGGCCCACCAGATCTTCCCCTGGGCGGGCACCGCGGCCACCCCGACGACGATCTCGCCGGCCTCTTCGAGGGCGACCAGGACCAGCCACCGGTCGTCGCCGGCGACGAAGGACGCCGTACCGTCGATCGGGTCCACGATCCAGCGCCGGCTGCCGCCGCCCTGCTGGCCGGCCTCCTCGCCGAGAACGGCATCACCCGGCCGGGCCCCGGTCAGGACCTCCCGGATGACCGCCTCGACCGCCCGGTCGGCCTCGGTCACCACGCTGCCGTCCGACTTGCGTTCCCGCGGCAGTTCGGCGAGGGCGGCGAAGTAGCGCAGGCCCAGCGCCGCGCCGGCCAGGGCGGCCCGGCGGGCGAGCATGAGGTCGCTCTCGGTCTCCATGGGCTCCACCTCGCCCCAGAGGCTCGCACCGATCAAGCCGCCACGCCGTGCATTATTAGCATCACCCCGGCTGCCCGGCTGCCTGCCGGTGGTCGGGTGGTCGGGACGCCGGGCCGGTCGGACCGGCCGGCTCAGTCCACCGGGCTGAGCCGCAGCGCCAACGCCGGACACATCCGCACCGCCTTGCGGGCGCCGGACTCCAACCAGCTCGGCACCGGCGTGGCGGGGAACGACGGGAATCCGTTCGCGTCCAGCCGGATGAACTCGGGCACCACGTGCGCGCAGAGGCCGTGCCCGTCGCAGCGGGACCAGTCCACCGCCAGCTTCGCCGTCGGCGCGTCCGGGGCGGAGGGCAGGCCCAGCACCCCCTTGACCCGGCGCCCGCAGCCGCCCCGGGTGGCGTGCGCCTCCAGGTCCTCGGTGAAGACCTCCAGGGCGGAGGTGGCGAACCGGGCCGTACCGTCCGGGTGGCTGCACGCCCCGCGCCCACGTACCGCGCCGGCCGCCGCCCGGACCACCTCGGCGGAGGCGCTGCCGCCGACGATCAGGTCCAGCGACCGGGCCAGGTCCGGCAGGCCGAGCCGGCACGGTCCACACTGGCCGGCCGATTCGCCGGCGAGGTACTGCACCACCTGCGCCGCCTCGCCGAGCGGGCAGACGTCGGCGGAGAGCGGCATGATGATGCCGGCGCCGAGGGTGCCACCGGCCTTGGTGAAGCCGGCCCGGGAGACCTCGGCGGCAACCGCCGCCTCGGCCGTGATCCACTTTCCGTGATAGCCGCCGACCAGCACTCCCGGGCCGGTCGGCGTCTCGCAGAGCTCCAGCACGTCCTGCAGCGGAATCCCGGTCGGGCACTCGACGACGGCGGGCCGGCCGGCCGCCCCGGTCACGGTCAACAGGACGGTGCCCGGCTCGTCGGGGGTACCGACCGTGCCGTACTCGTACGGGCCGAGTCGGGCGGCCACCGCGAGCTGGGCGTACGTCTCGGCGTTGGAGAGCAGCGTGGGCAGCCCGCCGACCCCGGCGTCACTGGCGCGTTGCTTGCGCCCCGGTGGGATGTGCGCCTCGCCGTTGATCCCGCGCACCAGCGCGCCGCCCTCGCCGGAGATGAACCGGTGCGGAACGGTGACGATGCCGGTCCGTACCGGCATCCGGCGCTCGGCCAGGGCGGCGGTGAGGGAGGCCTCGCCGATCCCGTCGTCGGCCACGCCGATCACGATCTCCTCGGCGTCCAGCGCGTACGCGGCGATCGCGGCGCCGTCGAGGATCAGGTGCGGGGCCCGGGTGAGCAGCGCCTTGTCCTTCCAACTGCCCGGCTCGCCCTCGGTGGCGTTGACCACCACGACCGTCGGCAGGTCCTGCCGGTCCGCGGAGTCCAGCACCGCGCGGATCTTGCGGCCGAACGGGAATCCCGCGCCGCCCTTGCCCTTGAGCTCGATCCCCTCCACCAGTCTGAGCAGGCCCTTGGGGGAGAGCGGGTTGACGGCACCGTGCACGGTCTCGTGCGCCGCCAGGTCGAGCCGGCCGAACTCGTCGAACCCGGCGGTGAGCCGAGGTTCGCCGAAGCAGGCGACCGGGGGTACCGCGTTCAGGCTCACTGCGCCTCGCCCTTCAGCTTCGTCCAGTACGCACCCTCCTCGGCCGCCTCGTCGGCCTGCCGCCGACGGGAGGAGCGGCCCGACCCGGGGGCGCGGCGGGCGCGCCGGGAGGCCAGGTCGACCAGGGTCGGGGTGTCGTCGTCCTCGTCGTCGGTGGTGGTGGCGGCCGAGAGCTGGGGATCGTAGCGGGCGGCGCGGCCCCAGCCACCGGTGCTCTCCGCCTCGTCGTCGTCCTTGCCGTGCCGGCTCGGCCTCTCGGCCGGCCGGTCCGGGCCCGTCTCCGCGGCGCGCCGCCGGGCCCGGGTGGGCTCGACCGGCGGCTCGTCCTCGTCGACGTCCCGTCGGCGCCGCCCCGCCGCGCGCCCGCCCTCGGCGAACGCGTCGTCGTCGGCCGGCTCCGGCCGCCGGTACGGGGCGTCGTCGTCCTCCCTGCCGCGAAGGCCGTCCCACTGCTCGTCCGGTGCCCCGCCCGCCCAGCGGCGGGGGCTGTCCCACGGCAGTTCCCAGTCCGTGACCTGCTCCCGACGATCCGGTCCGGCACCCCCGGCCGCCGGAGTCGGCACCTCCGGTACGGCGAACCGCTCCGAGCGGCGGCGGGAGAACTCCCCGGTCTCGTCCTCGCCGGCCCGGGCCCAGGAGTCGATGATGGCGCCCGAGGCGTCGCCGCGCAGGTCGTCCAGGCTCTCCCGGCGCCCCCGGCCGGCCCGCAGGTCGCGGTCGGCGCCGTCCAGAGCGTCCCGCCGGGGGACGCCGGCGGCACGCCGACCGGTGCGCGGAGCGTCCTCGGTCTCGCCGCGACCCGCCCGGATCTCCTCGGCGGTCCGCCGGCCGGCCCGGATCTCGTCCGCGGTCCGCCGGCCGGCCCGGATCTCGTCGGCGGTACGGCGCCGGCCGGCGCCCGCCGGGGCGCCGCGACCGGCCGCGCCCGCACGACCGGGCCGGCCGACCGGGGCCATCGACCCGGTGGTCTGCCCCTGCTCCTCGCGCCGCCGGCCGAGACTGACCGAGAGCCGGACCAGCAGGGCGGCGATCACCAGGGCCACACAGAGCAGGTAGCTGACCGTCACCCAGGCGGCCGCCGGACGTCCGGCGTTCAGGCCGTGCACCAGGGCGACGGGCCAGGCGAGGTATGCGGTGCTGTGCAGGGCCCGCCACATCCACGGCCGGCCGACGCCGACGAAGCGGGCCCGGACGAGCCCCGTCCAGAGCACGCTCACCATGAGGAACGCGGCGATCGTGCCCAGCCCGACGTAGACGTCGTTGCCGCTGATGAAGGGCAGGAACGCGGTGCTCGGCCGGACGTAGCCGGCAGTGATCTTGGTCATGACGTGCAGCACGAGGCCGAAGACGGCGATGATGCCGAGCGACCGGTGCGCCGACTGCAGGAGCACCCGGTGACGGATCAACAGCACGATCCGGTCGGTGGCCACCAGGCCGGCCATCACGGTCAGGCTGAGCGAGACCAGGGTGACCGGGCCGGCGTAGAAGGTGGTGAAGACGAACATGTAGGCGTGCAGGAGATTGCCGAACGGGCTGAGCATCGCCGCCGCCCAGACGGCGGTCAGCCCGGAGACGACGAGCAGCGCGACCGCGGACCTCGGCCGGGGCGCGCTGCCTCGGCTGGTGAAGCTCCTGGGGATGCTGGGTCGCTGCATCTGCCTCGTTCGGGCCATACGCTCCTCGATCTTCCGCCTCGGTACCACCGAGGCGCGCCTCGGGTGGCCGCTCGCGCCTCCGGCGAACGTACTCGCTCGCTCCACCCTGCCCTCGGTGGCCTGCCACGTCGACAGGGGCGTGCCGCGGGCGTGGTACGCCCGCGGTCGGCCCCACACCAGGTACGGATCAACGGGCCGGGCGGATGAGTTTCGTGCCGATTATGTTTCACGATGGGCGGAGCCGGGAGCCCTCCGGGGTGGGCAATCCGGAGTCCCCTCGGGAAAGCCGGCAATCCGCCGATCCATCGCAGATCGGGAATGTCCCGAGTCTGCTGGGCGGGCCGGCGGTCGCCGGCGGCCCCGAGCCTCGCAGTGCCGGCGGTCGCCGGTGGCCCCCGGGGCCGGCCGTGGTCGCCGGTGGGTGTCGGGCCCGCCGGGAGTCCCCGGCGGTCAGCCCTCAGCTGGTGAAGAGCCGGGCGGCGGTGATGACGGTCTGGACGACGCCGTAACCCAGGAGTACGGCGACCAGCAGCCAGGAGATCCAGAGTCGGCCGGACTGTCCGTGCTGGTGCTCGCTCATCGTGCCGTGCTCCTCTCGGCGTCCGTCGGGCCGGCGGCCGGCTCGGCGGTGGGGCCGCCGGCGCGTCCGCCGGTACCGGCCGGTTCGTGCAGGTGTTCCGGGACGGGGCGGATCAGCAGGTTCGCGACGAAGCCGATGGCCAGCACGCCGACCATGGTGAACAGCGCCGGCCGGTAGGCGGACGCGGTGAGGGTGCCCGGCTTTCCCTGTGCGTCGAGGAAGCCGTTGATGATCAGTGGCCCGGCGATGCCGGCGGCGGACCAGGCGGTCAGCAGCCGGCCGTGGATGGCGCCGACCTGGTACGTGCCGAACAGGTCGCGCAGGTAGGCCGGCACGGTCGCGAACCCTCCGCCGTAGAAGGAGAGGATGACGCAGGCGAGCAGCACGAACAGGGCGGTCGCGGTGGAGCCGAACAGCGCCAGCAGGGCGTAGAGCACCATGCCGACGCCGAGGTAGACCAGGTAGATGGGTTTCCGCCCGATGACGTCGGAGGTGGACGACCAGACGAACCGGCCGGCCATGTTGAACAGGGACAGCAACCCGACGAACCCGCCGGCCGCGGCGATGGTGACCGTCGAGGTGCCGTCGGCCCGGAAGAAGTCCTGGATCATCGGACTCGCCTGTTCGAGGATCCCGATGCCGGCGGTGACGTTGCAGAACAGCACGATCCAGAGCAGCCAGAACGCGCGGGTCCGGATCGCGTTCGCCGCCGAGACGTTGGCGGTGGTGACCAGCGGCTTGGCCGCCACCTGGCCGGGGTCGAAACCGGCCGGCCGCCAACCGGGGGCCGGCACCCGCACGTTCACCACACCGAACATCATGATGGCGAAGTATCCGAGACCCAGCGTAACGAAGAGCCCGACCAGGGCGCCGCCGGAGGCGACCGAGGAGGCGTCGGCGGAGTTGTAGCCGGGGTCGTAGAGCGACAGCAGTTGCCGGGACAGCGGGCTGGCCAGCATCGCGCCGCCGCCGAAGCCCATGATGGCCAGGCCGGTGGCGAGGCCGGGCCGGTCCGGGAACCACTTGATCAGCGTGGAGACCGGTGAGATGTAGCCGATGCCGAGCCCGATGCCGCCCAGGAAGCCGTAGCCGAGATAGACCAGCCAGAGCTGCTGGGTCGCGATGCCGAGCGCGCCGACGAGGAACCCGGTGGCCCAGAAGCAGGCGGAGACGAACATCGCCTTGCGGGGTCCGTTCGCCTCCACCCAGGTCCCACCGATCGCGGCGGAGAGCCCCAGCATCACGATGGCGATGCTGAAGATGACGCCGATCGCCGTCTGGCTGGTGTCGAAGTGGGCGATCAGCGAGTTCTTGTAGACGCTGGTCGCGTACGCCTGGCCGATGCACAGGTGCACCGCGAGGGCGGCCGGGGGGATCAGCCAGCGGCTGTACCCCGCCGGGGCGACCGTGTGCTGGTGGTCGAGCGCGGAGAGCAGCGGCACGGGACGCACCTCGCTTCGACTCGGGCGGTGAGCTACGCCTACCGCGTCGGCTACGTCTACCGCCCGGAACCTAGCCGCCGTCCGGTCGGCGGTGATCGTCCGCAACCCACGGATCGCTCGGCGGTCGATCGTCTGAGCCGAACGGTCGTTCGCCATACGTACGCGCGTCGCCGCCGCGACGACCGTCACGGTGGAATGACTCGGTACGGGCCCGTCGGACATCGTGCTGACAGACTCGGACGGTGGACGCTGTCCGGACCGAGCTGCCCGAGTTGCTGCTGCACCGGTGGGGGATCGCCGAGGCCGAGGTCGCCGAACTGTCGGGTGGAATGAACTCCCGGACCTGGCTGGTACGAGGCCGGAGCGGCCGGTGGGTGGCCAAACTGGTCCCGCACGACCGGGGTGACGCGCTACGGGCGGGTCTACGGCTGGCCGCCGTGGTCGAGTCGGCGGGTATCGAGACCGGTGCGCCACGCCCCACCCTGGACGGTGCCGTCGTCGTCGGGATCCGTCAGGGCTGGCTGGCACTGCTGGCCTGGGTCGCCGGAACCCCCCTGCGCGGCGACCCCGGTGCACAGCCCCTGATCGGGGAGACCCTGGCCCGCGCCCACACCGCCCTGGCCGGCGTCCGTGCCCAGGGCCTGGCGGCCTGGCACTGGGTCGACCCCACGGCCCCCCATCTGGACGTGGAGCCCTGGGTCCGCGACGCGGTCTCCGCCGGCGTACGGCAGTGGGAGTCGATCGCCGGCCTCCCGCACACCTGGGGCGGGTTACACGGCGACCCGGCTCCGGACGCCTTCCGGTTCCGCGCCACCGATCGTCGCTGCGGACTCATCGACTGGGGATCCGCTGTCTACGGCCCGCTGTTGTACGACCTCGCCTCGGCTGTCATGTACGTCGGAGGACCGGAGGCGGCCGGCGCCCTGATCGACTCCTACCGCGCGAGCGGCCCGCTCGGCGGGCAGGAGATCGAGGTGGGCCTGTCGAGGATGGTCCGGTTCCGGTGGGCCGTCCAGGCCGACTACTTCGCCCGCCGCCTCCGCGCGGGTGACCTGACCGGCATCGACGACGCGGCCGAGAATCTGACGGGTCTCCGGGACGCGAGGCGGCATCTCCCACCTCTGTAGACGATGCCGGTGGCCCGGGAGGCGCGGCTGCCCCGACGCTGCCCGACGGGGACGCCCGACCCGCGGCGGAGGCGGATACTTGATCGCCCTGCTGCGCGACTACTTCGCGCCGGAACTGGTGGACTGAGCCGCCGTGGCCCGCGGCGGGTGGCCGCGAGCCACGAACGGAACCCGGGACCGGCAGCCTCAGCCGACGGTGCTGGTGCTGGCGCTGGCGGGGCAGAGGACGAGCAGGCAGCTGTCGACCCGTACGTCGTCGATGACGGGGCCGAACGCCCCGGTCGTGGTGCTGGCGAACCCGAGGGTGGTGGCGGACGAGAGGACGTTGACCACGTAGAAGGTCCGGTACACGTACCCCATGTCGGACGGTGTCTGGCCGGTGGTGTCGAAGCTGAAGCTGTCGACGGTGTTGCCGTTGGCCGTGACCCGGCCGGTGGCGATGACCGGGCCGTTGTCGGGGTTGCCGGCGAGGGCGTAGGTCACCCGGTAGGTGGTGAGTGGCTTCGTCGGCAGGGTGCGGGCGACCGCGCCCGGAGCGAACCCGTTGAGGTCGAGTGACTGGTTTCCCTCCGCGGCCTGCCAGTCCCGGGTGAGGCCGACGTTGCCGCTGGTGACGGTCCAGGGGCCGAACTGCTGGCCGGCGGTGAACTCGGTGAAGTCGCCGATGACGACCGGATTCTCGAAGCCGTCCGCGAAGACGGTGGCCGCCGAGGCGGGATTCGCTGTCATGATGGCCAGCAGGGCGGAGAGTGCCACCGCCAGTGCCGCTCCGGTTGTCGTACGACGGGTGCCCGGACGCATTCGTGCCATGCTTGTCCTTCCGACGTAGCTGCCCGCCCGGCGCTGCCGGGCGCCGTGGGTTCCGGATCGCCGGAGGCCGAGGGATCGATGTCGGCAGTGACGCTACGGTGACGCAACGAAGGCTGACAAGGCCATCGATCTGTCTGCGGTCGTTCACAATCCGACAGCGCGGGTCCGCCCGAGGGGCTTGACACGTGCGCCGCCGAGCCGGGTATCCGGAGCCCGGATGACGATGTCCGTCGCCGGCTGGCCGGGCGTCCCGTGACGATCACCGCTGTCCGGACGGGCCGATGGCACTACGGTCGGATGCGGTGTGGAAAATGCGGCGTCGGCACCCACCGCCGGCGCGGAACGCGATGACGAAGAGGAAACATGGCCGTGAACATCGACCTGACCGGCAGGATCGCGCTGGTGACCGGATCGACCCAGGGCATCGGCGCCGCGATCGCCGCCCAACTCGCCCGCGCCGGGGCGCGGGTCGCGGTCAACGGCCGTACCGCCGCCAGCGTCGAGAGGGCGGCGACGGCGCTGCGCGTGGAGGTCCCCGGTGCCGAGGTGGTCGAGGTCGCCGCCGACGTCGCCAGCGACGAGGGCACCGCCCGGGTCCTCGATCTGCTGCCGGACGTCGACATCCTGGTCAACAGCCTCGGCATCTTCCGCGCCCGTCCGGCCCTGGAGATCAGTGACGAGGAGTGGCGGCGCTACTTCGAGGTCAATGTGCTGGCCGGGGTCCGGCTGACCCGGGCCTACCTGCCCGGGATGATGGAGCGGGGCTGGGGAAGGGTCCAGTACATCGCCAGCGACTCGGCGGTGGTGATCCCGGCCGAAATGATCCACTACGGCGTCTCGAAGACGGCGCTGCTCGGCGTCTCCCGTGGTTTCGCCAAGGCCGCCGCCGGCACCGGGGTCACGGTCAACTCGGTCATCGCCGGCCCGACCCACACCGGGGGCGTCGAGGACTTCGTCTACCAGCTCGTGGACCGCGACCTGTCCTGGGCCGAGGCGCAGCGCGCGTTCATGCGGGAGCACCGGCCGCAGTCCCTGCTCCAGCGGCTCATCGAGCCCGAGGAGATCGCCAACCTGGTCACCTACCTGGCCTCCCCGCTCGCCTCGGCCACCACCGGCGCGGCGGTCCGGGTCGACGGCGGGTACGTCGACGCGATCCTCCCGTGACGCCGACTCCCACCGCCGGCCGACGCCCGACGGGTGGGGGACGGCTGCGGATCGACGTGGCGCAGCGGCGGGCCCGGCTGGGCCGACGGCACCGGCTGGCGGCGCCCCGCGCCGACGATCCGGTCGAGGTCGCGCGGGACCTGGTGGCGCCGGCCCGGGTCACCCCGCGGTTCCGCACCCCGCTGGAACGCGAACTGTCCGCCTGAGCCCGCCCGCCCGGGCGCCGCGGCCGGGGAGCGGGTCCGTCCGGGGCGCAGCGGGGGAAACCGCCGCCGAAACGCTCCGATCTGGCGCAGGCTGGGCCGGTGAGGGCTAGCACGAAGGCGGCGCTGGAGCGCGACCCGGAGGGCTCCCGCCGGGTCAGCCTGCTGGAGCTCTTCTTCGACCTCGTCTACGTCGTCGCGCTCGCCTTCGTCTCGAAGCACCTGGTCGACAACCTGAACTGGACCGGCGCCCTGCAGAGCGCGGTGCTGCTCGGCGGCATGTGGTGGGTGTGGGCGATCACCGCCTTCCTCACCGACCTGTACGACCCGCAGCAGGTCTCGATCCAGCTGCTCACCGTCACCGTGATGCTGGGCAGCCTGCTGATGGCGGCGACGCTGCCGAAGGCGTTCGACGAGCAGGGGTTGATCTTCGCCTGCACGTACGTCGCGATCCACCTGAGCCGAGGCCTGTTCCTGGTGCCCGTGCTGCGGGGCCAGGAGGCGCAGGGCCGGGCGATCCGGATCTTCTTCTGGTTCGGCCTCTCCGCCGTACCGTGGCTCGTCGGCGGACTGATGGAGGGCTACACCGCGCGTGCGGTGCTCTGGGCGGTCGCGCTGGTGATCGACTACGGCGCGTTCAGCCTCGGCTATCCGACGCCGTTCCTCGGGCGGGTGCCGGGGGCGCAGTACAACGTCACCGCCGCGCACCTGGCCGAGCGCTACCAGCAGTTCTTCATCATCGCCCTCGGGGACGCGATCCTGGTCACCGGCTTCTCGTACAGCCAGAGCGACTTCTCGCTGGCCCGCTCGGGGGCGTTCCTCGTCGCCTTCGCCGGCACCGTGCTGCTGTGGCGGATCTACTCGCACCGCTCGGGAGAGGTGCTGCCGCTGGCGCTCGAGTCCGTGGTCGAGGCCCGCCGCTTCTTCCGGGTGGCGCCGTACACCCATCTGGTGATGGTGACCGGCGTGGTGATCACGGCGGCCAGCTTCGAACTGGTCATCCGGGAGCCGCTCGGGGACAGCAGCTGGGCGATGGTCGGGGTGATCCTGGGCGGTCCGGCCCTCTTCCTCCTCGGCCGCTGCCGCTTCGAGTACGAGGTCTTCCACCGCGTCTCGCCGTCCCGGTTCGTCGCGCTGCTGCTGCTCGGCCTGATCGCCCCGGCGATGTTGATCCTTCCGCCGGTGGCGATCGCCGCCGGCGCCGCGCTGGTGCTCGGCGGGATGGCCGCCGCGGACACGGCCCGCAGTTGGGGCCGGGCCCCGGAACACCCGTCCCCGGCGGCCTGACCGACGTGGCCGGTGGCGCGGCAGTACCCGCGCCGGCGTCCCGGTGGTGTGCGGGGCGCCGATCGGGGTAGGCGGGCCGGGGAGCGGCACCGGCAGAGTGGAGCGACGATGAACCTGTCCCATGTCCCGCTGCGCGTCGCGATCGGCGCGTTCTTCCTGAACTCCGGCCTGTCGAAGTGGAGCCTGGAGGGGGAGGCGGCCCAGAGCGTGCACGGCATGGCGGTGAGCGCCCTCCCGCCGCTCAAGCGGCTCCAGCCCGGGCCGTTCGCCCGGGCGCTGTCCGGCACCGAGATCGCGCTGGGCGTCGCCCTGCTGCTGCCGGTCGTGCCGTCCGCGCTGGTCGGCGCCGGGCTGCTCGGCTTCGCCGGCGGGTTGATGCGGCTCTACTGGGCGACGCCCGGGTTGCACCCGCCGGGCGACCCGCGCCCGACCCAGCAGGGCACCGCGCTGGCGAAGGACGTCTGGCTGGTCGGCGCCGGGCTCACCCTGGTCATCGACGACCTCACCGGGCGCGGGCGCCGGCTGGGTCGCCGGCTGCGCTGATTTCCGGCTCCACCCGCCGGTCGCCGTTTCACCGCCCGCATTGCGGGTACCCGCGCCGCACCGGTCCGTGCGGTGGGCGGTGCCGCCAGGCCCGGTCCGCCGCGCGACGGCGGGCCGGGGCACGAGTCGCGCAACGGAGGGACGAAGCCATGGCCGGAATCATGATCCGCAGCGTCGCCTTCAACGACCACGACCGGCTCCCGGACCGGTTCTCCCGGACCGGGGGCAACATCTCGCCGCCACTGGAGTGGTCCGACGTGCCCGACTCGGCGACCGAGCTGGTCCTGCTGGTCGAGGACCGGGACGCCGGCCGCACCCCGTTCCTGCACTGGCTGGTGACCGGCATCGAGGCGGGTTCGGGCGGCGTGGCCGAGGGCGAGCTGCCACCGGGCGGCCGGGCCTGGGTCAACGGGTTCGGCACCCCCGGCTGGGGCGGCCCGCATCCCCCGCAGAACGACGACCCGCACCGCTACTTCTTCCGGCTCTACGCCATCAACCGCCCCCTGGAGCTGCCGGGCGCGCCGCAGGCGCCCGACGTGCACGCCGCGATCCAGGATCTCGAACTGGCCAGCGGCAACATGGTCGGCACCTTCGCCCGCTGACCGTACGGCCACCGCCCGCCGTCCGGGGTTGGCGCGGTGCGGCGGAAATTCGGCGGCACCGGCGCTCGGCACGGGGTTGAATGCTGGCCATGCGGCTGCCTCCCGGCTGGTCGGTCCGCCGGCCGAGCCTCGACGACGTCCCGGTGATCCTGGGTGTGGTGCATGCCAGCGACATCGCGGCGCTCGGCCACCCGGACTTCAGCGCCGAGGACGTCCGGGAGGTGCTGACCGCGCCCGACCTGGATCCGGCCCGCGACTCCTGGCTCGCGGTGGATCCCGCCGGCGAGGTGGTCGGCTGGTCCTACCTGGAGGACTCCAACCGGGGACCGCGGGAGACCGTCGAGGTGTACGTGCACCCGCGGCGAGGGCTGCCGGCACAGGCGCCGCTGCTCGCCCGGCAACTCGCCCGCTCGGCCGAACGGGCGGCGGAGTTCGGTCTCGACCGGATCACCGTGCGGGCCATCGCCATCCCGACCGAGCAGCGGTGGATCGGCACGCTGCGGGCCGCCGGCTTCGGGTTCGTCAAGCGGTACGCCCGGATGCGCCGCCCTCTCGACGGGGTGCCGGGTGAACCGCCGCTCCCGCCACCAGGGGTGACGATCCGACCGGTCCGGTCGACCGACGAGGCCGAACTGAGGACGTTCCACCGGGTGCTGGACACCGGGTTCCGGGACACCCCGGACCACCAGCCGACGACGTACGAGCGGTGGCGCGAGCAGGTCGCCGCGCTGCCGAGCGTGGCCTGGGACGAGTGGTTCGTGGCCGAGGTGGCGGGTGAGCCGGTGGGCGTCCTGCAGTCCGCCGACCAGACCCTGGACCAGGACGAGGGCTGGGTGAAGCAGCTCGCGGTGCTGCCGGCGTACCGGCGGCGTGGGGTGGGCACGGCGCTGCTGGCGCGGGCGTTCGCGCGCTACGCGGCCAAGGGGCGGGCGTACGCGGGGCTCGGCGTCGACCTGAGCAACCCGACACAGCCGGTCCAGCTCTACCGGTCGGTCGGGATGACCCCGCGGTACGAGGCGGACGTCTTCGAGCGGACCGTCCCGGCCAGCCCCGGCTCCTGAGACCGGCCCGCCGTCCCACGGTGCCGGGCCGGATCCGCCTCCGATACCTCAGGCGTCTATCAGGTCGTCGGCCATGGCGAGGCGGTCCGAGGAGAGCGACCGGTAGTCGTACCAGTCGACCTGGATGGTGCCCGCAGCCGCGTAGCAGCCGATCACCCGACCGGTGAAGCCGCCGGCCACCTCGGTGGCGAGGTAGCGCCCGTCCAGTTCGGCGAGCGCGACAAACTCCCCGTCGGCGAACTCCAGGCCCAACCGGACCACGTCCGGCTCCTGGCGGGGATGGTCCATCTCCGGCCCGGAGGCGCGGGTCTCGATCCGGAGCACCACCGGGCCGGCGACGCTCCGGGTGGCGAGGCACTGGGCGAGTGGGCCGATCCGGGCCCGTACGGACACCTCGCCGCCCGCCACCTCCACCGCGTAGTGGTGCTGCTCGTCGAGGCGTACCGCCAGCCCACCCCGGCCCCGCCCGGCGTCGACGAGGGCGCGTACCTGGACGTCGTGCTGGTCCTGCCGGCGCCCGACGAACGTCACTGTCGGGTCGTCGAGTGACCCGCCCCGGGCGTGCAGGGTCAGCCATCCCGGGCGCTCGGCCAGGGAGACGTCCTCCGGTGGCCGGGACCGGACCGAGATCCATCGTGGGTGCAGCACACCGGTGTCGAAGTCGTCCCGCGCCGGTGCGGCACCGACCGGCGCGGAAGTCGGGGCCGGGCCGGCGTCCGGCGCCACCGTCAGCGGGTCCACCTGGCCGACCACCGGCCAGCCGTCGACCCAGGAGACCGGGGCGAGGAAGGTCTCCCGGCCGAGCACGTGCCAGCCCGGGGTGCCGCCGCGCGGGCGTACGCCGAGGAAGACCAGCCACCACGAGCCGTCCGCGGCCTGCACCAGGTCGCCGTGTCCGGTGTTCTGGATCGGGTGGTCGGTGCTGCGGTGGCTCAGGATCGGGTTGGTCGGGCACGGTTCGAACGGGCCGTCCGGGGCCGGGCCGCGAGCGACCGAGACGCCGTGGCCCCGCTCGGTGCCCCCCTCGGCGATCAGGAGGTACCAGGTGTCGCCGATCCGGTAGAGATGCGGCGCCTCCGGGAACCGGGCGCCCGGCGTGCCCGACCAGAGCCGCTTCGGGCGGCTCAGCACCGTCCCGGTGAAGGGGTCGATCCGGACCTGTTCGATCCCGGCGCAGGTGCACCAGCAGTTGCCCTCGGCGTCCCAGGCCAGGTCGGGGTCGACCCCGGTCAGGCCCGGCAGGTGCACCGGGTCGGACCAGTCCCCGGCCGGGTCCTCGGCGGTCACCAGCAGGGTGCCGCCGTGCGGGACATTGGACATGATGAGCCAGAACCGTCCGGCGTGGTGGCGCAGGGTGGGGGCGTAGACGCCGCCGGAGGAGGGTGTGCCGGGCGGCAGCCGCAGTTGACTCGGCCGGTCGAGCACGTTGCCGAGCTGGGTCCAGTTGACCAGGTCCCGGCTGTGGAAGATCGGTACGCCCGGGAAGTATTCGAAGCTGGAGCAGGCCAGGTAGTAGTCGTCACCGACGCGGCAGACGCTCGGATCCGGGTGCCAGCCGGCGATCACCGGATTGCGGTAGGTGCGCATCGGGTCGGTCGCCCGTTACCGGCTCGCCGGGCGGTCCGACCCGGCGCGGGGCCGGCACGCACCGGAGACCATCCCGGACGCCGGCCGGACGGTGGCCGGGGCGCCCAAGATCACGTATGCGATCATGGTGGCTGCCCCGCGGGTGTGGCTCATCGATGGTCCTCTCCGGCGAAATTTCCGGAATACTTCCGTAACTCGATCGGAACGTTATGGCCCGGTGTGCGGACAGTCAACCCTCAACCTGGGGCAAAATACCGGGAAGGCGTGGTACGGGCGCCGGCTCCACCGCGAAAGTGTTTCGGTCGTAGGCTGGAGCCTCGACGAAGGAGCTGCCTCGTGACGGTCGACGAAGGACGCAGGATCACGATCACCGCGATCGCCCAGGAGGCGGGCGTGTCGGTGCCGACGGTCTCCCGGGTGCTCAACGGCCGCAACGACGTGGCGCCGCAGACCCGGGAACGGGTGGAGGAGCTGCTCCGCCGGCACGGCTACCGCCGCCGGGCGACCCGGCCGCGAGCCGGGGCGAGCCTGGTGGACCTCATCTTCAACGACCTGGACAGTCCCTGGGCGGTGGAGATCATCCGGGGCGTTGAGGACGTGGCGCACGCCGCCGGGGTGGGCACCGTCGTCTCGGCCATCCACCGCCGCACCACGCCGACCCGGCAGTGGCTGCAGAACCTGCGCACCCGGGCCACCGACGGGGTCATCCTGGTCGCCAGCGACCTCGCCCCGCCGGTGCACGCCGAGCTGCGCCGGCTGAACGTGCCGATGGTGCTGGTCGACCCGGCGGGCGTACCCAACCTGGACATCCCCACCATCGGCGCGACCAACTGGGCGGGAGGCCTGCGGGCCACCCAGCACCTGCTCTCACTCGGACACAAGCGGATCGGGTTCATCGCCGGCCCGCCGCGGCTGCTCTGCAGCCGGGCCCGGCTCGACGGCTACCGGGCCGCGCTGGACGCCGCCGGCATCCCGCTGGTCGACGACTTGATCATGCCTGGCGACTTCTACCACGAGTCCGGCTTCTCCGGTGGGGCGGCCCTGCTCGACCTCCCCGAGCCGCCGACGGCGATCTTCGCCTCCAGCGACCAGATGGCCTTCGGGGCGTACGAGGCGCTCCGGCGGCGGGGAATGCGGGTGCCCGACGACGTGAGCGTGGTCGGCTTCGACGACCTGCCCGAGGCGCGCTGGGCGTCGCCGCCGTTGACCACGGTGCGCCAGCCGCTGGCCGAGATGGGCCTGCTGGCCGCCCGGACCCTGCTCCGGCTCGCCCAGGGCGAGCCGCTGGACACTCCGCGGGTCGAACTCTCCACGGACCTGGTCGTCCGGGACAGCTCCGCCCCGCTCGCCCGCTGAGCCACCGGCCCGTTCGCACCATTACCGGGAGTCTTCCGGTAGACCGTCGTCGTCTCGCGCGTTCCCCCCGATGTCCCGGGATCCGGCCTCGTGCGGCGGACCGATTTGCCGGGTTATGGGTTAGACCTGCTCGGTCGCCGGGTACCACCGCCGCAGCCACGCCCCGCCGCACCTGCCGGGGCGCCAGAGCCGAGGGAGCACCGATGAGACTCGACGACGACGACATCCGGACCACGGGCGGTGGCGGTGGGGAAGGGCCGGCCGACGGCGGCGCCAACCCGATGGGCCAGGACGGCGGCGCGGACGGTGCGGCCGAGGGGCCGGCCGACGCCGGTGCCACCCAGGGCCAGCACGACGGCGGCGCGGACGGCAGCGCCGAGGGGCCCGCGGACGGTGGTGCCACGCCGGGCCAGCACGACGGCGGCGCGGACGGCAGCGCCGAGGGACCGGCCGACGCCGGTGCCATGCCCGGTCAGCAGGACGGTGGCGCCGACAGCGCCGCCCGCTGACGCCGGACCGCCGCGATGATCGGGAACGGGCCGCCCGCCCGGGAAGCCGGGCCGGCGCGGGAGCGGCGGCCGGAGGCGGCCCCGGCCGGCGGGACCCAGGGGGTACCGCCGGCCCTCGCCCGGTGCGTGGCCGTCGAGCCGGCGAAGTTCGCCGCCGCGTACTGGGGGAAGGCCCCGCTGCTGTCCCGCGCCGCCGAGCTGCCCAACCGGGCCGGCTTCACCGACCTGCTCAGCCCGGCCGACGCCGACGACCTGCTCAGCCGGCGCGGGCTGCGGGCCCCGTTCCTCCGGGTCGCCCGCGCCGGGCAGCTGGTGCCGACCGGGCGGTACACCGGCGGCGGCGGCGCCGGAGCGGAGATCGGCGACCAGGTGCTCGACGAGCGCGTCCTCGAGCTGTACGCCGAGGGGGCCACCCTGGTGTTGCAGGGCCTGCACCGCAACTGGCCGCCGCTGATCGACCTCACCCGCGAGCTGAGCCGGACCCTCGGACAGCCGCTACAGGTCAACGCCTACCTCACCCCGCCGGCGAACCAGGGCTTCGCCACCCACTACGACACCCACGACGTCTTCGTGCTGCAGGTCGACGGGCACAAGCACTGGCGGGTCCACGAGCCGGTGCTGCCCGACCCGCTGGAGCGGCAGCCCTGGGGCGGGCGCGCAGACGAGGTCTCGGCGGTCGCCGAGGGGCCGCCGGCGCTCGACGTGGTACTCGGTCCCGGCGACGCGCTGTACCTGCCCCGCGGCTGGCTGCACAGCGCCCAGGCCCAGGACGAGAGCACCCTGCACCTGACCGTCGGAGTCCGGGCGCTGACCCGGTACACGCTGGTGGAGACGCTGCTGGACCTGGCCGCCGAGGACCGGCGGCTGCGCGCCCCGCTGCCGTTCGGCGTGGACGTCGCCGACGCCAACCAGATCGAACCGGAGCTGACCGAGACCGTCGAGGCGCTGCGGGAATGGCTCCTGCGGGCGGACCCGACCGCCGTCGCCGACCGGCTGCGGGCCCGGGCCTGGCCGGCGAGCCGACCCGCGCCGATCCGGCCGCTGGCCCAGGCCGCGGTCCTCGCCGCGCTGGACGTCGACACCCGGCTGGTCCCCCGGGACGGCCTGTACTGGCAGCTGGAGCCCGAGAACCGTGCCGCTCCCGGCTCGCCCGGCCGGATCACGCTGCGGCTCTTCGACCGGACGATCACCTTCCCGGCCCAGTGCGCGCTCGCCGTGCGGAGCTTCCTGGCCGGCGGCGTCACCCGGGTCGGCGACCTGCCGGGCCTCGACGACGACGCCGACCGCCTCGTGCTGGCCCGCCGCCTGCTCCGCGAGGCGGTCGCGGTACCGGCGGCGTAAGGAAGGGCCCCCTGTTATCGCTTTCTGTATAGGAAGGGCCCCCTCCTAACCCCCTGGACGTGCGCGTGGTGCCCGGGAGTCAGCGGAACAGTGCGAAGAGGGCGCCGGTGGTGGCCAGGCCCGCCACCACCACCAGCAGCACGGCGCGCACGTCCAGGCCGGCGTAGCGCCGCTCGGCGAGCACCTTGGCCGGGGCCAGCCCGACCACCGGGCCGAGCAGGCTCACCAGCAGCCCCAGCACCGGCAGGCCGACCGCCAGATCCCCGCCGTACCGGGCGCCCGCCGCCCGGGCCGCCAGACCGAGGGCGTACGCGGCACCCGCGCCCAGCACGCCGAAGAGCACCAGCAGCGGTTGGGTCGAGGAGGGCAACTCGCCGGGGCGTCGGGCCCGCTCCAGCAGCTCCCGGGCCCCGTCCAACAGCGCCTCGGTGTTCTCCGACGGGCCCCGGGTCGGCACCGGCGCGTCGCCGAGCCGCCGCGCGTTGCCACCCAGCAGCCCACGCAGGGTGCTCCACAACACGGTGACCTCGGCGTCGGTCCGCTCGACCTCCTCCCGGGCCGCAGCCAGCTCCGCCTCGGCCCGCCGTACCGCCAGCTCCGCGTCCTGTACCGCGCGCTCGGCACTGGCGCACTGGCGCTCGTACCAGGCGTCCGCCTCGGCTCGCCGCGCGTCGGCCTCGCCGCTCAGCTCGGCGAGCTGGCGGACCAGCGCGGCGTATCCGGTGCCGGGATCGGGATTCGCGTTCATCAGGACGGTCCGTAGGGGATGATCACCTGTCCGGTGCGGTGCACCGCCCGGTCGAAGAAGAGCCCGCGCCACGGGCGCGGGTACCAGTCCGGGCCGGCGCCCTGGCCCGGGTAGAGCGCGGAGGTCAGCTCCGCCCCCTGCACGTCCAGCGCCACCCAGGCGCCGATCTGGTCGGTACGCGAGGCGGGCCCGCCGAGGTCCGCCCGCATCCGGGCCACCCCGCGCCACCAGGCGAAGGTGTGGGTCCGGCGTTCCGGCCCGTCGTGCAGGATCTGCCGCAGGTGCTCCAGGCCGGTGCGGCCGGCGACCCGGGCGCCGAGCTGGCCGGCCGCCGCATCGACCGCGTAGAGCAGCAGATAGTGCGGCTCGCCCGGGCTCGTGCCGGGACCGAGCCCGGCCGCCGTCTCGGCCATCAGCTCCGCGACCGTCTCCTCGTCGTACCAGTTGGCGTCCTCCTCGCCCAGCGCCTCGTAGAGCGACCGGGCGGCGGCGTCCGCGTCCGGGTCGAGGCAGGCGATCGAGAACCGGGCCGTGCCGGGACGGTGCTGGCGGCGCAGCGACCGGGCGGCGGCGTCCAGCACCGCGCACGCCTCGTCCACCCCGGTGCCGAGCACCGCGAGGTTGCGCCCGGGGGCCCGGGGCAGCCGGAGCCCGGCCGACCGGGACTGTACGTCGATGATCTCGCCGAGCAGCGCGACCGGCCCCCGGGTGCCGCCCGGTCGGTCCGGGCCCCGCCCCGAGGGGCGCAGCGCGCCGTAGTCCGGTGCGTCGGTGAGCCGGGGCACCGCGTCGCCGTCGAAGAGCCGGGCCGGCGCGGCGTCCGGCGGGCGCATCCGCCAGAGCCGGTGTTGCAGGTCGCTCCAGGTGCTCCAGTCGCTGGCCGCCGGGATCCGGGCCACCTGGTTGCCCTCCGCCATCCCCGACTCGGCGTTGACCACGGCGTGGTGCCGGGGCAGTGCCTGCGCGGCGTCGTTGCGCTCGGCCAGGATCCGCAGGGCCTTGGGCAGCGCGATTCGGAGGGTGAACTGGGCGACCAGGGCCGGCCGGCCCCACAGCGCCTCGATGCCCCGGACGTCCTGCGAGGCCAGCACCAGGTGGATGCCCTGGGACCGGCCCCGGCGGGCCAGGTCCTCCAGCAGGTCCGCGGCCTCCCGGGCGACCGCGTCCCGCCCGGCCAGCAGCATCTGGAACTCGTCCACCACGGCGACGATCCGGGGCCAGTGCCCGTCCGGGTCCACCGCGCGCAGCTCGGCGAGCTTGGTCACCTCGTGCTTCTTGGCGGCGTCCGCCCGGCGGCGCAGCTCTTCGGCCAGGAAGCGGAGCAGGGCCAGCCCGAACTCCCGGTCGGTGTTGACGTTGATGCCGACCAGCCGCATGTGCGGCAGCCAGCTCGGGTCCCGCCGGCCCTGGGCGAACCGGGCGAAGGAGACCCCCTCCTTGAAGTCGAGCAGGTAGAACTGGAGCTCGGCGGGGGAGTAGCGGGCGGCCAGCGCACCGATCCAGGCGAAGATCAGGTTTGTCTTGCCGGTGCCGGACGGCCCGCCGATCAGCGCGTGCGGCGGATAGTCGCCCAGGGTGAGCAGGACCGGCCGGCCCTGGGGGCCGTCCCCGATCGGCGCGGTCAGGCCGTGCGCGGAATCCTCCCGCCACATCTGGTCGGGCGGGGGCAGCAGGTCGGTGAAGGGTGTCGGCGGCGGACCGGCGTTCACCTGGGCGGCCACCTCCCGGCAGGTGTCGGTGACCAGCGCCGCAGGCGGGGCCGGGTCGAGTCGTACGGTCAGTCCGGGGCAGCTGTCCAGCCGGGTGCCGTCGGCGCCGACCACCACCCGCCGGACGGTCGGCTCGGCGGGCAGGTCGATGCCGCGCACCACCAGGTGCACCCCGCACGCCGCGCCGGTGCGGACCACCCGGTCGAGCTGCCCGCGTTCGTGCCGGGAGAGTTCGTCGCCGCCGAGCAGCACCGCCACCCGCCACGGCTCCGGGCGGCGTCCGGTCGCCGCGGCCAGCTCCCGCAGGGAGCCGTACTCGCCGGCGAGGACGGTCTCGTTGATCCGGCGGATCTGGTCCACCAGGTCGTCGAGGAGCCGGGCCAGCCCACCGGGCCCGACGAAGGTCAGCAGGCCGGCGGTGGAGAGCGGGGCGAAGCCGGCCAGCCCGCCGCCGAGGTGTTCCGGGTCGTAGCCGACCAACCGGACCGCCCCGGGGGCGGCGCGGCCGACGGCCCGCAGCAGCAGGGCGGCGACGACCGCGTCACAGCCGGCCCGGTCGGCGCCGGACAGGTGTACGTGTCCCGCGTCGAGCAGCGGCACCAGGGCCGGCACCGGGGGCGCGCCCGAGAGGCGTACCGTGCCGAGGCGCAGTGGACCGGGTGGCTCGCCCCGGACCACCGGGGTGGGACGCCAGTCGGACCAGTCCGTACCGGCGGCGCCGGCCGCCTCCCGGGTGGCCGCCTGCGCGGCCCTGGTGGCCAGGTCGGTGATTCCCGCGTCGTACCGGTCGGTCAGCTCGGCGATCCGGCGGTCCCGTTCCGCGCCGACCCGCCCGGGTACCCGCGCGGCGGCGTCCCGGACCCGCCGCAGCCGTTCCTGCGCGGCGTCCAGCTCGGTCCGGGTCTCGGCGAACCGGCTCCGGGAGGCACCCAGCGCGTGCGACAGCATCGTGCGGACCCGGGTGACGAGCTGGGTCCGTAGGTCAGGCATGGGTGTCCCGGGGAGCGCGCGCGGTCACCGGCCGCTGGTCGTGCCCGAGCCGGTGCATGAGCAGCCCGGTCAGCACACCCGCCGCGACCGCCGGGTCGGCCGGGTGGGGCTGCTCGACCGGGTCCTTCGGCGGCGGCATCCGGCAGACCCGGCTGAGCAGCGTGTCGAGCACCGCCGGAGGCAGGTTGGGCACCAGTTCGCGGACCCGCCCGGTCAGCTCGCGGCGCAGCCGGGGCAGGTCGGCGGCGCGCGGCGGATGGCCGAGCAGCTCCGCGGCCAGGTCCCGGAGCACCGGCGGGGCCACCGAGGCCAGCCCGAGCCCGACGTTGGCCTCCACCTGGCGCAGCTCGGAGTGCAGCCGGGCGCGGTCGCCGGAGCGCACTCCGCTGGTCACCCGGCGCAGCAGCTCCTCGGCGTCGGTGATGTCCCGGGCCGGCTCGGCCGGCGGCGTGTCCCGCCGGTCGAAGAGTTCACCCACCCGCACCGACCACCAGCGGCCACCCGGGGCGGCGCCGCGCCGGCTCGGCCCGGCGGGCTCGGTGGCCGGCGGGGTGGCCGGACCGGCGGGTGGAGCCTCCCGCCGCTGGGCCGGGGCACCGCCCTGGCCCAGCCCGATCGCGGCGAGGTAGGCGGCGAGCTGGTCCTGGGCGAGCCGCAGGGCGTGGTTGGCGGTCTCCGCGTGCTCCGTGGCGGCGGAGAGTTCCGGTACGCCCATCGGGTCGGCCGACTCCTGGCGTACCCAGCGCAGCCGTTCGGAGGCGAGTTGCAGGCGTTCCAGCGCCTGTGCCAGAAGCCCCACCGGCAGCTCGTCGGCGGCGGCCCGTACCTGGGCTCCGAGGTCTTCGATGATGGACATCCGGCGTCAGAGTGTCGAGACGTAGAGCTGGGCCTGCTCGACGGCGGCGAGCGTCGCGGCGAGGCACTCCTCGAGCTCCTGCGCGGCCTGCGAGAGGGAGGCCTGGGCGGCGTCGACGGTGGAGTGCCCGCTGCCCTCGAGCGCGCCGGCCAGCGTCTGCTGCGCCTCGGAGAGCTTGTCGCTGGCGGCCTGCACGGCGGCCTGGCCCTCGCCGATCTGTTGCAGGGCGGCATCGATGGCTGCTTTCAGCTCGGCGACGCTCGCCACGGCGAAACCTCCTG
This sequence comes from Plantactinospora sp. CA-290183, assembly GCF_050936375.1. Taxonomy (NCBI): domain Bacteria; kingdom Bacillati; phylum Actinomycetota; class Actinomycetes; order Micromonosporales; family Micromonosporaceae; genus Plantactinospora; species Plantactinospora sp. CA-290183. The sequence continues at coordinate 29,476 of NZ_JBNJMX010000017.1, read as the reverse complement.
GGGGCGGGGAGGGCTCTTATTAGAGCTTATCCCCATCTGCTCCCCGGATCCCCCCTGGCCGTTTGCTGCCCGGCTGTCCGTTCCCAGCTTGTCCGCACCGGATCGGTGCCGCCGCCGAGGTGGGGACCACTTTGCGCGATCGGGCGGTGACGGAGTCGGATAGCCGACACTTCACCGTCGCGCCGGGTGCGGTCCACCGGTCCGGCGCGGTCCGCCCCGGGTCAGTCCCCGGTCGGCTCGCCCGGCGGGGGCCAGAGGGAGCGCGGTCCGCGTACCTCGGCGCCGAGCGCGGCGACCCGGGAGCGCAACTCGCGGTCGGCGGTGACCACGACGCGGATCCGGTCGACCGGCTCGGCCCGGAGCAGTTCCACGATGGCGTCGTCACCGGACCGCTCCGCCGCGACCACCCGCACCTCGACGCTGCCCGGGACGTCCCGGGCGGCACCCTCGACCACCAGGACCACGTCGACCGGCGGCGGCAGCCCGGGCAGCCCGGAGCGGGAGACCGGCGCCAGCCGGTCGCGCAGTCGCCGGGTGGCGCCGGCCCGGTCCCGCCACCAGCCGTCCGGGCGGCTGCCCACCACGTTGGCGGCGTCCACGACCAGCAGCGGCGGGGTCTCCATCCGCCCCAGCCTGCCACCCGGGCGGGCGGCTGCCCGGACGCCCCGCCGGAAGGCCGGGCCGGTGCCGACCGGCGGGCCGCCGGCACCACCCGGCGGCAGCGGGCGTCGTCGGGCCCGGCACCACCCGGCGGCAGCGGGCGTCGTCGGGCCCGGCGGACCGGCGGCAGCGGGCGTCGTCGGGCCCGGCCGCCCGGGTGGTCGGCCCCGGCCGACCACCCGGGTCGACCGCTGCGGGCGAACCCGGCGTCCGGCCGGCCGGACCCCGCGTCCGGCCTGGCCCACCGCCGGCCCGCCCGACCGTTACGACGCGTTTGTCGGGCCTTCCGCCGGGTAGCCCGTCGTCGCCAGTGCCCGCGCCCGTGAGGGGGAAACAAGAGATGACGCAGGGACCCGGCGACTTCGGCACCGACCCCTGGGACGAGTTTCTCGCCCGGTACTTCGGCCGTGGGGAAGGGCGCCGGCCGGGGCAGCGGGTGGACATCACCCGGCTGATGACCGCGGACGCGCGGGAACTGCTCGCCGACGCCGCCCGCCGGGCCGCGCAGGCCAACAGCAGCGACCTGGACACCGACCACCTGCTCTGGGCCGCGTTGCAGCGCGAGCCGCTGCGCGACCTGATCAGCCGCGCCGGGGCCGATCCGGAGGCGCTGCTCGGCGCGCTCGGCGGGGAGCGCCGGGTGCAGCAGCCGGCCAAGCACGGCCAGGTGCCGTCGAACATGTCCCTCACCCCGGCCGCGAAGCGGGCGCTGCTCGACGCCCACCAGCTCTCCCGGGCGATGGGCGCCTCGTACATCGGGCCGGAGCACATCCTGATGGCGTTGCCGCTCAACCCCGAGTCGCCGGCCGGCCGGATGCTCGCCGCCGGGCGGATCCAGCCGCAGTCGCTGCAGGCCGCCGGCACGGAACGCAACGGGGCGCCCGGCACCCGCCCGGACCGGGGCACGCCGACCCTGGACCAGTACAGCCACGACCTGACCGACCAGGCCCGGGCCAACGAACTCGACCCGGTGATCGGCCGCGCCGAGCAGATCGAGCAGGCGGTGGAGATCCTCTCCCGGCGTACCAAGAACAATCCGGTGCTGATCGGCGAGGCCGGGGTCGGCAAGACAGCGATCGTGGAGGGGCTGGCCGAGCGGATCGCCGACGGGGACGTGCCGCAGACGCTGATCGGCAAGCGGGTGGTCCAGCTCGACCTGGCCGGTCTGGTCGCCGGCACCCGCTACCGGGGCGACTTCGAGGAGCGGCTCAAGAAGGTGCTCGACGAGATCCGGACGCACGGCGAAGAAATGATCATCTTCCTCGACGAGCTGCACACGCTGGTCGGCGCGGGCGGCGCCGGCAGCGAGGGCGGGATGGACGCGAGCAACATGCTCAAACCGGCGCTGGCCCGCGGCGACATGCGGGTCGTCGGGGCGACCACGCTGGACGAGTACCGCCGCTACATCGAGAAGGACGCCGCGCTGGCCCGACGCTTCCAGGCGGTCCTGGTGCCGGAGCCGACCGTCGAGGACACCGTCATGATCCTGCGCGGGCTGCGCGACCGGTACGAGGCCCACCACCAGGTGCGCTTCACCGACGAGGCGCTGGTCGCCGCCGCCGAACTCTCCGACCGGTACGTCACCGACCGGTTCCTGCCGGACAAGGCTATCGACCTGATGGACCAGGCGGGAGCCCGGGTCCGGCTGCGCACCCGCACCCCGGCGGGCGACGTACGGGAGCTGGAGCGGGAGCTGGAGGAGGTACGCCGGGAGAAGGACCAGGCGGTCGCCGACGAGCAGTACGAGCGCGCCTCCGAACTGCGCGACCGGTGTCACGAGGTGAAGGCCCGGCTGGAGGCGGCCCGGGGCAACGGCGACTCGGCGTCGGTACCCGAGGTGGGTCCGCCGGACATCGCCGAGGTGGTGTCCCGGGCGACCGGGATCCCGGCCAGCCAGCTCACCGAGGAGGAACGGGACCGGTTGCTGCGCCTGGAGGGGCACCTGCACGAGCGGGTGGTCGGGCAGGACGACGCGGTCACCGCGGTGGCCGAGGCGGTCCGGCGGTCCCGGACCGGGCTGGCCGACCCGGACCGGCCGATGGGCAGCTTCCTGTTCCTCGGCCCGACCGGGGTGGGCAAGACGGAGCTGGCCCGGGCGCTCGCCGAGGCGCTTTTCGGCGAGGCGGAACGGATGATCCGGCTGGACATGAGCGAGTTCCAGGAGCGGCACACGGTGAGCCGGCTCGTCGGCGCCCCGCCCGGGTACGTGGGCTACGAGGAGGCCGGCCAGCTGACCGAGGCGGTACGGCGGCGCCCGTACGCGGTGGTGCTGCTGGACGAGATCGAGAAGGCGCACCCGGACGTGTTCAACATCCTGCTCCAGGTGCTGGACGAGGGGCGGCTCACCGACAGCCAGGGCCGGACGGTGAACTTCAAGAACACCGTACTGATCATGACCAGCAACCTGGGCTCGGAGCTGATCACCGGTACCCAGCGCAGCGTCGGCTTCGGTCGCGGCCCGAACGGCAACGGTAACGGCAACGGCGCCGACCAGGAGAACGCGGTGCTGCGGGACCGGCTGATGCGGCAGTTGCAGGAGCAGTTCCGGCCGGAGTTCCTCAACCGGATCGACGAGGTGATCATCTTCCGTCGGTTGGAGGGCGAGCAGCTGCGCCAGATCACCGGGCTGCTGCTGGAGGAGACCCGCCGGCGGCTGCACGCCCAGAACATCGGCGTGGAGTTCGCCACGGCCGCCGTGGACTGGCTCGCCGAACACGGCTACCAGCCGCAGTTCGGGGCGCGACCGCTGCGCCGGACGATCCAGCGGGAGCTGGACAACCGGCTGTCCCGGATGCTGCTCGACGGGACACTGCAACCGACCCAGCGGGTCCGGGTCGACGCCCGGGACGACGAGCTGGTCTTCGAGGTGTCCGCGGGGGAGCGGGCGGCCGACCGCAGCCCGGCCGCCGCCTCGGCGGGTTGACGGTCCGGCCGCCCCTGGGCGGGCTGGGAAGAGGTCGCTGAAGGGAGACGCCGCGTGAGCGAGCCCGAGGAGAACCGCGAGAAGACCCCGAAGACCGACGCCGTGCTCAGCCCGCGTGCGGAACGGCATCCGCCCAACCAGGTGCCGCGGCCATCCTCGGCGCGGCCGGGCCCGCCACCGGCGCCGCCGGGCGGAGAGCCCGAGGAGGACGGGTCGCCGGATCGGGAGGAGGGCTGATGGCCCGCAAGCAGCGCGTCGAGCCCGAGGTGGAGCAGCTCTGGGAGGAGTTCCACCAGTACGTCAACGTGACCTCGGAGCGGCTGCGCGACTGGCTGCTGACGCGGGGCTCCGGCGAGGAGGTCTTCGGCGCCGACCCCACCCTCGACCTCCCGCAGCCCGGCCGCAACATCCTCGCCGTGCTGCGCAAGCGCAAGGTGGACCTGACCGAGGGGGACATCCAGGTGATGCGGGAGACCGTCGCCGAGGTCCGGGGCCTGCTCGACGAGCGCCCCGAGGCCGGCAGCACGGACCAGGAGTGGCGGCATGCCCTGCTGGACCTCGGCCACGACCCGCTGCTGGAACGGTAGCCGCCGCCCGGCCGGCCCGCAACGCCGCAGGACCGGACCGGGCGCTACTCGCCGCCGATGCTAGGCACGCGCAGCCCGGCCGCCTCGGCGGCGTCCGTCCGTTGGGTCCGGACGGCCTCCTCGCGGGCCAGCAGCGCGGCGTACTCGGCGACGTCCTCGGCGTTCGGCAGCGCCGGTACCCGACGCAGGAACGCCTCCACGTCACGGGACGCGGCGGTGTGCGCGGCGGCGACCCGCCGTACGGTCTCCGGGTCGTCCTCGGGTGGGATCAGGTCCGTCATGTCGCTACCGGTACCCGATCTCGGCCGGTTCGCACCGCACCGGTCGACATAGCTGGTGTTCCCGTCACACCGCGACCGGCGCCCGCCCGGCCACCGGGGAGTACGGCGGACCGGGCGGGGCCGACCCGGGTCCGTCACGGCGCCCCGGCGCCCGGCGAGCGGCCGCACGCGCCGCGAAGCGGTGGTGCCCACGGCCAGGACGCGTACGGCGGGCACGAGGTGCCGGCGTCGTACCGGATGCGGGTCGGCTCGACCGCGCGTCGTCCGGCCCGGAACCGGGCGACGCGCGGTGGCCGGCGCCCTGCCGACCGGGGGTCAGCCCGGGGGGCCGGGGCGAGGTCGACCTCTCGTCCGCGGCGCCGCCGGTCTGGATCGGGTCGGGCACCGTTAAGGTAACCGGCGGCCATCGACTCGGCTATATATCGTCTGGCTCATACCGCCGGGGCGCGGGGTGGCCGGCTCAGGCCGCGGCCATCTGCTGGGGGCCGAAGGTGGGGTTGCGGGCCAGCCAGGCGAGGTAGTCCGGGTTGCGGGACAGCGAGTCCGTGTACGCCGCGACCGCGTGCCCGACCACCCGGTCCGCGAACGCCGCCGCCGGCGCCTCCGGGTGCCAGCCGAGCAACAGGCGCCAGCGCAGCGGTGCCTTGGCCAGCGGGCGGGTCACCAGGCCGGGCATCGGCCGGAAGGTCGCCTGGGCCAGCGCCACCGCCTCACCCGCCTCGACCAGGTCGATGCAGCTGCGGATGTCCGTCTCGTAGATCTTGCGGGGCGTGAAGCCCGCCCGGGCGCAGGCCGCGGCGAAGCAGTCGGCGAAGCAGCCGTCGCCGGGCGCCGCCGCCCACCGCTCCCCGCTCAGCGCGGCGAGGTGGATCTCGTCCCGGGTGGCGAGCGGATGCGCCTCGGGCAGCAGGACGAAGACGGCGTCCACCGCCACCGCCCGCCAGGTCAGCCCGAACTCGGCCGAGGGGGTGGCGTCACCGCAGACACCGGAGAGGACGTAGTCGAGCCGTCCACTGAGCACCATCTGGGCGAGTTCGTCGACGTACCAGGACGCGTGCGTGCTGATCTGTGCGTGCGGCTGGTCCGCGGCCAGCCGGTGCACCAGCCCGCCGAGGATCGGGCTGTTCACCCCGCCGAACCGGAACCGGCTCATCGAGGTGCCGGTGCCGGCCAGCCGGGCCGCCTCGTCCTGCAGCCCCTTCATCGCCGGCAGCAGCACCCGGGCCCGGGCCAGGACCAGCTCGCCCAGCGCGGTGGGGCGGGCGCCGCGCCGGTCCCGTTCGAACAGTGGGCCGCCGAGGGTGCGTTCGATGCGCTGGAGCTGCGCCGTGAGGGCGGGTTGGGCCAGCCCGAGCAGGGAGGCGGCCTTCGTGACGCTGCCTGTCTCCGCGATCGCGCAGACCACCTTGAGGTGCCGCAGCTCCAGGTTCATAGCGTGACGGTAGGACCAGGACGGGATCCACGGGAAGACCTTTGGCCAGTGAAAGATCCCCCAAGGGAAACCCGAACTGCGAACGAACGGACACCTAACGGTGCCGGGCGGCCCAGAGCAGGCCCCGCTCGGTGATCGTCCTGATCGGAGGAAGTGCCAGGTCGTCGAGCTTGTGGCCGACCGTGGAGACGAAGACCCGTCCCGCGCCCCAGGACCGGGTCCAGACCGCCGGCAGGGTGACCGGACGCCGCCAGGGGGCCCCCTCGGCCGATCCGCCCCCGGCCGGTCCGACCGGCTCCGGATCGAAGGTCACCGTCGCCAGGACGTCGTTGAGCGGGTCGGTCAGCACCCAGTACTTCTCGGTGTGCAGGGCGACGGAGGCGATGCCCGCGACCACCGGATGATCCGCCCGCTCCGGCAGCACCGTCAGCTCGTGGTCGACGAACCCGGCCGGGTGGTGCACGAAGACGCCCCCGGTCAGCTGCTGGTAGCCGCCGTGGTGGAAGGCCCCGACGATGCCACCGTGCCAGCCGGCGAGGCCGGTGCCGGCCCGGACCGCCGCGGCCAGCCCCGCGGCCTGCCCGTCGGTGATGGTCCCGATGGACCAGCACTGCACGACCAGGTCGGCGGCGGCCATCCGCTCCGCGTCGGCGTAAACGTCCAGGTCCTCGTGGACCGTCACGTCGAAGCCCCGGCCCCGCAGGAACGGGATGAACAGCTCCGTGGCCGGCACCGGCACGTGGCCGTCCCAGCCGCCCCGGACCACCACCGCGCTGCGCGCCGTCGTCATCTCGTACCCTCCTCGTCACCGCGGCCGACCCCGCGCGGACCGTGCCGGGTCGGACCCGCCGAGGGGATCATGGCACCTCCGCCGTCGGTCACGCCTCCGGACGCGGCGTCAGGTCCTCGACGTACGTCTGGCGCCCGCTCACCGCGTCCCGGACCTTGTCCACGACGCCGAGAGCCGGTTCGACGACCCGGTTCCACGGCGGGGTGGCCGGGGTGCCCGGATGCGGGCGGGTCGGTGCGGCCTCCTCGGCGATCTCCACCCGGTTGCCCAGCCGGATCAGCTCGGCGGTGCTGGCCACCTCCCGCAGCGCCGGGAAGATCTCTTTCGACGCCGTCTCCGCGTGCCGGCGCAGCCCACCGGTGAGCTCGGCGACCAGGCGCGCGAATCCGGGCTCCTCGGGCGCGGTGCCGCCGAGCTCGCGCAGGGTGCGCAGCAGCTCGCTGTCCGCCGCGATCTCCCGGTCGGCCAGCGCCGCACCGTCGGGCAGCGCCTCCCGCACCGTCGGGTAGAGGTACTGCTCCTCGCCGGAGAGGTGCCGCGCCACGGTGGCGGTCAGTATCTGCGCCACCTGGCTGCGCCGCTCGGTCGCCGTCTCGTCGGTCAGCTCGGCGCAGAGCGCGACGATCTGGTCGTGCTCCTCGGTGAGCAGCTCCACCATGTCGCGCCCGCCGGGGCGGTACTCCTCGTCCTCGACGGTCGGCGGCAACGGGGGCAGGGGCACGGTCACGGTTACCCTCCTCGGGGGCGGACGCCCGGATCCGGCGGCCCGGCATCGACCGGCGCCACCGGGTGGACGAGGCGCAGGTACCCCCGGCCCCCTGGCGCGAAACCCCGGGGGCGGGTGGGCGGCGCGCGACGGCCGGCCGGGCTGGTATGAAGAACCGCATGACCAACCACCCCGCGCCCGCCGCGCCGAGCGGCACCGACGAGGTCGTCGAACTCTGTCGGGACCTGCTCCGCATCGACACCACCAACACCGGCGACAACGAGACCAGCGCCGGCGAGCGGGTGGCCGCGGAGTACGTGGCGGAGCGTCTCGCCGAGGTCGGGATCGAGACGGAGCTGCGGGAATCGGCGCCCGGCCGGGCCAACCTGGTGGCCCGGATCCCCGGGACCGACCCGGGTCGGGGTGCCCTGCTGGTGCACGGCCACCTGGACGTGGTGCCGGCCGACCCGACCGAGTGGTCGGTGCACCCGTTCTCCGGCGAGATCCGCGAGGGCTATCTCTGGGGCCGGGGCGCGATCGACATGAAGGACTTCGACGCGATGGTGCTCGCGGTGGTCCGGCAGTGGCAGCGCACCGGCGTACGGCCGCCGCGCGACGTCGTGCTCGCCTTCACCGCCGACGAGGAGGCCGGTGGCGACTACGGGGCGCACTACCTGGTGGACCGCCACCCGGAGCTGCTCGACGGCTGCACCGAGGCGATCGGCGAGGTGGGCGGCTTCTCCTACTCCGTCAACGACGACCTGCGGCTCTACCTGATCGAGACGGCGGAGAAGGGGCTCGACTGGCTGCGGCTGCACGCCCGGGGGCGCCCCGGACACGGCTCGATGGTGCACGACGACAACGCGGTGACCGCGCTGGCCGAGGCGGTGGCCCGGGTCGGCCGGCACCGGTTCCCGGTCGTGGTGACGCCGACCGTCCGGGCGTTCCTGGAGGAGGTCTCCGACGCGCTCGGCATCGAGCTGGACCCGGACGACCCGGAGACGGCGATCGCCAAGCTGGGGCCGATCGCGAACATCGTCGGCGCGACCATCCGCAACACCGCCAACCCGACCCGGCTCGCCGCCGGCTACAAGGACAACGTGATCCCCGGCCGGGCCAGCGCCACGATCGACTGCCGGAGCCTGCCCGGACAGTCCGAGCTGCTCCTGGAACAGCTCCGCGAGGTCGTCGGCCCCGAGATCGAGGTGGAGTACGTCCAGCGCCAGCCGGCGATCGAGACGGACTTCGACGGCGCCCTGGTGGACGCGATGGCGGCGGCGCTGCGCGCCGAGGACCCGGGGGCCCGCCCGGTGCCGTACATGCTCTCCGGCGGGACGGACGCCAAGGCGTTCCAGAAGCTCGGCATCCGCTGCTTCGGCTTCGCGCCGCTGCGGCTCCCCGCCGACCTGAACTTTTCCGCGCTCTTCCATGGCATTGACGAGCGGGTGCCGGTGGACGGACTACAGTTCGGCGTGCGGGTGCTCGACCGGTTCCTGCGCCAGAGTTGACCACCTGTCCGGCTGACCCACCGACCCCTGCCGATCCACAGATCCCCCGGCCGGCACACCCCGCCGACCACCAGCAGATCGTTTGACCACAAGCCCGGTCCACCCGGTTGTCCCGCGCACCGGTCCGACCGCCCGCCCGCACGGCGGCCGGTCGGCACCACGGCGAGTCGACCGGACGGCGGCCGTGACATCACCGAAGGGACATTCCACACCATGACCGACCAGCACGCCGAGCTGGACGCCGCCCTGGAACGGGTCGTCGAGACGGCCCGGGCCCACCTCGCCGCGATCCGGGGCGCGGAGGGGCGGATCGACGACGACGCCGTCTGGCAGGCGTACGTGGAGCTCAACAACGCCTCGTTCGACTACGACGAGCGGTTGCTCGACGCCTTCGGCGAGGTGACGCCGTGGGACGTCGAGGCGATCGACCCCGAGGAGGCGGACGAGCGCTTCGGCGTGGGGCTGGGCGGGGTCGACGGCGCCGAGCCGGGCGACCCGCACCCGCAGGTGGTCTCGGTACGCCAGCGGCGCGACTACCGGGTGCCGAGCGTGGCCGCGCTGCTGCGGGTGGCGCAGGCGGCCCGCCGATCGGCCCTGCCGGAGGACGAGGAGTCGGTGGAGGTGGAGAGCGTCGGCGAGGCCGTCCTCGAACTGCTCCAGGGCGGTGACGGGTCGCTGGCCGCCCTGGACATCCCGGAGCTGGAGCCGCTCGACGGCGTGGTGATGGTCAGCGAGGTGGGCACCCCGCTGGACCTGGAGTCCTTCGACGACGAGGACAGCCTCGGGCCGTTCACGCCCGCCGTCGACGACCGGCTGGTCGGGCGGTTGGACGAGCACCCGTACCTGTCGCTGGACGGCGACGTCGACGAGGAGATCGAAACCCGGTGACGCGTGCCCAGGACGGTGCCGCCGGTCGGCGAGGGGCCGACGGGCGGCACCGTCCGGGGGACCGTCAGTAGGAGAGGCCCGGCTGCGACTGGCTGTTCACCCGACGCCGCAGCACCACCTGCCGCGTGCCGTCGCGGAACAGTCGTACCCGGGCCAGCTCCCAGCCGGAGAACTCGGCCTGGATCGCCAGCTGCGCCGTCGCGGTAACCCGATCGACGTTCGGGGGCAACCGTAACGGCGCGTATTCGTAGTCCATGTCCTCTATCCTGCCCACGCCGGGCGGCGGACACCAGTCCTTCGGTGCCCGAGCCGGGCCTGGTGGGGCCGGTGGGACCCGCGGTACGGGCGGGTCGGCGCCGGAGCGCTCAGCCGTCCCGCTCCGGGTAGCCCAGCGGCACGGCCGAGACGTCGTCGAGGGCCCGGGTGATCTCGGCCGGCAGGGTCATCCGCTCCACCTGCAGCGCGCCGAGCAGCTGGCCGACCGTGCGGGCGCCCAGGATCGGCGCGACCACCCCGGGCCGGTCCCGCACCCAGGCCAGCGCCACCTCCAGGGGCGACACACCCAGACCGCCGGCCGCGGTCGCCACCGCCTCCACGATGCTGGAGCAGCGCGGCTCCAGGTAGCTGGCCACGAAGCGCTCGAAGTGCGGCGAGGCGGCCCGGGAGTCGGCCGGCCGGCCGTGCCGGTACTTCCCGGTGAGCACGCCCCGGCCCAGCGGCGACCAGGGCAGCACGCCGAGCCCCAGACCGGCGCAGGCGGGCAGCACCTCCCGCTCGACGCCCCGTTCGAGCAGCGAGTACTCCACCTGGGCGGCGACCACCGGGGCGCGCCCGGGGAAGGCGGCCTGCCAGGTCGCGGCGCGGGCGGTCTGCCAGCCGGAGAAGTTGGAGACGCCGACGTAGCGGACCCGGCCGCTGGCCACCGCGTGGTCCAGCGCGGCCAGGGTCTCCTCCAGCGGGGTGTCCGGGTCGTAGCCGTGCACCTGCCACAGGTCCACGTGGTCGGTGCCCAGCCGGCGCAGCGAGGCGTCCAGGGTACGCAGCAGGTGGCCCCGGGAGCCGTCCCGGCGGCGCTCGGCGCCCGGCCGCAGCCCCGCCTTGGTGGCGATCAGCAGGTCGTCGCGGGGGACCAGGGTGCCCAGCAGGGAGCCGATCACCGCCTCGGCGTCGCCGTCGCTGTAGACGTCCGCCGTGTCGACGAGGTTGCCCCCGGCGTCCAGGTAGCTCTTGAGCTGTGCGGCCGCGTCGTCCGCATCGGTGTCCCGACCCCAGGTCATGGTGCCGAGCGCGAGCCGGGAAACCGCCAGCCCGCTTCGGCCGAGCGGTCGCTGTTGCATGGTTGAACCTTATTCAGAACATCGCCCCGCCGATATCCTCGTCGCCCCCATTGGCCTCGGCGCGTCGGCTTCCCGTCCCCGGTGGCGGCCCGGGCGGTCCCCTCCTTCGGGGGCCGGGCGGTCCCCTCCGGCGGGGGCCGGGCGGGGCATTGCGTACCCTGATGCGACTTGCGCATGGATGGGGGAGTGGACCAGTGCGACTCGGGCTCAGCCTCGGTTACCAGACGGCGTGGAGCACACCCGCGGACCATCTGGCGCTCGCCCGGGAGGCGGATCGGCTCGGCTACTCGGTGGTCTGGGCGGCGGAGGCGTACGGCTCGGACTCGCCGAGCATGCTGGCCTGGCTGGCCGGACAGACGGAGCGGATCGACCTCGGCGCCGGGGTGATGCAGATCCCGGCGCGCAGCCCGGCGGCGACCGCGATGACGGCGGCGACCATCGACGCCGTTTCCGGCGGCCGGTTCCGCCTCGGTCTCGGCGTCTCCGGCCCGCAGGTCTCGGAGGGCTGGCACGGGGTGCGCTTCGCCAAGCCGCTGGCCCGCACCCGGGAGTACGTCGACATCGTCAGGCTGGCGCTCGCCCGCCGGGAGGTCGCCTACGACGGGGCGCACTACCGGCTGCCGCTGCCGGACGGCCCGGGCAAGGCGCTGCGGCTCGGCTTCCACCCCCCGCGCGACCACATTCCGATCTACCTGGCGGCGGTCGGGCCGAAGAACCTGGAACTCGCCGGTGAGATCGCCGACGGCTGGCTGGCGGTCTTCTACGCCCCGGAGTTCGCCGCCGAGCAGCTTGCCGCGGTGTCGGCGGGGCGGGCCCGGGCCGGCAGGGAGCTGGCCGGGTTCGACGTGGTGCCCACCGTGCCGCTGGTGGTCGGTGACGATGTCGCCGCCTGCGCCGAGCTGGTCCGGTGGTACGCCGCGCTCTACGTGGGCGGCATGGGCAGCCGGGAGCAGAACTTCTACAACCAGCTCGCCACCCGGATGGGCTACGGGGACGCGGCCCGGGAGGTCCAGGACCTCTACCTGGCGAAGCGGCAGCGCGACGCGGCGGCGGCGGTGCCGCTGGAGTTCATCGACCGCACCTCGCTGCTGGGGCCCAGGGAGCGGATCGCGGAACGGATGCGCGAGTACGCGGCGGCCGGGGTGACCACGCTCTCGGTGAGCCTCTTCGTGGCCGACGCCGAGACCGGTGTACGGACGCTGCGCGCCTGCGCGGAGGCGTTCGACCTCGCCGGGGTGGGCGAGTGACCGAGCGCGTCGGACCGGGGACGGGCCCGGTGGGGCGGGGTGCGCGGCGGGACGTGGCGACGGGTGGGGTGCGACGGTGAGCTGGATCGAGGCAATCGTCCTGGGGATCGTCCAGGGCCTGACCGAGTTCCTGCCGGTCAGTTCGTCGGCGCATCTGCGGATCACCTCGGCGATCTTTTTCGAGCAGGACGCCGGGGCGTCCTTCACCGCGGTCACCCAGCTCGGCACCGAGGCCGCGGTGCTGCTCTACTTCGCGAAGGACATCTGGCGGATCACCCGGATCTGGGTGATCGGCATCTGGGACTCCTCGGTCCGGTCGAGCCTCGACTACCGGATGGGCTGGTACGTCATTGTCGGCTCCATCCCGATCGGGATCTTCGGTCTCCTGTTCAAGGACCAGATCCGGACCGCGGCCCGGAACCTCTGGCTGGTCGCCACCGTCCTGATCGTCTTCGCCTTCGTGCTCGCCTTCGCCGAGTACTGGGGCCGGCAGACCCGCCGGCTGGAGAACTTCACCCTCCGGGACGGCATCGTGATGGGCCTCGCCCAGGCGATGGCACTGATCCCCGGCGTGTCCCGGTCCGGCGGCACCCTGACCGCCGGGCTCTTCCTCAACCTGACCCGGGAGGCGGCGGCCCGGTACTCGTTCCTGCTGGCGATCCCGGCGGTGGTGATGTCCGGGGTGTTCAGCATCCCGGACGTCTTCGACACCAGCGGCGGGGGCTCGATCCCGTCCGGCGCGCAGATGCTGGTGGCCACGGTGATCGCCTTCGGCGTCGGGTACGCGGCCATCGCCTGGCTGCTGCGCTACGTCGCCCACCACACCCTGTACGTCTTCGTGCTCTACCGGGTGGCACTGGGCAGTCTCGTCCTCGCCCTGCTGATGACCGGCACCATCTCGGCGACCTGACGCCGCCGCGGGGCGTGTTCCCCGCTGGCCGGGCCGGGTGCCGCCGCCGTTTGCCGGCCGGGTCGTAGGGTGTGCTCGTGGCAACCCTTCTGCTCCTGCGACACGGCCGGACCACCGCCAACGCCGACGGCGGGCTGGCCGGCCACCAGCCCGTCGAGCTGGACGAGACCGGGCGGGCCCAGGCCGTCGCGGTGGGGGCCCGGCTGCGGCCGTTGCCGCTGGCGGCGGTGGTCACCAGCCCGCTGGTCCGCTGCCGTCAGACGCTGGAGCTGGCCCTGCCGGAGGCCGCCGCGCAGGTGGAGGAGGGGCTGGTCGAGTGCGACTACGGTGCCTGGCAGGGGCAGCCGCTCAAGAAGCTCGCCAAGGATCCACTGTGGCCGGTGGTGCAGCAGCATCCGAGCGCGGCGGTCTTCCCGGGCGGCGAGTCGATGGCGGGGATGGCGGCGCGGGCGGTCGCGGCGGTGCGCCGCTGGGACGCCCGGGTCACCGCCGAGCACGGGCCGGAGGCGATCTGGCTGGCGTGCAGCCACGGTGATGTGATCAAGGCCGCGAAGTGGCGGACGCCCTCGGCCTGCACCTCGACCTCTTCCAGCGGATCGTGGCCGACCCCGGTTCCGTCACCGGGATCCGCTACACCCCGGTGCGCCCGTTCCTGCTCCGGCTCAACGACACCGGCGGCGACCTGACCGGCCTGGTGGTCCCGCGCCGGGGACGGCGCCGCCGGGCCCGGGCCGCCGAGTCGGACGCCCCGGTCGGCGGCGGCGCCGGCGCCGGCGGCGTCGACGCGGGCCGGGCCACCCGCTCGGGTACGGCCGCCGCCGCGACCGGCCCGGCCGACGGGGTCGCCCCGGCGGGTGCGTCGGGAGCGGCGCAGGTGATGGTTGGCGGGCGGGACGGCGCGGGCCGGCCGGGCCAGGGGGCACCGTGATTCGGGTCGGTGGGCTGCGCGGCACCGTACCGGGCCGGATAGGGTCGTGGGTATGACCCACCAGGTGCACGCATTCGAGCCGCCGGAGCGGTTCGTCGCCGGGACCGTGGGCCCGCCGGGTGAGCGGACGTTCTTCCTCCAGGCGCGGGGCGGTGGCCGGCTGGTCAGCGTCGCCCTGGAAAAGGTGCAGGTCTCGCTGCTCGCCGAGAAGCTCGAGGAGCTGCTGACCGAGGCGCACCGCCGGTTCGGCGTCGAACTGCCCGAGCCGCCCCCGGTCACCGGGGACAACGAGCCGCTCGACACCCCGGTGGACGAGGAGTTCCGGGTGGGCACGCTCGGGCTCGCCTTCGACGTGGACACGGCCACCGTGGTGATCGAGGCGATCGCCGCCGGGGAGGCCGAGGCGGAGGTGGAGCTCGGTGCTGGTGAGGACGTCGAGGAGGACGAGGACGAGGACGACGAGCCGGACGACGACCTGGACCGGCTGCGGGTCCGGTTGACCCCGCAGGCCGCCCGGGAGTTCATCGACCGGGCCCGCCGGGTGGTGTCCGCCGGCCGCCCGCCGTGCCCGCTCTGCGGCCAGCCGCTCGACCCGGCCGGGCACCTCTGCCCACGACACAACGGCTACCACCGGTGACCGACGGGGGCCTCGCACCGGGGACCCGTCGGTGACCTCCTCGGACCTGCGACCGGTGCTGGACGAGAGCGACGCCCTCCGGCTGCTGACCGGGGGCGAGTTCGAGCTCGAGGGCCGGCTGGTGGACGCCTCCAACACCACCCTGCGGGGGTTCCTGACCCTCGACGGCGTGACGGCCCGCTGCGTCTACAAGCCGGTCCGGGGCGAGCGGCCGCTCTGGGACTTCCCCGACGGCACCCTCGCCGGCCGGGAGGTCTCCGCCTACCTGGTCTCCCACGCCACCGGCTGGGATCTGGTCCCGCCGACCGTGCTGCGGGACGGTCCGTTCGGTCCCGGCGCCTGCCAGCTCTGGATCGACGAGCCGCAGGAGGCGGAGCCGCTGGTCGGCTTCGTACCCGAGCAGAGCCTGCCGCCCCGCTGGTTCCGGGTCGCCGCGGCCCGGGACGACGACGGCGCGGCGTACCTGCTGGCGCACGCGGACGACCCGAGGCTGGCCCGGTTGGCGGTGCTGGACGCGGTGATCAACAACGCGGACCGGAAGGGCGGGCACGTCCTGCCGGGGCCCGACGACCGCATCTACGGCGTCGACCACGGGGTCTGCTTCCACGTCGAGGACAAGCTGCGTACGGTGCTCTGGGGCTGGTCGGGACGGAGCCTGCCGCCGGACGCGGTCGAGATGCTGCGGGAGCTGTCCGGGGCGCTGGCCGGCCCGCTCGGGGCGTCGCTGGCGGATCACCTGACCCGGGCCGAGGTCGCCGCCACCGTCCGTCGGGTGTCCCGGCTGCTCGCCGGGGAGAGCTTCCCGGATCCGCCCGAGGACTGGCCGGCGATGCCCTGGCCGCCGATCTGACGCCTGTCGGCCACCGCCGGGGTCCCCGCACGGTCCCCGTGCCGGCGCGGCGCTGTCGTTCTGATCACCCGGTGCCGCCGGAGCGATGATCGGCCCCGTCCGGCTGGCTAGGGTGGTGACCATGGACTCCTGGGTGGGGCATGAGATCCCGCGGCTGCCGGGGACGGGGCGACCGCTGGCCTTGTACGACTCGGCGCGGCGCGGGGTGTACCCGAGCGGCCCGGTCCAGGGCCCGGCGACGATGTACGTCTGCGGGATCACCCCGTACGACGCGACCCACCTCGGGCACGCCGCCACCATGATCACCTTTGACCTCGTGCAGCGGGCCTGGCGGGACGCCGGCCACCCGGTGCGGTACGTGCAGAACGTCACCGACATCGACGACCCGCTGCTGGAGCGCGCGGCGCGCGACGGCGAGGACTGGGTGGTCCTGGCGATGCGGGAGACCGCGCTGTTCCGCGAGGACATGGAGGCGCTGCGGGTGATCCCGCCGGACCACTACGTGGGCGCGGTCGAGTCGATTCCGGCCATCGCGGAGCGGGTCCAGGTGCTGCTCGACGACGGTGCCGCCTACCGCCTCGACGACGGCACCGGTGACGTCTACTTCGACATCGCCGCGGCGCCCCGGTTCGGGTACGAGTCGAACCTCTCCCGCGCGGAGATGCTCCGGTTCTTCGCGGAGCGGGGCGGCGACCCGGACCGGGCCGGCAAGCGGGACCCGCTCGATCCGCTGCTCTGGCGCGGCGCCCGCGACGGCGAGCCGGCCTGGCCGGGCGCGGCGCTGGGGCCGGGGCGGCCGGGCTGGCACATCGAGTGCGCGGTGATCGCGCTCGACCTGCTCGGTGCCCGGATCGCGGTCCAGGGCGGCGGCAACGACCTGCTCTTCCCGCACCACGAGTGCTCCGCGGCCCATGCCGAGCGGCTGACCGGCGAGGTCCCGTTCGCCCGCCACTACGTGCACGCCGGCATGATCGGGCTGGACGGCGCGAAGATGTCGAAGTCCAAGGGGAACCTGGTCTTCGTGTCCCGGCTGCGGGCCGACCAGGTGGACCCGATGGCGCTGCGCCTCGCGCTGCTGGCCGGCCACTACCGCGCCGACCGGCAGTGGACCGACGACCTGTTGAAGACCGCCACGCAGCGGCTGGGCCGGTGGCGGGAGGCGGCCGGGAGGTCGACCGGGGCGTCGGGCCCGGACCTGCTGGACGGGGTACGCGAGCGGCTGGCCGACGACCTGGACACCCCCGGCGCGCTGGCGTTCGTGGACCGCTGGGTCGACGAGACGCTGGCCGGCGGCGGCACCGACACCGAGGCGGGCAGGCTCCTGACCCGGACCGTCGACGCCCTGCTCGGGGTGCGGTTGTAGACACCCGGGCCCAGGCCCGAAGCGCTCGGCGCCGCCGGTGCCGGCGCGCGGGTGGGTCAGCCGAGCACCAGTCCGGGGTCCGGTTCGGGCTCCGCCGCCGGCCCGGGCACCTGGTAGCGCTCGGTCAGCGTGGTCATCGGGCCCGGCCAGGTCGCCTGGGCCACCTCGATCGGCCGGTGGTGGGCGTCGTAGGCGACGTGCAGCAGGTGCAGCACCGGGGTGTCGGGGCGGATCTGGAGGATCTCCGCCTCCTCCCGGCTCGGCTGCCGGGCGCTGATCTGGTCGGTGGCCGAGACGTACCGCCGGCCGATCGCCTCCTCCGCCTCCTGGTAGAGCGGCCGGCCGTACGCCTCCATCCGCTCCAGGCTGGTGCCGGCGGCGTCGTCGACCCGGAACCAGGACGCGCCGACCTCCACCGGTACGTCCTCGGTGCGGACCAGGTGCCGGCGGACCAGCAGCTCCGTGCCGTCGGTGACGCCGAACGCGTCCGCCACCTCCGGCGGGGCCGGGGCGCGGCCGACCTGCACCAGCTGCTGGCGGTACCGCGCCGCGAGGTCGGCGTGGTAGCCGCGGTGCCCGCCGTAGCGGCCCCGGGAGAGCCGGTTGAGACGGCGGCGGGTGCCCCGGACGTACGTGCCGGAGCCGGGCTTGGTGATCAGGACGCCCTCGACCCGGAGCTGGTCGATGGCGCGCTGCACGGTCTGCTTGGCCACCCCGAACATCTCGGCGATGGCCGGGATGGAGGGCAGTCGCTCGCCGGCGGCCCAGTCGCCGGCCCGGATCCGGGCGCGCAGCTGGGCGGCGATCTGCCGGTGCGGGAACTCGGCGGCCCCGGGGTTGATCTGCATGACGCACTCCCGTCAGCAACAGCACTAGGTTCCTAGGATGCCGTACGGGGTGTGCCCGGGGCAACCCGCACCGCCGCCCGCACCGCCGCCCGCACCGGCGACAGCGCAGACCCGGACACCATGACGACGGCCGGCCCGCCTCGGTGGCGGGCCGGCCGGCAACGGTCGGATCGGGCGAACTGCCGGCCCGGCCCCGGGGGAGGGGCGGAACGCGGCGAGCGCGGTCAGTGCGGTGCGGTCACCAGGATCCGGCGGTCGGGCCGGCCGAACCGCCGCGACGGCGCAGGTACTTCTCGAACTCCTGGGCGATCTCGTCCCCGGTCAGCGGCTGGATGCCGGCGTCGCCGACCCGTTCCTCCAGCTCGCGGACGTACTCGCCCAGCTCGGCGTCCTGCTCGGCGGCGGTGCGTACCCGCTGCTCCCACTCGGCGGCCTCCTCGGCCAGCTCCGACATCGGCACCGGCAGGTCGAGCACCTCCTCGACCCGGTGCAGCAGGGCGAGCGTCGCCTTGGGGCAGGGCGGGTTGTTCGCGTAGTGCGGCACGTGCACCCAGAACGAGACGGCCTCCACCTCGGCCCGGGCGCAGGCGTCGTGCAGCACCCCGACGATGCCGGTCGGGCCGTCGTAGCGGGTGGGGGTGAGCTGGTAGCGCTCCGCGGCGTCCTTGTCCGACGCGCTGCCGCTGATCGGCAGCGGGCGGGTGTACGGCACGTCGGCGAGCAGGGCGCCGAGCAGCACCACCCGGTTGACCTCCAGGCTGTGGCAGAGCTCGAGGACCTGTTCGCAGAAGGTGCGCCACCGCATGCTCGGCTCGATGCCCCGGATCAGCACCACGTCCCGTTCGGTGCCCTCCGGGCTGGCCACCATGAAGCGGGTGGTCGGCCACTCGACCCGGCGGGTCTCCCCGTCGGCCATCGTGATGGTCGGGCGGCTGACCTGGAAGTCGTAGAAGTCCTCCGGGTCCAGCTCGGTGACCTGGCGGGCCTGCCACACCTGCTCCAGGTGCTCGACCGCCGCCGTGGAGGCGTCCGCCGCGTCGTTCCAGCCCTCGAAGGCCGCGATCGCGACCGGCGAGCGCAGTACGGGCAAACCGTCGAACTCGGTCACGCCGTCCCCCCAGCGTGTGTGCCGTTGCCGAGCCGGCCGGTCTGATGCCGCGCCGTGGTCCCCCCGTGCCGCTGCCTGGTACTGCCGTCCCTGTTGTCCCTCACGTAAGTCAGCCTACGTCCCGGACCCGGATGCGGCCCGCCGGCCGCGCCCGGCGTGCCGGCCCGCCCGGCACCCGGGCCCGCCGCCCGGTCGCCGCCGGTACGGGGTCCCGGCGACAAGCGGGACGCGCCGGTACGGACCGGACGACCGCTGCCCGGGGTGCCGCCGGGGTGCTCGTCGTCCTCCCGCCGGTGCGGGACCGGCCCCGGCACTAGCCTGGAGTCGTGCCGATTCCGCTGCTGGACGCGCTGGCCGGCCGGGTTCTCGTCGCCGACGGGGCGATGGGGACGATGTTGCAGGCGGCCGAGCTGACCCTCGACGACTTCGAGGGGCACGAGGGGTGCAACGAGGTTCTCAACGTCAGCCGTCCGGACGTGGTGCGCGCGGTGCACGACGCGTACCTCGCCGCCGGCGCCGACTGTGTGGAGACCAACACCTTCGGCGTCAACCTCTCCGCGCTGCGCGAGTACGGCATCGAGCGGCGCGTCACCGAGCTGGCCGAGGCCGGTGCCCGGCTGGCCCGGCAGGCCGCCGACGCGGCGAGCACCCCGGACCGGCCCCGGTACGTGCTCGGCTCGATCGGGCCCGGCACCAAACTCCCGACGCTGGGGCACATCCCGTTCCGGGAGCTGCGCGACGCGTACCAGCGCGGTGCGGCGGGGCTGGTGGCCGGCGGCGCGGACGGGCTGATCGTGGAGACCTGCCAGGACCTGCTCCAGGTCAAGGCGGCGGTGATCGGCTCCCGCCGGGCGCTGGCCGACGCCGGCCGGGAGCTGCCGGTGATCTGCCACGTCACCGTGGAGACCACCGGCACGATGCTGCTGGGCAGCGAGATCGGCGCCGCGTTGACCGCGCTGGAGCCGCTCGGCGTCGACCTGATCGGGCTCAACTGCGCCACCGGTCCGGCCGAGATGACCGAGCACCTGCGCTACCTCTCCCGGCACGCCCGGGTGCCGCTGTCGGTGATGCCGAACGCCGGCCTGCCCGAGCTGACCGCCGACGGCGCCCGCTACCCGCTGACCCCGGACGAGCTGGCCGAGGCGCTGGCGCGGTTCGTCGACGACTACGGGCTCGCGCTGGTCGGCGGCTGCTGCGGCACCACGCCCGCGCACATCCGTACCGTGGTGGAGCGGCTGACCGGCACGGTGGCCGCGCCGCGCGCGCCGGAACCGGAGCCCGGCGTGGCGAGTCTCTACCACCACGTGCCATTCGCCCAGGAGGCCAGCGTGCTGATGGTGGGGGAGCGGACCAACGCCAACGGTTCCCGGGCCTTCCGGGAGGCGATGCTGGCCGAGGACTGGCAGGCCTGCGTGGAGATCGCCCGATGCCAGGCCCGGGACGGGTCGCACCTGCTCGACGTCTGCGTCGACTACGTCGGGCGGGACGGCGTACGGGACATGCGGGAGATCGCCAGCCGGTTCGCCACCGCGTCCACCCTGCCGATCATGCTGGACAGCACCGAGCCGGCGGTGGTCGAGGCGGGCCTGGAGGCGCTCGGCGGGCGCTGCGTGGTCAACTCGGTCAACTTCGAGGACGGCGACGGCCCGGATTCCCGCTACGCCCGGGTGATGCCGCTGGTACGGGAGCACGGCGCCGCGGTCGTCGCGCTCACCATCGACGAGGAGGGCCAGGCCCGAACGGCGGACTGGAAGGTCCGGGTCGCCACCCGGCTGATCGAGGACCTGACCGGCCGGTGGGGGATGGGTGTCGACGACATCCTGGTCGACTGCCTCACCTTCCCGATCGCCACGGGCCAGGAGGAGACCCGCCGGGACGGTGTCGAGACCATCGAGGCGATCCGGGAGATCGCCGGCCGCTGGCCGGGGGTCAACTTCACGCTGGGCATCTCCAACGTCTCGTTCGGGCTCAACCCGGCCGCCCGGCAGGTGCTCAACTCCGTCTTCCTGCACGAGTGCGTGCAGGCCGGCCTGACCAGCGCGATCGTCCACGCCAGCAAGATCCTGCCGATCTCCCGGATCCCGGACGGGCAGCGCGAGGTCGCGCTCGACCTGGTCTACGACCGCCGCCGGGCCGGCCACGACCCGGTGCAGCGGTTCATCGAGGCCTTCGAGGGGGTCGACGCGGCCTCGGCCCGGGCCACCCGGGCCGAGGAACTGGCCGCGCTGCCGCTGGACGAGCGGCTGAGGCGGCGCGTCGTCGACGGCGAGGGCAACGGCCTGGCGGCCGACCTGGACGCCGCGCTGGCACAGCGGCCGGCCCTGACGATCATCAACGACATCCTGCTGGACGGCATGCGGGTGGTCGGCGAGCTGTTCGGCTCCGGCCAGATGCAGCTGCCGTTCGTGCTCCAGTCGGCCGAGGTGATGAAGGCTGCCGTCGCCCACCTCGAGCCGCACCTGGAGAAGGCCGACGACGGCGGCAAGGGCCGCATCGTGCTGGCCACCGTGAAGGGCGACGTGCACGACATCGGCAAGAACCTGGTCGACATCATCCTGTCCAACAACGGCTACGAGGTCGTCAACATCGGCATCAAGCAGCCGATCACGGCCATCCTGGAGGCGGCCGAGCAGCACCGCGCGGACGCCATCGGCATGTCCGGGCTGTTGGTCAAGAGCACCGTCGTGATGAAGGAGAACCTCGCCGAGATGGCGGCCCGCGGGGTCGCGGAGCGCTGGCCGGTGCTGCTCGGCGGGGCCGCGCTGACCCGGGCGTACGTCGAGGACGACCTCCGGTCCGGCTACTCCGGCCAGGTGCACTACGCCCGCGACGCCTTCGAGGGACTCTCCCTGATGGACCGGCTGATGTCGGCGAAGCGGGGCGGGGCGCCGCTGGTCGACCCGGCCCGGGAGGCGGCGCTGGCGGCCCGGCGGGCCCGCCGGGAGCGGCAGCGCGCGACGGTCGCCGAGGCGTTGCCCGAGCTGTCCGACGCGTCCGTCCGCTCCGACGTGGCCGTCGACGTCGAGGTGCCGACCCCACCGTTCTTCGGCACCCGGGTGGTCCGGGGCGTCCCGCTGGCCGAGTACGCGGCGCTGCTCGACGAGCGGGCCACCTTCCTCGGCCAGTGGGGCCTGCGCGGCTCGCGTGGCGGTTCCGGACCGTCCTACGAGGAGCTGGTGGAGACCGAGGGGCGGCCCCGGCTGCGGTACTGGCTGGACCGGCTCGCCGCGGACAAGGCGCTGGAGGCGGCCGTGGTCTACGGCTACTTCCCGGCCTACTCGGAGGGGAACGACCTGGTGGTGCTGGACCCGGACAGCGGCGCCGAGCGGGCCCGGTTCAGCTTCCCCCGGCAGCGGCAGGAGCGCCGGCTCTGCCTCGCCGACTTCTTCCGGTCGGGCCGGGAGGAACCGGACGTGCTCGCCCTGCAACTGGTCACCGTCGGGCAGCCGATCAGCGAGTACGCGGCCACGCTCTTCGCCGCCGACTCCTACCGCGACTACCTGGAGGTGCACGGCCTGTCCGTACAGCTCACCGAGGCGCTGGCGGAGTACTGGCACCGGCGGATCCGCGCCGAGCTGCTGCTGCCCGGCGGCCGTACGGTGGGCGACGCCGACCCGGCCGACCTGGCCGGCCTGCTGCGTACGGACTACCGCGGCTGCCGGTACGCGTTCGGCTATCCGGCCTGCCCCGATCTGGCGGACCGGGCGAAGGTGGTCGAGCTGCTCGACGCGGAGCGGATCGGGGTGCGGTTGTCGGAGGGGTTCCAGCTCGTCCCCGAGCAGGCCACCGACGCCATCGTGGTGCACCACCCGGACGCCAGCTACTACAACGCGCGCTGACCGGCGGGGCGTGCGGCGGCCGGGACCGGAGCCGGCCCACCCCGGCGGAGGGGGGTCGGCTGAGGGATCCGCCACACTTCGGGGCCGGGGTGCGGCCCTGGCCGGGGTGCGGTTGGCAGGATCGGTACGGACAGCCGCGCCCGAGCCGGGGAGGACCCCTGAACAGCCAGCATCCCGCCGCCGTGCTCTTCGACATGGACGGCACCCTGGTGGACAGCGAGAAGCTGTGGGACATCGGGCTGCGGGAACTCGCCGCACACTACGGCGGGACCCTGTCCGAGGCCGGTCGCCGGGCCATGATCGGCTCCGACTCGCCCACCTCGATGCGGATCCTGCACGAGGATCTGGCGCAGCCCTGGCGGGACCCGGCGGTCAGTGCCGCCTGGCTGGACCGGCGCATCTCCGAGCTGTTCGTCAGCGATCTGCGCTGGCGCCCCGGCGCGCTGGGCCTGCTGCGGGCGGTACGCGCCGCGGGGATCCCGACCGCGCTGGTCACCTCGACCAACCGGGTGCTGGTGGAGGTGGCGCTGGAGACGCTCGGCCGGGACAGCTTCGACGTGGTGGTCTGCGGTGACGAGGTGACCGCGACGAAGCCCGATCCGGCCCCGTACCTCACCGCCGCCCGGCTGCTGGACGTGCCGATCAACCGGTGCGTGGCGATCGAGGACTCGCCGACCGGGGTGGCCAGTGCGCTCGCCTCGGGTGCGGCCGTACTCGGGGTGCCGAGCGAGGTGCCGATCGACCCGTGCGAGGGCCTGCACCTGCTGGAGAGCCTGACCGGCGTCGACCTGGAGCTGCTGGCGAGCCTGCTCGCGCCTCTGAACCTGCCCCGCTAGCGGCCCGGCCACGCTGGCGCGGCCCGCGCGCCACCCCCGGCGGCCCGCGGGCCGCCCCACGCCGGCCGCATGATCGCGGTGATCAGGGAGCTGATCCCGGGACGCGCCGACGACACGCCCGAACCGCTCCCTGATCACCGCGATCTTGGGGTGGTCACTACTCGTGGGCGATGGCCCCGAGCACGTTGAGCCGCGCGGCGCGGATCGCCGGCACCACGGCCGCGATCACCCCGATCACCGCCGCGAGCACCAGGAACAGCCCCATCTGCGTCCACGGCAGCACGAGCTCGGTGATGCCGTCCTCGCGCAGCGCCCGGACCACCGCCGCGCCCAGCCCGGTGCCGACCACCACGCCGAGGAGCGCGCCGAAGACGGAGATCACCACGGCCTCCACGGTGATCATCCGCATCGTCTGGGACCGCCGCAGCCCGATCGCCCGCAGCAGCCCCAGTTCCCGGGTCCGCTCCAGCACCGACAGCGCCAGCGTGTTCACGATGCCCAGCACGGCGATCAGGATGGCCAGCGCCAGCAGCACCTGGATCATCGTCAGCAGCTGGTCGAACTGGCCGGTCTGCTGGTCGATGAAGGCCGCCCGGTCGGCGACCGAGACCTCCGGACTGTCCGCCAGCAGCGCCTCGATCCGTGGCAGCACCTGCTGCACCGAGGCACCCGGCACCAGCTTCAGGTACGCCTGGTTCGGCTGCGGAACGGCGAAGTCGGACGTCGCGGCGGCCGGCACCACGAAGCCCCCGAAGAGCTCGGACTCGGCGTAGATCCCGCTCACCGTGTAGGTCCGCGCGTCGCCCCGGGACAGCTGCACCGGCAGGGTGGCACCGACCGAGAGTCCCCGCTCCTTCGCCGTCCCCGAGTCCACCAGGAGCTGGTCGGGGCCGATCGAGTCGATGCTGCCGGCCGTCGGGGTGGCCCGGTAGATCTCCCGCAGCGCGGCCGGGTCACTGGTCGCGGTGACCCACGTGGGTTCCCCGCCGATCACCCCGCGGTCACCGTAGAGCCCGGCCACCATCGCCACCCCGGGTACCTCGGCGGCCTGTCGCAGCACCGCCGGGTCGAAGCTCGGCGGCCGGGGACCGGTCTGCGCCCCCGAGATCACCAGCTCGGCCTGGATCGTGTCCTCGGCGAGGGCGGTCAGACTGCTCTTGGCCGAGTCGAGGATCACGGTGACCCCGGTGACCAGGGCGATGCCGACCATCAACGCGGCGGCGGTGATCGCGGTGCGCCGGGGGTTGCGGCCGGAGTTCAGCCGGCCCAACTTGCCCGGCACCGACCAGGAGAAGAGCCGACCCAGCGCGGAGACCACCGGACGGCTGATCAGCGGGGTGAGCAGCGCCACGCCGACGAACGACAGCAGCACGCCGCCGAGGACCGTCCAGAGGGTGTTGTCGCCCGCGCTGCCGCTCAGGCCGAGCGCCAACAGGGTGCCGCCGGCCGCGGCGACCACGGCGCCGGCCGCCGAGATCCTGGTCAGCGGCCGGTCCGGGGTGGCCACGTCCTGCATCGCCGCGACCGGCGGGATCCGGGCCGCCCGCAGCGCCGGCAACACCGCCGCGACGACGGTGACCAGCAGGCCGACGGCGAACGCGCTGATCACGGCCGCCGCCGGGACACCCAGGCCGGCCAGTTGCAGGCCGCCCGCGCTCTGCCCGAAGACGTACGCCAGCAGCGCGCCGACCCCGATCCCGGCGGCCAGCCCGAGCACCGAGGCGACCAGACCGATCACCACGGCCTCGACGAGCACCGATCCGATCACCTGGCGGCGTCCCGCCCCGATCGCCCTGAGCAGGGCCAGCTCCCGGGTGCGCTGGGCGACGACGATGGAGAAGGTGTTGAGGATCAGGAAGATGCCGACGAAGAGGGCCACCCCGGCGAAGCCGAGCAGGATGTTGTTGAAGAAGCCCAGCCCCTCCTTCAGCCCCGCCGAGGCGTCGGCGGAGAGCTGCTCGCCGGTCCTGACCACGTAGCCGTCGCCGAGCGCCGCGGCGACGTCGTCGCGCAGCGCCACCGGATCCACGCCGGCGGCGGCCCGTACGCTGATCTGGGAGAAGACGCCCGGCTCGCCGAGCATCAGCTCCTGCGCCGCCCGGTCGGTGAACGCCACCTCCTGGGCGCCGCCCAGGCTGTCCCGGCCACCGCTGTAGCCGAAGATGCCGACCACGGTGAACTCGCGCTTCGGTTGCAGCGTCAGCACCCCGATCCGGTCGCCGACGCCGATCCTCGCCGCCTCGGCCACCGCCTGGTTGACCACCACCTGGTCGTCGGCGGTCGGCCCCTGCCCCTGGCGGAGCTGCACGAGGTCGCTCTCGCCGGTCCAGTTCGACCCCAGCTGCGGCGGCCCGAACGAGGTCAGCACCTTGCCGTTGCTGCCGATCACCCGGGCGCCGTCGGCGGCGGCGATCCCGGTCGCCTCGGCCACCCCGGGCACCGCCCGGACCTGGTCCAGAGCGGCGGCGGGGAAGGGCGCGCCGATCTGCTCGCCCTCCATCTCCGAGGTCTCGATCTTCGGTTTGGCGGAGATCCCGACGTCGGTCTCCGCGTACGCGTCGCTGAAGACCGAGTCGAAGGAGCGGCTGAGGGTGTCGGTGAGCACGAAGGCGCCGGAGACGAACATGACGCCGAGCACCACGGCCAGGCCGGAGAGGACGAGCCGCAGTTTGCGGGCGAGCAGGCTCTTGAGGGTGGCGCGCAGCATCAGTGCCCCGCCTCGGCCAGTCCGTCGAGCTTCTTCATCGTGTCCAGCACGGTGTCCGGGGTCGGCTCGATCAGTTCGGAGACGATCTGGCCGTCGGCCAGGAAGATGACCCGATCGGCGTACGAGGCGGCGACCGGGTCGTGGGTGACCATGACGATGGTCTGGCCGTACTCCTGCACGGAGCGGCGCAGGAAGCCGAGCACCTCGGCGCCGGACCGGGAGTCGAGGTTGCCGGTCGGCTCGTCGGCGAAGACGACCTCCGGCCGGGAGGCGAGCGCCCGGGCGCAGGCGACCCGCTGCTGCTGCCCGCCGGAGAGCTGGGCCGGGCGATGGTTGAGCCGGTCGCGCAGCCCCACCGTGTCGATGACCGTGTCCAGCCACTCCGGGTCGGGTTTCCGACCGGCGATGGCCAGCGGCAGCAGGATGTTCTCCTGGGCGGTCAGGGTCGGCAGGAGGTTGAACTGCTGGAAAATGAAGCCGACCTTGTCCCGGCGAAGTTTGGTGAGACCCGCGTCACCGAGTCCGGTGACCGTTGTGTCGCCGATGTGAATGTGCCCACGGGTGACGGAATCGAGTCCGGCGAGGCAGTGCATCAGGGTGGACTTTCCGGAGCCGGACGGACCCATGATTGCGGTGAATCGAGCCCTTTCGAATTCTGCGCTGACTCCGCGCAGGGCGACCACCTGGGCCTCGCCGCTGCCGTAGACCTTCCACACATCGCTCGCCCTGGCCGCCATCTGCGCGCCGTGGGCCACGGTGGCCGTCACGTCATCTCCTCCTGCTAATCGTCTTGGACCGACCGGACACGTGGTCCGGCCGGCGACACCCATTGTCGCCGGGACGCGCAAAGCAGCCGTCCCTCTGCGGGCGTATTCGATGCGGATTTTCGGGTGCGGGTCGCCCCGATGCCGAATCAGGGTTGACCCTGACTGCTATCGTCGCCGAACCCGCGCGCGGCCGTGCCGGGATGGGCGCTTGTTCACGCTATTCCAACCGGTCGCCGGCCGGCGACCGCTTGGCCATTTCCATTCCTCGTCCCATTCACCGGATCCGCTCACCGGCACGTCCGGCCGGGACGACCCGCCCCCCTCGGGCGTCCCGACCGGCCCCCGTTCGCGCCCCGCCCCGGCTCGACCGGACCGGCGTGCCGGCGCCGTCGTGGGAAACGCTAGGTGCCGGGCCGCGGCGTTCCGTCGTGCGCGCGGAGGGTTTCCGGGTACGACCGGACAGCCGCCGACCTCCTCCGCCGGTACGACGGCGGCACCGCTGGGCGTGCCTCGTCCGGTGCTCGGGGCGTACGCCCCGGGGTGGAGACGGTTTGGAAGGGGCCCTTCCTATACCGAAAGCGATAAGAAGGGGCCCTTCCTTACGAAGCGGGCTGGTCAGGCCCGGGGCCGGACCAGCCCGGTCTCGTAGGCGAGCACGACCGCCTGGACCCGGTCGCGCAGGCCGAGCTTGGTCAGCACGTGGCCGACGTGGGTCTTGATGGTGGTCTCGCTGACCGACAGGGCCCGGGCGATCTCCGCGTTCGAGAGCCCGCGGGCGACCTGCACCAGGACCTCGCGTTCCCGCTCGGTGAGCCCCTGGATCGCCCGGGGCGGCGCGGCCGCCGGATCGGGCAGGGACTCGGCGAACCGGTCCAGCAGGCGTCGAAGGATGCGCGGGGCGACGACCGCCTCCCCGGCGGCCACCGTGCGGATCGCGGTGACCAGGTCCTCGGCCGGTACGTCCTTGGCGAGGAAGCCGCTCGCGCCGGCCCGCAGCGCACCCACCACGTACTCGTCGAGGTCGAAGGTGGTCAGGATGAGCACCCGGACCGGCAGCCGGGCGTCGACGATCGCCCGGGTGGCGGCCACCCCGTCCATCCGCGGCATCCGGATGTCCATCAGCACCACGTCGGGGAGCAGCCGGCGGGACAGGTCCACCGCCTCGGCGCCGTCCCCCGCCTCGCCGACGATGTCGAGGTCGTCCTCCGCGCCGAGCACCATCCGGAAGCCGGTACGCAGCAGCGGCTGGTCGTCGACGAGCAGGATCCGTACCGGCCGTGCCGGCGCCGTGCCGTCGGTCATGCCGCCCGTCCTTCCGTTCGTGCCGGTGGGCCCGGCGCCATCCGCCCCGCAGTGTCCGCCCGCCCGGCTCACCGGGGCTCCCCGTCGGCCGGCGCGCCCAACTGGTCCATCGGGATCTTCGCGTAGACCCGGTAACCGCCGCCCGGGCGGGGACCGGTGCGCAGGGTTCCACCGTAGAGGGCCACCCGTTCCCGCATCCCCACCAGTCCGTGCCCGACCCGCCCCGGCGTCGGTACGGGTCCCCGGCCGGTGTCGGAGACCTCCACGATCAGCCAGTGCCCGCCGAAGGTGAGCCGGACCTGGGCGGTGGCCGTACCGGCGTGCTTGAGGGTGTTGGTGAGCGCCTCCTGCACGATCCGGAAGATGGTCAGCGCGACCCCCGGATCCAGCGGCCCGTGCTCGCCGTCGATGCGCAGGGAGACCGGCAGCCCGGCCTCCCTGACCTGCTCAACCAGGGACTCGATGCCGGCCAGCCCCGGCTGTGGGGTCAGCTCGGCGGCGGGTTCGGCATCGGTGCGCAACACGTCCAGCAGCCGGCGCAGCTCGCGCAGCGTGGTGCGGCTGGTGTCCTCGATGGTGCCGAGGGTGTCGTCGGTGGCGGCCGGGTTGCGGGGCAGCACCCGGCGGGCGGCGGTGGCCAGCACCCCCATCACGCTGACGTGGTGTGCGACCACGTCGTGCAGTTCGCGGGCGATCCGCCGCCGTTCGTCGGCCACCGCCTGGTCCGCCAGGGACCGCTGGTTCTCCTCGGCCGCCCGGGCCCGCTCCCGCAGGGCCCGGATGGTGGCCCGCCGCGCCTGCACGGTGCGGCCGATGAAGAAGCAGACGAGCGCGAGCAGCGCCTGGGTGAAGAGCAGGTAGGCGGTGGTGACGCCGGAGCGTGGCGGGGTCGGCTCGGCGAGCGCGACGACCTGGGTGGGTACCCAGACCAGCACGGCCGCGAGCGCGGCCTGGCGCAGCGGCAGCAGCGCCGCGGTGCTGTAGGTCAGCGCGATGAACGTCACCATGCTGGTGAACGGGGT
>NZ_JBNJMX010000005.1:0-284392 GCF_050936375.1 Plantactinospora sp. CA-290183 | reverse complement strand
GTGTTCCTTGGCCAGCCGGTCCAGGCCGGGCGCGAGAACCCGCTCGATCTGCAGTGCGCGGGCCGGGAAGTCCTCGTCGACGGCGATGTTGATCGCCTCGATCGCGGTGGCGGTCTCCTCGCCGAAGCCGTAGTACGTGGTGCTGGTGCTCTGCAACAGGGCGTCGTTCAGGCTGTCGTACGCCTTGCGGAAGACCGGCTCCCGGGCCACGTACGCGGAGATCGACGACTTGCCGCCGCCGAACGACTTGGAGGTGGTGACGACGTCGGGGAGCAGCCCGGGATAGCGCATGAAGTAGAAGAGCGTGCCGGTCTTGCCCCAGCCGGTGTAGATCTCGTCGAAGATCAGCACGATGTCCTCGGCGGTGCAGAGCTCGCGCAGCCCGCGCAGGAACTCCTCGTCGCAGTGGCGCATGGTGGAGGCGCTGAACGGCTCGACCAGGATCGCGTACACGTCACAGCCGCCGCGGTCGTCGCGGGCCGCGGCGACCTGCGCCCGGAGCGCGTCCAGATCGCCGTACGGGTAGGCGACCGTGCCGGAGATGCCGGGGAATTTGAAGTGGTTCTGCGCGCCGCCGGTGAGGCTGCCCGAGCCGAGCAGCTTGCCGTGGAAGCTGATGTCGGCGTGCATGATCGTGTTGCGTCGCCCGCCGTGGTACTTGTACGCCAGCTTCACCGCCCCCTCGACCGCCTCGGCCCCGGAGTTGGGCAGGAACGACATGTTCAGGTCCCCGGGGAGGACGGCGGCCAGGTTGTGGCTGAGCGCGGCGAGGTACGGTGAGAAGTAGGTCTTGTGCACCTCCATCCGGCGCCGCTCCTGGAACCGCTGCCGGGCGGCGAGGATCCGCGGGTGGTTGTGCCCGTGGTTGAGCACACCGACGCCGCCCGTGAAGTCGAGGATCTGCCGGCCGTCGCGGGTGTGGATTATCGCGCCCTCGGCGTGGTCCACGAGTTCCCGGCCGAAACCGAATGACGTCATCAGGTTGACCTGGCTGCGATTGACGTACCGCCGATAGAGGTCGTGGACCTGCTTGGCGGTCAACTGTTCGGCCTGATCCAAGCTCATCAGCTCAGGCATGGCTCGGTCCTCCACGGGGCGGGTCGACGGGGGCCGGCGGGTGCCGGTCGTGGCGACCCTAGGCCGGCTCGCGGCCCCGCCGGCAGGGCGCAGAGGCGCTGGGGGGCGAAGTCTGCACCAAGGTCGCAGCGGGTCGTACGACCAAGGTGGTAAGCCTGCTCCGATCTACGTCCGAAGCGGGAACGGTCAATCTGCGACCACCATTCCCCCAGCACCGCAATGCGGGGTCGATCCGGTCCGGATCCGGCCCCGGCAAAATTCGGGGATCTGGGGGAGAGTGCCGTGGGCGTAATTCCGGGTGAGTCCGCCGTGCTACCGGTGGTGTCCGTTGTCCGGCCTGGCGAATCCGTCCGTCTGGCCTGGGCCGAGTCCCGCCCGACCGTACAGATAATGTTTCAACTTCGTTTCCTCGCCGGCGCCCTGCTGGGGGTCACCGGGTTCGCCGCGGCGCCGGGCGCGGCGCTGTCGCTGCCGGCGCTCGCCGGCACGGTTCTCGGCGCGGTCGCCTGGCTCTGCGTGACGTGGCACATCTACCTGCTGAACGGGATCTGCGACCAGACGGAGGACCGGCACAACGGCTCGGGACGTCCGTTGGCCAGCGGCGCGTTGCCGCTCGGCGCCGCCCGGGGCGTGGCGGCCGGCCTCGCCCTGGTGGCGATCGGGGTGGCCGCCCTGCTCTCCTGGCCGATGGTGGTCACCGTGGTCGCGATGCTCGCGCTCGGCTGGGCGTACTCGGCCGGGCCGCGCCCGCAGAAGGCGAACATGGCCGGGTTCGTGCTGGTGGTGACGGCGGGCGGGCTCCTCACCTACCTGGCCGGCTGGCTGGCCGTCGGGGCGGTGACCGGGGTCGGCGGCGGGGAGGACCGCCCCTCGCTGCTGCCGCTGGCGGTGCTGGCCGGGGCGATGTCGCTGTGGATGAGTCTGGGCGGCATGACCAAGGACCTGTCGGACGTGTCCGGTGACCGGGCGGCGGGTCGGCGGACCCTGCCGGTGTTGCTCGGCGACCGGCGGGCCCGGGTCCTCATGGGATCGTTCGCGCTCGCGGTCGGTGCCGGGCTCGCGGTGGTGGCCGCGTTCGGCGTACCGGTGCTGCGCCCCGCCGCCGGGGTGCTGCTGGCCGGCGGCTGCGCGGTGGCGGCCTGCCTCGCCGCCCCGGCCAGCCGGGGGCGCCGGAGCCGGCTGCGCCTTCCGTACCGCGCCTTCATGACAACGCAGTATGCCGTTCACGGCGCCGTCCTGGGACAATGTCTACTCTGATGGGTGCTACCTTGGTAGCGCTCCCAGTAGAAGTGTCGGAATTCGAGTCGCGCCACTGTCTGTCCGTTCGGAAAATTGTACGTTCGGTCGATTGTTGACCGCCGTAGACGTCGTACGCCTCGGGGGGAGGCCGGATTTGAAGTCACGGCAGCCGGATGAGGGGTCGCACTGCGACATACCCTCGCTCGCCGAACAGGTCTTCGACAGATTCCGACTGCGCCTGGAGTCGGAAAATAGTGTTCTCGTGCGAAATGCGGACACCCTCGGCCAACTACGCCACCAGGTGGCGTCGGTGGTCGAGGACGTGCTGTGCCAGGTGCCCGGCCAGCGGACCGCCGCCGATCCGCCGGCCGCCCGGGACTCGCTGGCCATCGAGATCGGGACCAGCCGGGCCCTGCGCGGCGTACACCCGGTGGAGTCGCTGCGGGCGGCGTCGGCGCTCTACGACGCGGCCCTGTCCGTGCTGGCCGCCCGGCACCACAACGCGGACGGTGCGGCGCTGGCCGAGGTGAGCAGCGCGCTGCACCAGGCGGTCATGAACCGGGTGGGGCTGGCGTCGCTGGCCTACGTCAGCTTCCTGATGGAGAAGCTGCACGCGTCCCGCCAGGAGGAGAGCCGGCGGATCGCCCGGGAGCTGCACGACCGGGTCGGGCACGGGATGGGCCTGGCGCTCCAGCACCTCGACCTGCACCGGCTCTACGCCGCGCAGGACCCGCGCCGGTCCGAGGCCAAGCTGGACGCCGCGGTGGCCTCGCTGGGCGAGGCGTTGCGCACCGTGCAGCAGCTCTCGGCGGAGCTGCGCCGGTCCGTCGGTACCGACGGGATCGAGCGGTCGCTGCGGGCCTACCTGCGGGCGAACGTGCCGGCCGGCGTGCAGGCCACGCTGACCGTCGACGGAGAGGTGACCTGCCGCGGCGTCACCAGGGAGCTGTGCTGATCACCGCGGGAGCGTCCCGCAACCTGCGGCACGCCGAGCCGAGCCGGATCACCATCGAGGTCGAGGTCGGCGAGACCGCCGTACGGGCCGGGGTGGTCGACGACGGCCGCGGTTTCGAGCCCGACTCGCTGGCCGTGAGCCAGGGCGGCGGGCTGCCCTCGATGCGCGAGCGCGCCGAACTGCTCCGCGGCCGGCTGGACCTGGACAGCCGGCCGGGCGCGGGGACCCGCGTCCGGGTCCTGGTCCCGCTCGGCGAGGAGCGGCTGTGACCGACTCCCTGATCCGGGTCGCGCTCGCCGACGACCACACGCTGTTCCGGCAGGGCATCCGCGAGATGCTCTCCACCGACCCGGGACTGCGGGTGATCGGGGAGGCGGCCAACGGCCCGGACGCGGTCGCGCTCGCCGTC
Source organism: Plantactinospora sp. CA-290183 (assembly GCF_050936375.1). Lineage (NCBI taxonomy): Bacteria > Bacillati > Actinomycetota > Actinomycetes > Micromonosporales > Micromonosporaceae > Plantactinospora > Plantactinospora sp. CA-290183. The sequence goes on along the minus strand of NZ_JBNJMX010000005.1, from coordinate 280,712 downwards.
GCGCAGCGCCCCGACGTGCTGCTGCTGGACGTGGAGATGCCCGGACCGGGCGCCGCCGCGGTGATCCGGGAGGTGCGGCGGAGCTGTCCGCAGACCCAGATCGTCGTGCTCACCATGCACGACGACGCCGACGTCGTACGCGAGCTGCTCAACTGCGGTGCGGCGGCGTACCTGCTCAAGACCATCCTCCGTGACGAGCTGGTGGTCGCGGTCCGTTCGGTGGCCAGCCGCTCCGGCACCGTGCTGCTCTCCGTCTCCCGGCGTACGGTGTCCCAACTGGACGGCCAGCGGAGCCGGGAGCCCGAGAACGGGCCGCTGACCGAGCGCGAGCTGGAGGTGTTGACGCTGACCGCGCAGGCGTGCAGCAACGCGCAGATCGCCAGCCGGCTGCACATCACCCAGGCGACCGTGAAGCGGCACCTCACCAACATCTACGCCAAGCTCAACGCGGTGTCCCGGGTCGACGCGATCCGCAAGGCCACCGCCGCCCGGCTGATCAACCCGGAGCCGGAGCCGCCGACCCGCTGACGGCCGGCGCGGTGGGTTGCCGGCCGGGGCCCTGCCGGCGCCGTCGATCACCCACCGTAGTCAAGGTTTTCTCCACGCCCGGTCCAGTTCGTACCCCTAGCGTCTGGTCCATGACGACCTCAGCGATCGAGCCGGGCCAGGCGGTCGGGCCCGCTCCGGCGACAGCGCCGCTCGACCCGGCGGAGACCGCGACCAGCGGCGTCCCGACCGGTGCCCGCCGGCCCTGGCGGGACTGGTCGCGCCGGACCCGCTGGCTGCTGGTGGCCGCCGCGCTCTGGCTGGGGTACACCCTGGTCCAGCCCGTGCTCTCCGGCCGCTGGTGGCTGATGCAGCTGCCCGACCTGGCCCCGCCGCTGGTCTTCCTGGCGGTACCGCTGGCCCTGCTGGCGCTGGCCGCTACCGCGCGCGGCGCCCGGCGGCCGGTCGCCCTCCTCGCGGCGGCCGGCCTGGTCGCCGGCTCCGGCAACCTCGGGATCAACTGGTACGCCCTCGGTGACCCGCCGCCGCCCGCCCCGCCCGGCGCACTGCGGGTGGTCTCCTGGAACACCAGCTACTGGCACCAGAGCGAGGACGTGGCCGACTTCTACGCGTTCGTCAAGAGCCAGCCCGCCGACGTGTACGTGCTCCAGGAGTACCTCTACCACGATCCCGACCGGATGTGGATGGTGTCCTACGACGACCTGGCGCGGCTGCGGCAGGAGTTTCCCGGCTACCACGTCAAGGCGGTCGGCGAGCTGGTCACGCTCTCCCGCTTTCCGATCGTGGCGAGCGTGCCGCTCTGGGTCGACGCCGAGATGCCCGAGCTGGGCAACGAGTGGCCGGACTACTGGAAGGTCAAGACGCTGCGTACCGACCTGTCGGTGGGGGACCGGGTCCTCTCGGTCTACAACGTGCACCTCCAGGTGTCGGTCGACACCAGCGCGACCCCGGTCGAGCTGGTCAGCGACTCCCGGGGGCGGTTCGGCAACCGGCGGTTGCAGTACCGGGCGATCGCCGACGACGTGGCGGCCAACCCCAACCAGTCGCTCGTGGTGGGGGACTTCAACACCTCACCGTCGATGAGCGAGACCCGGGACTTCGACGGGCTGGTGACGGACGCGATCCGGGCCGACCGGTCGTTCTACCCGGTGTCGTGGCAGACCCAGGGACCGCTGCAACTGTGGCGGGTGGACCGGGCGTTCACCACCCCCGGCCTGACCGTGCACGACTACGACCTGGTCGATCCCCGGGGCCGCTCCGACCACGCCCTCCAGCGCCTCCACCTCTCCCTCCCCACCCCATGACCGCCGTGATCAGGGAGTTGTTCCGGCGTGTCGTCGGCGAGTCCCGCCGTCAACTCCCTGATCACGCGGATCTTCCCGCCGCCCCACACCGCCCCGCCCCACGCCACGCACAGCCGATCGGAGGCAACCCATGACGACCGCGACCGTCCGTACCGTCGGGTCCCGTCCGTCCACCGCCCTGCGGGTGGCGCAGGCCGTGACCCGGATCCACCTGGTCCTCGCGGTCTGCCTGGCCGGCTACCTCGCGCTCTGGGTGACCACCCTGCAGTCCAGCGAGGGGCAGCTCACCGCGGTCGGGGTGACCCGGACGGAGATCAAGCTGATGTGGTTCTCGCTGGCCGGAGTGGTGGTGCTGGCCGTGGCCGGCGCCCGCCTGGTAGCCGCGCTGCCCGGCGCCCCACCGGCCTGGGCCCGCCGGTGGGCGGTGGGCGTACACCTGCTGGCCGTGCTGAACGGCATCTGGCAATCGACAATGGTCTATCAGCATGTCACCCTGGCGATCGTCCTGGTGCCGCTGCTGGTCACCGCACTGCTGCTGGTACGCGTCGACCGGACGGCCCGAGCCGCCCGACAGTGAAAGGAACAGGTGTGCAAACCGTAGAACTCGGCCGTACCGGCGAACGGGTCAGCCAGCTCGCGCTGGGCGCGATGCTGATGGGCACCCTCACCGACGAGGCCGACTCGGTCACCATGCTGGACCGCTACCTCGACCTGGGCGGCGCCTTCGTGGACACCGCCAACTGCTACGCCTGGTGGCCCCGCCGGGGCAACGACGGCGGCGAGAGCGAGGAACTGCTCGGCCGTTGGCTGCGCCGCAGCGGCCGGCGGGACCGGGTCTTCCTGGCCACCAAGGGCGGCGCCGGGCAGCGCGACCCCGACCTGCTCTGGGGTGCGGGTCCCGATCCCGACTGGGAGGTGGCCCGGCGGAACTTCGAGGGTGCCGGCGCCGACACGCTGCGCACCGCGCTCGACGCGAGCCTGCGACGCCTCGGCGTCGACCACGTCGACCTGTACTACGTACACGTCGACGACCGGTCCACACCGCTGGAGGAGACCCTGGAGGCGCTGGCCGGGATGGTACGGGCGGGCAAGGTCCGGCACGTCGGCTGGTCCAACGTACGCACCTGGCGGCTGGAGCGGATCCGGCAGCTCTGCGACCGGTACGGCTGGCCGGCGCCGGTCGCCGTGCAGCAACAGCACTCCTACCTGCGCCGTCGGGCCGGGCTGGTCAACCCCTCCATAGTGGATGACGAGCAGCTCGACTACCTGCGTGAGCACGACGACGTGACGCTGGTGTCGTTCTCGCCCATGGTGAAGGGGATCTACGACGACCCGGCCAAGCGGACGGGCCACTGGGCGATGGCGCCGTACGAGGGGCCGGACGCCGAGGCCCGGCTGGCGGTGCTCACCGAGGTGGCCGCCGAGGTCGGGGTCACGCCCAACCAGCTCGTGATCGCCTGGCTGCTGCACCAGAGCGCGCCCCGGGTGGTCCCGCTGGTCGGGCCGCGCACCCTGGAGCAGTTCGACGCGGTCTGGCCGGCGCTGGACGTCAAGCTGACCGAGGAGCAGCTTGGCCGGCTGGACGCGGCCGGAGCCTGAGCCCGCCTCTGTGGCGGGTACGGGGCCGACGGCGGTGGGTCGGGCTTTCCGGGCACTGCGGTGCGGCAGCCCGGCCGGCGCTACGGTCGCGGGATGCGATCGTCATCCGAAGAGTTCCCGGCCAGTCTGGAGGGCCCGGCCCTCGGCGTCACCGACTCCCACGAACTGCTCCTGGGCTACCTCGACTGGTACCGGGAAGCCCTGCTGCGCAAGATCGACGGGCTTCCCGACGAGCGGCTGCGTACCCCGGTCGAGCCGTTGGGCTGGTCCCCGCTGGCCCTGGTGAAACATCTCGGCTGGGTCGAGCGGCGCTGGCTGCGCTGGGGCTTCCTGGCCGAGGACGTCGAACCCCGCCCGCCGGGCGGGCTCGACGGCGAGTGGCGGATCGGCGCGGCCGAGACCACGGCCGGGGTCCTGGCGGACTACCGCGCGGAGGTGGACCGCGCCCGGACCATCGCGGCCGGCGCCGACCTGGCCGAGCGGGCCCGGCTCGGCGGACGCTTCACCAGCCCGGAGCAGGCACCGTCGCTCGGCCGGATCCTCTTCCACCTGCTCCAGGAGTACGCCCGACACCTCGGTCACCTCGACATCGCCCGCGAGCTGGTCGACGGCACGACCGGCGAGTAGCCGATGGCGCGACCGGCGCGATTAGCCGGCGGCCGGTCGGGGCCGGGGAACGAGGCGCCGCCCGGACGCCTGTAGAGCTGCCCCGGTGGTGCGCCCAGGTCTACAGGCCGGCGGGGCCGGGTCACCCGCGCGGAGCCGTGCCTGCCGGCCGGCCCATCGGTCCCGATCGACCGAAAGGACTAGGCGAATGACCGCAAAGGCCGTCCCAATGGTCGTGACCGGTCCCGGAACGACGGCCTAGGCTCCCTTCATCCGATTCCTTCCGGAAGGAGTACCGTGCGCCGCCTCGTCAGAAGCGTGGTGACATCGGCGACCGTGGTCCTCACGCTGGTCGCCACCCCGGTGGTCGCCAGGGCCGCCGACAATCCGTTCGATCACTATCTCAACCAGGAACTCGCCTGGGGGCCCTGCCTGTTCGCGCCGATTGAGGGGATGCGGCCCACGGAGTGCGCCCTGGTGACCGTTCCCCGGGACTGGGCGGCACCGGCCGCGGGCGTCGACCTGCGGGTCTCGATCAGCCGGGCGAAGGCCACCGGAGAGCGCCTGGGCGCGATCCTCATCAACCCCGGCGGCCCCGGCGGGCAGGGCACCTCCCTGGCCGGAATGCTGGCCGCGCTCCAGCCGGCGGTCAGCGAGCGGTACGACTTCGTCGGGATGGACCCGCGCGGCACCGGTCACGAGGGCGGGACCACCCCGGAGCAGCTCGGTCTGGTGTGCGAGATTCCGATCGGCCGCCTCTCGACCCGGACCGACCTCGACGCCCGGGACCGCTCCCCGGAGAGCATCGCCGAACACCAGAAGGCACCCCGGGCGATCGCCGAGGCGTGCCAGAGCGAGGCGCTGACCCCGTTCATCACCACCTGGCAGACCGCGCACGACATGGAGCTCATCCGGCAACTGCTCGGTGACTCCACTCTCAACTACCTCGGCTACTCCTACGGCACCTGGCTCGGTGCGAAGTACGCCTCGCTCTTCCCGGGCAGCGCCGGCAAGATGATCCTCGACTCCAGCGTCAACTGGCAGGGCCGGCTACAGGCCGCCTTCGAGGCCTTTCCGATGATCGGGCAGCGGCAGCTCGACGACGTGTACCTGCCCTGGACGGCGCGGCAGTTCCCGGAGATCGTCGGCGCCACCCCGGCCGAGGCGGCGCGGACCTGGGAGCAGGCCCGCGACTATGTCAAGACCCTGGGCATCTCCGGCGACGACTACGACAGCCTCTTCGTCGGGATGGGCAACCAGCTCCAATGGCTCCTCGCCACCCTGATCTTCACGTTGGCGGCGCAGGAGATGAACGGCGAGACCCCCGAGACCGGTGTACCGGACACTCTGCGCACCGAACTGGACGCGCTGGCACGGACGGAGTACGGCGTACCGCTCGCCGAACTGACGCTGCGGAGGATCGCCGCCGAGGCTCCCGACGACTACGCGCCGTTCCCCGGCACCAGGATCGCCGTCGCCTGTGGCGACCAGCCGACCAGGTCCGCCGCCTGGTACCGGAACCTGAGTGACCGTCAGGGTCCCCGGTACCCGCTGTTCGGCTGGGCGTACGGGATCTCCGAGCCGTGCGGCTTCTGGTCCGACGCGCCCCGGCAGAGCCTGCCGAACCTCCCCGCGGAGGTGGCGTCGAAGATCCTCGTCGTGCAGGCCGAGTTCGACCCGCAGACCGGATACGAGCAGGCTCGGGCGGCGGTCCGCGCGGCGCCCGGGGTCACCCTGGTCTCGGTCGACGACGCCACCTTCCACGGCCAGTACGCGGTCGACGGGAACCCCTGCGTCGACGGCATGGTCAACGTGTTCCTGCTGCACAACTCGCGCCCGTCCGACGCGACCTGTCCGGCCGTGCCGCTGCCGAATGAGACCGAGGTCCACCCGGTCGCCGGCCCGGTGAAGCGGGACCGGGACAAGCTCGACTCGGCGGCGCGGCTGGCGGCCGAGAGGTTGCCGGAGTTGCGCGAACAGGTGCGGGAGCGGATCGCACTGCTCGACCCGCGCGGGCCCGTCGCCCGCTGACCCCACCGGTCGCCCCGTGGTCCGCACGGTGCCACGGGGCGACCGGCCAGCGGGGGCGTCGGGGGCGTCGTGGCCGGGCGCCGGTGCCTGGTGTGCGCACTACACTCCCAGCGTGGAGCCCGTGCCGTTCTTCGTCGCCGGCCGGCCGGTACACGGCCCGGAGCCGTTGACCGTGCACCACCCGTACGACGGTCGGGAGGTCGGGCGCACCAGCAGCGCCGGCGCCGACCAGGTCGAGGCGGCGGTGGCCGCCGCCGCCTCGGTCGCGGACCGGGCCGCCGCGCTGCCGGCGCACGTCCGGACCGGGGCGCTGGACCACGTCTCCCGCCGGCTCGCCGAGCGGGCCGAGGAGACCGCCCGGCTGATCACCGCCGAGAGCGGCAAGCCGATCCGGTGGTCCCGGGTCGAGGTGGCCCGCGCGGTCTCGGTGTTCCGCTGGGCGGCCGAGGAGGCCCGGCGCTGGTCCGGCGAGGCGCAGCGGCTCGACACCGATCCGGCCGGAGAGGGACGGCTCGCCCTGGTCCGCCGGGTGCCCCGGGGGCCGGTGCTCGGCATCACCCCGTTCAACTTCCCGCTCAACCTCGTCGCGCACAAGGTCGCCCCGGCGCTCGCGGTCGGCGCGCCGATCGTGGTCAAGCCCGCCCCCGCCACCCCGCTCACCGCCCTGCTCCTCGGCGAGCTGCTGGCCGAGGTGACCGAGCCGGACGGCCCCGGCACCGGGCTGCCGGCCGGGATGTTCTCCATCCTGCCGCTGCCCAACGACCGGGCCGCCGGGCTCGTCGCGGACCCCCGGCTGCCGGTGGTCTCGTTCACCGGCTCCGGGCCGGTCGGCGCGGCGATCCGGCGCTCCGCACCCCAGCGGCACGTCACCCTGGAACTCGGCGGCAACGCCGCCGCCCTGGTCTGCGCCGACTGGGCGTCCGACGCCGACCTCAACCAGGCCGCGGAGCGGATCGCCACCTTCGGCAACTACCAGGCCGGGCAGAGCTGCATCGCGGTGCAGCGGGTCTACGTGCACGAATGGCTCCTCGACGGATTCCTGCCCCGGCTGCTCGCCGCCGTACGCGCGCTGCGCACCGGGGACCCGGCCGACGAGGCGACCGACGTCGGGCCGCTGATCGACGAGGCCGCCGCCCGCCGGGTGGAGAGCTGGGTCGACGAGGCGGTGGCGGCCGGCGCGACCATCGAGGTCGGCGGCCGGCGCGACGGCGCGACCTACCCGCCCACCGTGCTGACCGGGGTGCCGTCGACCAGCCGGGTCAGCGCCGAGGAGGTCTTCGGCCCGGTGCTCGTGGTGGCGCCGGTCGCCGACGACGCCGCCGGGTTCGCCGCGATCAACGATTCGGCGTACGGGCTCCAGGCCGGCGTCTTCACCCACAGCCTGCAGACCGCGTTCGCCGCCCACCGCGGTCTGCGGGTCGGCGGGGTGATCGTCGGCGACGTGCCGTCGTACCGGGCCGACCAGATGCCGTACGGCGGGGTGCGGGGCAGCGGCGTGGGGCGTGAGGGGCTGCGCAGCGCGATGGAGGACTACACCGAGCCTCGGGTGTTGGTGCTGAGCGGCATCGAGCTGTGAATCCCGCCCCGATCGGTGCCCCGCCCCGCACGGTCGCCGAGGCGGAGGCCGTACAGGACGCGCTTCGTCCGCTGGTCGATCCGGTCGGTCCGGGGCCGGCCGCGCCCCGCACGGTGGCCGGCCTCGACGTGGCGTACGCCGAGGACGGCGACCGGCTCGCCGCCGCGGTGACCGTGCTGGACACCGGCACCCTGGCGGTGCTGGACGAGGTGGTGCTCCCCGGCCGGGCCGCGTTCGACTACGTGCCCGGCCTCTTCGCCTTCCGCGAGCTGCCCAGCCTGCTGGCGGCGCTCGGCCGGCTCACCGTCGAGCCGGAGCTGCTGGTCTGCGACGGGCACGGGCTCGCCCACCCGCGCCGGTTCGGGCTCGCCTGCCACCTGGGCGTGCTCACCGACCGGCCGGCGATCGGGGTCGGGAAGACCCCGCTGGTGGGCCGCTGGGCGGAGCCGGGCCCGGGGCGGGGCGCCTGGTCCGCGCTGCGTGACGGTACCGAGGAGGTGGGGCGGGTGCTGCGGACCAGGGACGGGGTCAGGCCGGTCTTCGTCTCCGTCGGGCACCGGATGAGCCTCGACAACGCGTGCGCGCAGGTGCTCCGGCTGACCCCTCGGTACCGGCTGCCGGAGACCACCCGGCAGGCCGACCGGCTCTGCCGGGCGGAGCTGCGCCGGCTCGCCGGGCACGGTTGAGCACACCTCGGACGATTCGACGGAGCGCCGGCGGGGCATGATCACGGGAGGCGGCGGGCCCACCGGTAGCCTGTGCCCGGACCCGCACGGTGACGAGTGAGGTGATCATGTCGGTACGGCGTGGCGCGACCTGGCTGGGGATGTTCTCCGCGCTTCTCGGGGTCGCGGTGGCGCTCGGCGCCGCTCCGGCCGCCGCCGAGGGGGAGTCGGTCAGGGTACGGGCGCCCAGCAGCTTCAACGCGGGCGGCTCGCCGGGCTCGGTGACGGTGAACGTCTCGAAGCGCGCCGACGGCTGCGTCACCGTGCGCACCGCCCTCGGCGTACGGCTGGCGGGGTTGACCCCTGACCGGGTCGAGGTGCGGGTCGCCGACGACGGCGACTGGCGGCGGGTACCGGTCTCCGCGGCCGCCGGCGGGCTGGTCGTCGCCCAGCGCACCACCCCGGAGAAGTCCCGGCTCTGCGAGCGCAAGAGCATCTCCAGCCGGTACCGGCTGACTCTGCTGGCCGGTGCGCCGGGCGGCCAGGTGACCGTGGTGGCCGAGGCGTACTCGGCCGGCGGGCAGCTGCTCGGTCGGGGTTCCGACAGCGCCCGGGTCGGCGGTCGGACCGCGCCCTCGCCGTCGCGCACCGAGCCGGCGGCGGTGCCGTCCGGGACGCCGGAGGCCACCGGGGAGGCCGCGGTGGCGACCGAGGGGGCCGCGGTGGCGACCGAGGAGGTGGCCGCCGCGCTGCCCGAGCAGCGGGCCGCGCCGGACCAGTCCGGGGGCGGGCTGGGCATCGGCGCCGTGGTGATCATCGTCGGTCTGGTCCTGGTCGGGATCGGGGCAGCCCTGCTGGTGATGCTGGTGCGGCGCAGCCGCGCGGACCGCACCGAGCCGGCCACCCAGCTGCTGCCGACCGGCGGGGGCGACGCCCCGATCGCGCAGACGATCCCGATGGTCCGGGGCGCCGGCCCGGGTGGCGGGATCGGCCCCGTCGTCGACCGGGTGGTGCCGCCGAACACCCCCGGCCTGGTCGGGCCGGCGTCGGCCGGGGCGGACGGGTTGGCCGACGGCGGCGACCGGACCCTGATCCTGCCGACCGCCGGGCGGACCCCGCCGCGCCGGACCCGTGCGGTGCCGCCCGCGCCGCCGGGCCCCGCGCAGCCGACCGCCGCGCCGCCGGCCCCCGCGCCGCAGCCCCCGCCGCCCACCGCCGGGGGCGACCCGACGCTGATCCTGCCGCGCAACCCTGAGCGGCGATAGGGCGACGGATCGCCTTGGGGCAGGCCCCGGTGGTCGGCTCCGATACGCTCAGGCCGTTGACCGAGTTCCCGGCTGAGGGGCGAAGCCTTGTCTGATTTGTCCGCTATCGTCAAAGCGTACGACGTCCGCGGTACCGTTCCGGAGCAGTGGGACGAGCGGGCCGCCGAGGCGCTGGGCGCGGCCTTGGCGCAGGTTCTCCGCACCTCCGGGGAGCAGCGCGACACGGTCGTGATCGCCCACGACATGCGGGCGTCCTCGCCCGGGCTCGCCGCCGCCTTCGCCCACGGCGTCCGTTCCGAGGGCCTGGGCGTGCTCGACGTCGGGCTGGGCAGCACGGACCTGCTCTACTACGCCTCCGGCAGCCTGGACCTGCCCGGGGCGATGTTCACCGCCAGCCACAACCCGGCGCGCTACAACGGCATCAAGATGTGCCGGGCCGGCGCCCGGCCGATCGGCCAGGACACGGGTCTGGCCGAGCTGCGGGACCGCGCCCAGGCCCTGCTGGACAAGGGCGAGTCGCGGCCGGAGGGGGGCCCGCTGCCGCCCCTCGAACGGCGTGACCTGCTGCCCGAGTACGCGGCGCACCTGCGCACCCTGGTGGACCTGACCGGCATCCGGCCGCTGAAGGTGGTCATCGACGCGGGCAACGGGATGGGCGGGCACACCGTGCCGGCGGTGCTCGGCGACGCCGCGCTGCCGGCCCTGCCGCTGGAGATCGTGCCGCTCTACTTCGAGCTGGACGGCTCGTTCCCCAACCACGAGGCCAACCCGCTGGATCCGGCCAACCTGGTCGACCTCCAGGCGGCGGTACGCCGGCACGGCGCCGACCTCGGGCTGGCGTTCGACGGCGACGCGGACCGCTGCTTCGTGGTCGACGAGCGGGGCGAGGCGGTCTCGCCCTCGGCGATCACCGGCCTGGTCGCCGTACGTGAGCTGGCCAAGCACCCCGGCGCCACGATCATCCACAACCTCATCACCTCCAGCGCGGTGGCCGAGATCGTCCGTGAGCACGGCGGCGAGCCGGTGCGCAGCCGGGTCGGCCACTCCTTCATCAAGGCCGACATGGCGCGGACCAACGCGGCCTTCGGCGGTGAGCACTCCGCGCACTACTACTTCCGGGACTTCTGGTTCGCCGACACCGGCATGCTCGCCGCGATGCACCTGCTCGCCGCGCTGGGCGAGCAGGACCGGCCGCTCTCCGAGCTGGCCCGCGCCTACGAGCGGTACGTCGGCTCCGGCGAGATCAACTCGACGGTGGCGGACCAGCGGGCCAAGGTCGCCGAGGTCCGGGCCGCCTATCCGGACGCGGAGACCGACGAGCTGGACGGGCTGACCATCCGGTTCGCCGACGGGGCGTGGATCAACCTGCGCTCCAGCAACACGGAGCCGCTGCTGCGGCTCAACGTGGAGGCGCGCACCGCGCAACGGATGGCGGCCCTCCGCGACGAGGTGCTCGGACTGGTTCGCCGATAAGATCCCTCGCGCCGGTCGGGTATGCCAGACCGCCGCCCCGACCGTCCGCACGACGTGGAAGGAGCCGACAGTGGCCCTCGATCCGCAGTTGCTGGAGATACTGGCCTGTCCGGACACGCACCACGCGCCGCTGGAGTACGACCCGACGGCGCAGACCCTGACCTGCACGGAGTGCGCCCGGATCTTCGAGATCCGCGACGACGTACCGGTGCTGCTCCTGGACGAGGCGCGCGGTGGCCCCGAGGAGCGGCAGCCGTGATGGACGGCACCGCCGGCCTGCGCGGGCGTCGGGTGGCCGACGAGGCCCTGCTCGACGACGTCGCGGCCCTATCCAAGATCGACCCCGGCGACATGCTCCGGCACACCGCCTCCGGTGGCTCCCAGGTCCGCGAGTCGGCCGCGCTGGCCGCCGAGGCGAACCTGTCGGTGCTGGCCGACGAGGGGCGTCCCCGGGCCGTGGTCGTCGCCGGCATCGGCACCGCCGCCCGGACCGGTGAGGTGCTCGCCACGGTGGCCGGGCCGCGCTGCCCGGTCCCGGTCATCTCGCACCGCAGCGCCGGGGTCCCCGGCTGGGTCGGCGCGGCGGACGTGGTCATCGCGGTCAGCGCGTCGGGACGCAGCCCCGAGGCGCTCGGCGCGGCCGAGGCCGCCGCCCGGCGCGGCGCCCGGCTGGTCGCCGTCGGGGCGCCGGACTCCCGGCTCCAGTCGGTCGCCGAGGGGGCCCGGGCGCCGTTCATCCCGGTACCGCGCCGCGCGCCCGCCCGGGCCAGCCTCTGGGCGCTGACGGTGCCGGTGCTGCTCGCCGCCCGCGCGCTCGGCCTGGTCAAGGTGAACGAGGCGGACCTGGCCGAGACGGCGGCCCGGCTGGACGCCGACGCCGACCGCTGCCGGCCCTCCGCCGAGTCCTTCGTCAACCCGGCCAAGTCCCTCGCCCTGGGGCTGGCCGGCTCGGTGCCGATCGTCTGGGGCTCCTCGCCGCTGGCGACGGCGGCGGCCCGCCGCTTCGGCGACACGCTCTCGGCCAACGCCCGCTACCCGGTGGTGGCGGGTGCCCTCGGCGAGGCGGGCCGGGGTCGGGTCGGCCTGCTGGACGGCGTCTTCGGCGGCCTCGCCGAGTCGAGCCGGGACATCTTCGCCGACTCCGACTCCGCCGCCGAGCCGGCGGGGACGCGGCTGCGGCTGGTGCTGCTCCGCGACGGCGGCCTGAACGCCGACGACGACACCGACGAGCCGCTCGTGGTGGAGGAGCGGCGGGCCGACGCGGTGCAGACCCTGGCCGAGCGGCGCGGCGTGCGCTGTGACGTGGTGACCGCCGAGGGCGGCTCGTCCCTGGAGCGGCTCGCCTCGCTGATCGCCGTCCCCGACTTCGCGTCGATCTACCTGGCGCTGGCACACGGCCTCGATCCGATGGCCGTGCCGGCCATCTCCGAAATGAAGGAGCTCTCGAACCCGTGACCGAGCAGACCGGCCCGCTCGGCGCCGCGGCGCCCCGGGCCCCCGAGGAGTGCGCCGAGGTGCGGCCGTGAGCGCCAGCGGCGGCACCAGGGCGATCGTCGCCGCCCTGCTGGCCAACCTGGGCATCGCGGTCACCAAGCTCCTCGCCTGGGGGCTGACCGGCTCGTCGTCGATGCTCGCCGAGTCGATCCACTCGCTGGCCGACTCCGGCAACCAGGCGCTGCTGCTGCTCGGCGGGCGCCGGGCCCAGCGCAAGGCGACCCCGGAGCACCCCTTCGGGTACGGGCGCGAGCGCTACATCTACGCGTTCATCGTCTCGATCGTGCTGTTCAGCGTCGGTGGCCTCTTCGCGCTCTACGAGGCGTACCACAAGTTCCACGAGCAGACGGGGCCGGAGGGCCCGCACGGCTTCGACAGCTGGCAGTGGGTGCCGCCCACGGTGCTGATCGTCGCGATCGTCCTGGAGACGTTCTCGTTCCGCACCGCTATCAGGGAGTCGAACCACGTCCGGGGCACGGCGTCCTGGAAGCAGTTCGTCCGCCGGGCCAAGGCGCCGGAGCTGCCGGTGGTGCTCCTGGAGGACCTGGGCGCGCTGCTCGGTCTGATCTTCGCCCTGGTCGGCGTCTCGATGACCCTGGCCACCGACGACGGTCGCTGGGACGCGGCCGGCACCGCGGCGATCGGCCTGCTGCTGGTCGCGATCGCGGTCATCCTGGCGATCGAGACCAAGAGCCTGCTGCTCGGCGAGTCGGGCACGCCGGAGGACGTGGCGAAGATCGAGCGGGCCATCGTCGAGGGCGAGGACGTCGAGCGGGTGATCCACATGAAGACGCTGCACCTCGGCCCGGAGGAGCTGCTGGTGGCGGCGAAGGTCGCGGTCCGGCCGTACGAGTCGGCGGCCGAGCTGGCCGAGGGGATCAACGCCGTCGAGGCGCGGATCCGCGCCGCCGTGCCGATCGCCCGGGTGATCTACGTGGAGCCGGACATCTACCGCGACGCCGGGCAGCCGGACCCTGCCGCACGGGCCGCCGAGGCCGCCCCGCCGGTCGCCGATCCCGGTCCGGGCATCCGGGAGGGCTGACGGTGGAGGCGCTGGAGGGCCGGATCCGTGACTACGCCTGGGGGTCGCGGACGGTTCTGGCCCAGCTCCAGGGCCGGCCGGCCCCGGCCGAGGGCCCGGAGGCGGAGCTGTGGCTGGGGGCGCATCCCGGTGACCCGGCCACGGTGCACCGGGACGGCGTCCCGCTGAGCCTGGTCGACGTCCTCGCGGCGGATCCGGGTCGTTGGCTCGGCGCCGATGTCGTCGACCGGTTCGGCCCCCGGCTGCCGTTCCTGCTCAAGGTGCTGGCCCCGGAGGCGCCGCTCTCCCTCCAGGCGCATCCGGACGCCGAGCAGGCCCGGGAGGGCTACGCGGCCGAGGGCACCGATCCGGAGCTGACCCACCGCAACTACGTCGACCCGTACCACAAGCCGGAGCTGCTGGTCGCGGTCTCGCCGTTCCAGGCGCTCTGCGGCTTCCGCGATCCGGCGCTCTCCGCGGACCTGCTGGCGGCCTTCGGGGTGGACGCGCTCGACCCGGTGGTGGCCGCCCTGCGCAGCGGGACGCCGGGGCTGCGCGACGCCGTACGCACGCTGCTCGCCTGGCCGGAGCGGGAGCGCGAGGCGCTGGTGTCGGCGGTCGTGGCGGCGGACGTCGCGAAGGAGTACGCCGAGCCGGCGACGCTGGCCCGGGAGCTGGCGGCGCGGTACCCGGCCGACACCGGCGTGCTGGTGGCGCTGTTGCTCAACCACGTCAGCCTGGCCCCGGGCGAGGCGATCTGGATGCCGGCGGGCAACCTGCACGCCTACCTGTACGGGGCCGGGGTGGAGATCCTGGCGGCCAGCGACAACGTGCTGCGCGGCGGCCTGACCCCCAAGCACGTCGACGTCCGGGAACTGCTCCGGGTGCTCCGCTTCGAGGTGCTCGCCGACCCGGTGGTGTCGCCGGTGCCGGTGGCGCCCGGCGTGGTCACCTGGCCGGTGCCGGTGGAGGACTTCGCGCTGCACGGGGTGCGCCTCGACGGGGCCCGCGACTCGGCCCGGGTCGACGTACGCGGTCCGCGGATCGCGCTCTGCATGGCCGGTGCGGTGACCGTGACCGATGGTGGGGGTACGGTCCGGCTGGGCCCGGGACAGGCAGCGGTCGGTCCGGCCGACGGTGGCCCGGTGTTCTTCGCCGGCGCCGGTGAGGCGTATGTCGCCTCCGTCGGTCTGCGCTGAGTCGACGTCCCGCCGCCAGTCGCCACAAATCGGAACTTTGCGGATCAGCTTGACAGCGCTTTTGCTCAGTGTGACGCTTTGAGTGCGCAGCGTTACCGGAGTGGGGGGCCGAGACACGCGCGCGGGGAACCAAACCGGGGGGATGCGCGGGGCGGCCGGATACTGGGTGGAAAGCTGCCCATGCCCGACCGCCCCGCGCGCTGTCCGGCCCGCACGACTCCGGCCACCGACCGGCGCGTACCACCGGCCCGACGTCTACCACCCGGCGGCCGTCCGGGTCGCGACCGGACCAGGAGCCACGGTGACATCGCCGGGGCGTAACGTGGAGGGTCGCGCAGACCGTACGACAGGAGTCTTGATGACCAGCACCCTCCCGGCCCCCACGGGTGGCGCGTCCACCCGGCCCACGACCCTCGCCGAGGGCGACTACAAGGTGGCGGACCTCTCCCTCGCGGCCTTCGGGCGTAAGGAGATCCAGCTCGCCGAGCACGAGATGCCCGGCCTGATGTCGATCCGTCGCGAGTACGCGGCCGAGCAGCCGCTACGCGGCGCCCGGGTCACCGGCTCGCTGCACATGACGATCCAGACCGCCGTGCTCATCGAGACCCTGGTGGCGCTCGGCGCCCAGGTCCGCTGGGCCTCCTGCAACATCTTCTCCACCCAGGACCACGCGGCGGCGGCCGTCGTCGTCGGTCCCGAGGGGACCGTCGAGGCGCCGGCCGGCGTGCCGGTCTACGCCTGGAAGGGCGAGTCGCTGGAGGAGTACTGGTGGTGCACCGAGCAGGTGCTGCTCTGGCCGGACGGACAGGGCCCCAACATGATCCTCGACGACGGTGGTGACGCCACCCTGCTCGTGCACCGGGGAGCCCAGTTCGAGGGTGCCGGGGCCGTGCCGCCGGTCGAGACCGCCGACTCCGAGGAGTACGCGGTCATCCTCCAGGTGCTGCACCGCTCGCTCGCCGAGGACGACCGCCGCTGGACCCGGGTCGCCGCCGGCATCAAGGGCGTCACCGAGGAGACCACCACCGGTGTGCACCGGCTCTACGAGATGCAGCACGCCGGGTCGCTGCTCTTCCCGGCGATCAACGTCAACGACTCGGTGACGAAGAGCAAGTTCGACAACAAGTACGGCTGCCGGCACTCGCTCATCGACGGCATCAACCGGGCCACCGACGTACTGATCGGCGGCAAGGTGGCGGTCGTGCTCGGCTACGGCGACGTCGGCAAGGGCTGCGCGGAGTCGCTGCGTGGCCAGGGTGCCCGCGTCGTGGTCACCGAGGTCGACCCGATCTGCGCGTTGCAGGCCGCGATGGACGGCTACCAGGTGACCACCCTGGACGACGTGGTCGAGACCGCCGACATCTTCATCACCGCGACCGGTTGCTACGACGTCATCACCAACGAGCACATGGCGCGGATGAAGCACCAGGCGATCGTCGGCAACATCGGCCACTTCGACAACGAGATCGACATGGCCGGCCTGGCCAAGCGTCCCGACGTCACCCGGGTCAACATCAAGCCGCAGGTCGACGTCTGGCAGTTCGAGGACGGGCACTCGATCATCGTGCTCTCCGAGGGCCGTCTGCTGAACCTGGGCAACGCGACCGGACACCCGAGCTTCGTGATGTCCAACTCGTTCGCCAACCAGACCATCGCGCAGATCGAGCTCTTCACCAAGACCGACGAGTACCCGATCGGCGTCTACACGCTGCCGAAGCACCTGGACGAGAAGGTGGCCCGGCTGCACCTGGACGCGCTCGGCGTCAAGCTCACCGAGCTGAGCAAGGAGCAGGCGGCGTACCTCGGCATCCCGGTCGAGGGGCCGTTCAAGCCGGACCACTACCGCTACTGACCAACGAACCCGGGGGGACGGGTCGGCGCTGCGCGGCCGGCCCGTCCCTCCGGGGCGGGTCCGCCCCGCTCAGCGCTGCCCGTCGCCCCGCCCGGCGCGGCGCGGTCGCACCCAGGTCCAGACGCAGTAGCAGAGCCAGGCCACCGCGACCGCGGTGGCGAGCGGTCGCAGCCGCAGCGCGTTCAACGCGATGACCACGGCCAGCACCGTGAGCCAGGGCAGGAAGGCCTTCACCGGACCCGACCCTCCGCCGGCGACAGTGCGGCCCACGGGTCCGGCCCGTGGGCGGGCGTCGCCGGTCCCGGCCCGTGGGCGGGCGCCCCGAGGTGCGCGGCGGTCCCGGGTCGCGGCGCGGAGGCGGCGGTCGCGAGTTCCGGCCAGAGCGTGGCGGTCACCGAGCGGTTCCGGACCAGCCGCCGGGTGGCCCGGGCGTGCCGTTCGGCGAGCACCGCGCCCAGGTAGGTCCACTCGGGCAGCCCGGGCGGCGGTGGCGGCGACGTCGCGGCCGCGACCTCGGCCCAGAGCGTGCGGGCCAGCCGGTCGCGGGTGGCACCGGTCAGCGACGGGTACCGGTCGACGAACTGGCGTACCCCGAGCGCGAGGCCGTCGTCCAACCGGGTGAGGTCCAGCGTCCGGGCCCAGCCCGCCAGCGCCGGCAACATCGTCGGCACCGTCCGGTGGAAGCCGGAGGGGCTCCGGTCGTGCACCACCATCGTGCCGGCCGCCAGGTCGCCGAGCCGCCGCCCGCGCGGATCGGTCAGCATCGTGGTCACGCCGGCCACCCAGGCGAGCAGCGGCAGCACCAGACCGGGCCACTCCACCGTCACGCCGACCAGGGTGCGGGTCAGCGCCTGCCGGAAACCGACCGGCCCGCCGTCGTCGCGGATCACCCGCAGTCCCACGGCCAGCTTGCCGACCGTACGGCCGTGGTTGAGCGTCTCGCACAGCACCGGGTAGCCGACCAGCAGCAGGACCACCGCGACGGTCTGCAACCCGGTGGTGACCGCCCGGTCCAGCCGTCCCGCCAACGCCAGGGCGGTGGTCACGATCCCGCCGAGGATCACCAGCACGATGGCGATGCCGACCTGCACCAGCACGTCGACCAGCAGCGCCAGCACCCGGGAACCGAGCCGGGCGACCCGGACGTCCAGCTCGACCGCCTCGCCGCTGACCAGGCCGGCATCCGAACCCGGGCCGGCCGGTACGGGCCGGCGTGGCGCGGGCGTCGACCTCGGTGGTTGCGCCGTCACCAGCACAGTGAACACTATGGTCGCGACAGCGGGGGAGGGCCGTGGATCTCGACGCGTACGTGGCGGAGCACGAGCGCGAGTGGCGCCGGCTGGACCAGTTGTGCCAGCACCGCCGGCTCGGTGCCGACGAGGCGGACGAACTGGTCGCCCTCTACCAACGGACCGCCACCCACCTCTCGGTGGTACGCAGCCGCTCGCCCGACCCGGCACTGGCGGCCCGGCTGTCCCGGCTGGTGTTGACCGCACAGGGCCGGCTCACCGGCCGCCCCGGCTTCTCCTGGCGGGCCGTCGGCCGGTTCTTCGGCACCACCTTCCCGCTGGCGGTCTACCGGGCCTGGCCCTGGTGGTGCGCGGTCGCCGTCGGGTTCGGCGCGGTCGCCGGCTTCTTCATCTGGTGGATCGCCGGGCATCCGGAGAGCGCCGCCGCGTTCATCGGCGAGGAGGCCGCCGCCGAGCTGGTTGACTCCGGTTTCGCCGGCTACTACACCGAGCACGACGCGCCGAGCTTCGCCTTCCAGCTCTGGACCAACAATGCCTGGGTGGCGGCCCGCTGCCTCGCCTCCGGCATCCTGATCGTGCCGGTCTTCTACCTGCTCTGGCAGAACGCCCTCAACCTGGGCGTGATCGGCGGGGTGCTCTTCTCGTACGACCGGGCCGGGCTCTTCTTCAGCATGATCACACCGCACGGCCTGCTGGAGCTGACCGGGATCTTCGTGGCCGCCGGCGTCGGTCTGCGGATCGGCTGGGCCTGGATCGCGCCGCCGGCCCGGCTGACCCGGGGCCAGGCGGTGGCCGAGGCGGGGCAGACCGGCATCCTGGTCGCGCTCGGGCTGGTCGGGGTGTTCGCGGTCGCCGGACTCATCGAGGCGTTCGTGACCCCGGCCGAGGTGCCCACGGCGGCCCGGGTCGGCGTCGGGCTGCTCGCCTGGCTCGGCTTCCTCGGCTACGTGCTGGTCTGCGGCCGGCGGGCCCGGCCGGCCCGGTCCGGAGCCACGGAGCCCTCCGGTGAGACCCCGGCGTCGCCGCCACCGGCCGGTCAGAGCTGACCGAGCGCCTTGAGTCGCAGGTAGGCGTCGCTCACCATCGGGGCCAGCCGGTCGGCGGGGGCGTCCACCACGACCACGCCGTGCCGGTGCAGCGCCGCCCGGACCCGGTCCCGGTCGGCGAGCGCCCGCCACGCCGCGGCCGAGGCGTACGCCTCCTCGGGGCTGACGGGTGACCGGTTGGTCAGGTCGGTCAGCACCGGGTCGTGCGGCGTGGCCACCACCACCCGGTGCCGGGTGGCCAGGCTGGGCAGGACCGGGAGCAGCCCCTCCGCGACCGCGCCCGGTTCGAGGGCGGTGAAGAGCACCACCAGCGCGCGCCGGCGCTCGCGGCGCAGCACCTCGCCGACCAGCAGCTCGAAGTCGGTCTCCACCAGCGACGGTTGCAGCGGGGCCAGCGCGTCCACCATCCGGGCGAGCAGCCGGGACTGGCTGTTCCCGGTCACCGCGACCCGGACCGCGCTGTCCACGGCGATCAGGTCGACCCGGTCCCCGGCGCGGGCGGCCAGCGCCGTCAGCAGCAGCGCGGCGTCGATCGCGGCATCGAGTCGTGGCTCGTCGCCGACCCGCACCGCCGAGGTGCGCCCGGTGTCCAGGACGCAGACCAGCCGCCGGTCCCGCTCCGGTCGCCAGGTGCGGACCAGTACGTCGGCCCGGCGCGCGCTGGCCCGCCAGTCGACGGAGCGGACATCGTCGCCGACGACGTACTCCCGCAGAGTGTCGAACTCGGTGCCCTGGCCACGGCCGCGACTCACCGCCGCGCCGTCGAGTACGCGCAGCCGGGCGATCTTCTCCGGCAGGTGGCGGCGGGACTCGAACCGGGGCAGCACCCGCAGGGTCCACGGTGGCGTCGGCGGCTGCCGGGCCCGCTGCCGGAAGGCCAGCCCCAGCGGGCCGAACGAGCGCAGGGTCACCGCCACCGCCGCCCGGTCACCGCGCCGGGTCGGCGTGAGCCGGCTGGGCAGCACCGTCCGCCCACCGGGGTCCACCCGGACCCTCGGCGCGCCGGGGAAGGCCGCCCGGGCGCCGGCCGACGGGACCCAGGCGTCCCGGACCAGGGCGCGCAGCGTACGGCCGGAGGTGTTGTGCAGCTGCACCGCGACGGTGGCGGTCTCGCCGAGCCGGACGGTCCGGTCGCCGTCCCTCGCCAGGTGGACCGCCTGCGGCGGGACGGCGAGCGCCCGGTCCAGCACCGCCAGGGCCAGCACCGCACCGGTCATCACCAGCACGCCCCACCACGGCGCCGGCCAGAGCGGCAGGGTCAGCCCACCCAGCCCGAGCAGGAGCGCCGCCCGCCAGGTCATCGCGGGGTCGGCACGGTGTCCAGCACCGCGTCCAGCACCGCCGCCGTGGTGACCCCCTCCAGCTCCGCCTCCGGCCGCAGCCGCAGCCGGTGCCGCAGCGTCGGCCGGGCCACCGCCTTGACGTCATCCGGGACGATGTGGTCCCGGCCGGCCAGCCAGGCCCACGCCTTGGCGGTGCCGAGCAGGGCGATCGCGCCCCGGGGCGAGGCACCCAGCTCCAGGGCGGGTGCCCGCCGGGTCGCCCGGCAGAGGTCCACGACGTACTCGAAGAGGGGCTCGGCGACCCCGACCCGGCCGACCGCCGTACGGGCCAGCTCCAGGTCGGCGGGGCCGGCGACCGGCCGGATGCCGGCGGCGGCCAGCTCCCGCGGGTCGAAGCCGGCGTGGTGGGCGCGGAGCACCCCGAGTTCCTCCTCCCGGCTCGGCAGCGGCACGGTCAGGTTGAGCAGGAACCGGTCCAGTTGCGCCTCCGGCAGCGGGTACGTGCCCTCGAACTCCACCGGGTTCTGGGTGGCGGCGACGATGAACACCTCCGGCAGCGCCCGCCGGCTCCCCTCCACCGAGACCTGCCGCTCCTCCATCACCTCCAGCAGCGCCGACTGGGTCTTCGGCGGTGTCCGGTTGATCTCGTCGGCCAGCAGCAGGTTGGTGAAGACCGGGCCCTCCCGGAAGGTGAAGGCGGCGGTGCGCGGGTCGAAGATGAGCGAACCGGTCACGTCGCCGGGCATCAGGTCCGGGGTGAACTGCAACCGCTTGGACTCCAGGTCGAGCGCGGCGGCGAGGGCCCGGACCAGCAGGGTCTTCGCCACTCCGGGTACGCCTTCGAGCAGCACGTGCCCGCGGCAGAGCAGGGCGATCACCAGCCCGGTGACGATCGCCTCCTGTCCGACGACCGCCTTGGCGACCTCGGCGCGCAGCCGGTGCAGGGCCGCCCGGGCCCGGTCCCCGTCGTCCGACGGCCCGGCGGGCGCCGGCTCCGACCGGGCGGGGCCGGGATACGGCGAGTCGGCGTACGAGGGGCCGGCGGATCGGGTCACCGGGATTCTCCTTCGGGGGAGCGGTCGTGGTGGGGGTGCTCGTGGCGGGATGGCTCGGGCGGAGAGGGCTCGTGGACGGGTGGCCCGTGCGGAGGGGGCCCGTGGCGGGGCGGCTCGGGCCGGTCGCCGCCGAGGGCCCGGGTCAGCCCGTCGAGGGCGCGGGCCAGGTCGAGCAGGTCGCGGTCGCTGGTCGGCGCCGGGCCGTACAGCAGGTCGTGCACCTGGGCCGCGTCCCGGCCGGTCCGCGCCGCCAGCGCGGCCGCCACCTCGGTCCCCGGCGTCTGGACGCCCCGGTTGAGCGGGGGCAGGATCCGGTGCAACGCCGCCGCCCGCAGGATCCCCGCGGCCGGCCCCCGGGCTCGGGCCCGCCGGTAGAGCCGGGCCCGGCCGAGGGTGGTCTCGGCGGACCGGACCGTCACCGGCAGGGGCTCGGGCACCGGTGGCCCGAGCCGACGGGCCCGCCAGAGCACCACCAGGAGCAGGGCCAGCGCGAGCTGCACCAGCAGGGCCCAGAACCAGGGCGGGAAGGCACCCCAGAGCGGGTTCGGGGGATCGGGCGGCGAGGCCCGCCGGTCGTCCGGTCCGCCCGGTGCGGCGGGGCCGGGCCCGTCCGCGGAACCGTCCTCGGGTCCGGCGTCGGCGGGTTCCCCGGAGTCCGGCAGACCCGACCCGGGTTCGGTGTCCGGGGGGCTCTCCGGATAGGCCGGTGGCGGCGGCTCGGGCCCGCGCAGGTCGAGCCAGACGACCCGGGTACGGGTGGCCAGCAGGCCGACGGCGAGGGCGGCGTTGTTCTGCTCGTCGATGCGGTCGTTGCGGAACGGGTCGCTGGCGCCGACCGCCACCAGTTCGGCGCCGCGCCATCGGGTCCTGGTCAGCCCGCCCTCGTAGCAGCGGTCGGCGGTCGCCCGCCCGGCGGCCGGGGCGGTGTACCGCTGCCGGAGCGCGGCGGCCACGCCCGCCTGGCGTACCTCGGGCAGTGGGCAGGGCCGGCCGTCGGCGTCGGTCCCGACGGCGCGGGCGGCCCAGCGGCGGTCGGCGGTGGTGAACGGCAGGCCCGCGGTGCCGAGGACCCGGCGCGGCGGGTCGACCAGCACCAGCCGGCCCGAGTCGGCCGGCTCGGCGAGCAACGGCAGGTACCAGGGGTGGACCAGCCCGGGCGCCGGTACGAACAGGGTCAGTCCGCCCCGGTCGCCCGCCGCGCGCAGGGCCTCCCCGCTGCTGGTCACCCGCTGTACGGCGACTCCCCGGGCCCGCAGCTCGGCCGCGAGCCGACTCCCGCCGTCGTCGCCGTCGTGCACCGGGGAGAGGAAGCCGGACTCGTCCGGGTCGGGCTGGTCGACGGCGTGGGTGATCCAGGTGACCGTCAGCAGCAGGGCCGCCACGGCGACCGGGAGGGCGATCCGGTGCCACCGCCGTCGTCTGGCGGGCGCCGCCCGCGGGGCCGTGGGTGTGGTCATGCCGGCCCCCGTCCGTCGTCGGTCGGACGGCTCCGGGCGGTGAGGGTCCGGTGCAGTTCGGCGGCGTGCTCGCGCATCCGGTCGTCGTGTTCGGCCCGGGCCGGCCGCTGCCCGTACCAGAGTTCCGAGAAGATCCCGCCGGCGGCGGAGAGCGGTGGCGCCACCTCCGGGCGGGTGCGGGCCGCCGCCGAGGCGAGTTCGGCGACGGTCATCCCCGGGCGCTGCTCCAGTACCCGGCGGTCGACGAGTTCCCGGACCATCCCGCGCAACCGCTCCCGGACCGACTCGGCGTACCGCCCCTCGCCGGCCAGCCGGTCCGCGAGGGCGACGAGCGCCGGGACCGGTGGCAGCTCGGGGGCCGGACGGGGAGACGGTACGGCGGGGGCGGACCGGCGCGGTGGCGTCGCGCGCCCGCGTCGGCGCCGGGTGGGCCAGCGCGGCAGGCGCCGGGGTACCCAGGCCGGAAAGTGGTACCAGCCGAGCGCGACGAGCGCGGTGGCGAGCAGCAGCAGGAGACCGACCAGTGGCAGGGGCAGGACGTCACCGACCGCCGCCGTGGTCTCGGTCCACCACCGGCTGACGCTCACCGGCGCACCGCCGGGTCGAGGGCCGCCGGGTCGAGGGCCGCCGGGTCGAGGGCCGCCGGGTGGGACGGTGCCGGCGTGGGCGCCGCCGGGTCGGGCGGCCACGGGATGGGATGGGGCAGCTCGCCGAGGTGTCGGCCGGTGCGTCGGGCCTGCGCCAGGGCGATGTCCAGCCCCTCCGTACGGATCCGGGTCTCCAGGTGCAGGACGGCGTCCAGGCAGGCGAGCGCCGGGTACGCGACGCTGTTGACCGCGACCCAGGCGGCGGCGCTCATCGGCAGCAGCCAGCCGGACGGCAGCAGGTCGAGCTCGTCGAGTCCGTTGACCACCCCCAGCGCCAGCCCGAGTCGGAGGATCCACCAGACGAGGTAGCCGAGCAGCCGGATGCCGCCGGAGCGGGCGGCCGAGCGGGCGGCCAGCGCCGCCGCCCGGCGCAGCGCGGGCAGGGGCCCGAGCCGGTCCACCACGATCGTCGGCACCAGGGGGCCCAGCAGGGCGAACCCGAGCAGCCAGGCCGGCCCGGCCAGGGCCGCGACGAACATGACGGCGCCGGCGATCACCGCGGCCGCCAGGGTCGCGCCGAACCGGGCGCCGCCCGGGCGGAGCAGCCGTCCGGCCGGCGCCGCCCGGCCGAGCACCACCCCGGTGGCGGCCCGGCCGGTCAGGTTGCCGAGCAGCGCGATCGCCACCCCCTCGGTCGCCGCCCCCACCGCCAGCAACAGCCAGTACGGCGGGAGCTGGTGCAGGTGCGGCAGGTGGGCGGGTGGCTCGGTGGCGGCGGCCAGACGCAGCGGATGGAGCACGAACTGCTCGCCCACGGCCAGCACCAGGGCGACCGGTACCAGCACCCGGACGTGCCCCCGGAAGAGCAGGACCGCCGAGTCGAGCAGTTCGCCGACGGTCAACGGACGCAGCGGCAGTACGGCGGTGGGGCCGGCGTCGGGCAAACGTACTCCTGGTGGGTGGAGGCTCCTGGCGGCCGGAGGCTCCGGACGGGCGCGGTTGCGTAGGTGGCGGGGGCGCGGTACGCCGCGCCGCAGGAGTCATGGTGGCACGCCGATTCCGCCGGGGTTGACCCGCGCGCCGCTGTCCCGGTGCGGCGATGCGCCGGCGGTGCCGTACCGGACCGCCCGCGCGCCGGGATCCGCCGTCGGGTCCGACCGGCCGACGGGTGGGCCCGCCCGGCCGCCCGATCGGCCCGCCCGGCCCCGGGTCCCGGACGGGCCGGCCGGATCGCCGGACCGGTCGGCGGGCCCGGCCGCCCCGAACGGTCGCTCCGGGTACCCGAATGATCGCCGGCCGCGACGATCATCCGGGGCCCGGCGACGGCCCGGCGCGGCCCCGACGCCTCGCGTCTGGCTCCGCAGGTCCGGTCGGGGTATGCTTCTGCGCTCCGTGACCTGGGCGGATCGGCCGCAACGGCGCCGCCCGTCCGCCGAGCGGGCCGAACCGGCCGGCTCCATCGAGAGGCGCGAGGGCCGCGGTTGTGGATAGAGAGTGGAATATTGGTGCCATGAGAGCCCGGGTACTGGTGGTCGACGACGACCCCGCGCTTGCCGAGATGCTCGGCATCGTGCTGCGCAGTGAGGGATTCCTGCCCTCCTTCGTCGCCGACGGGGAGCGGGCGCTGGCGGCGTTCCGTGAGAACCGGCCCGACATCGTCCTGCTCGACCTCATGCTGCCCGGCATGAGCGGCATCGACGTGGCCCGGGCGATCCGCTCCGAGTCGGGCATCCCGATCGTCATGCTGACCGCCAAGAGCGACACCGTGGACGTCGTGCTCGGGCTGGAGTCCGGCGCCGACGACTACGTGGTGAAGCCGTTCAAGCCCAAGGAGCTGGTGGCCCGGATGCGGGCCCGGCTGCGCCGGGGCGAGGACGCCGCCCCGGAGCTGTTGACCATCGGCCCGCCGGGCAACCAGATCAACATCGACGTGCCGGCGCACACCGTCAGCCGGGACGGCGAGGAGGTCAAGCTGACCCCCCTGGAGTTCGACCTGCTGGTGGCGCTGGCCCGCAAGCCGCGCCAGGTCTTCACCCGGGAGGTGCTGCTCGAACAGGTCTGGGGTTACCGGCACGCCGCCGACACCCGGCTGGTGAACGTGCACGTACAGCGGCTGCGGGCCAAGATCGAGCCGGACCCCGAGCGACCGGAGGTCATCCTGACCGTGCGGGGAGTCGGTTACAAGGCGGGCACCGGATAGCCTGGGTTCACTGTGACCCGCACCGTGACCTCGCTACACGCCCAGCTCGCCCGCGCCGGCTCCGCCGGGCGGCGGCTGCGGCGTACCGCCTCGGCGCGGGCGGCGGCCGGTGGCGCCGCCCTGCACCGCACCTGGCGGCGGTCGCTCCAGGTGCGCGTCGTGACGATCACCCTGGTCGCGTCGAGCCTGCTGGTCGGCGGCTTCGCGTACCTGATCGCGGACAACATCACCAAAATCGTGCTGGACAACGCGACCAACGACGTCTCGGGACGGCTCAAGGAGGGCCAGGAGTACGCCTCGGCGCAGCTCAGCAACCACACCAACGTCTCGGAGCAGGGGCTCAAGGCCACCTTCGAGAGCACCGTCAGCTACCTGGCCGGCGGTGATCCGGCGCAGCTCGGCGGGGTGGTGGTGGCGCTGCGGGCCGGCGACCGGGTCTCTCCGGCGACCTCGCCACCGGAGGCGGACGTCGGCGGGATGCTCGGTGAGCCGCTGCGCAGGGCGGTGGAGGGCGGCGACGTCGCGCACCAGATCCGCACCGGCGAGCTGTTCGACGGGGAGTCGGCGAAGTACCTGGTCTACGGCTCACCCGTGCCCACCGGGTTCGGTCAGGTCGAGCTCTACTACTTCGTCCCGCTGACCCGCTGGGAGTCGATCGCCACCGCCTCGCGCGCGACCGTCCTCGCCACCGGTTTCGCGCTGGTCGTCCTCCTCGGGCTGCTCTCCGGCCTGGTCACCCGGCTGGTGGTGAACCCGGTCCGGGTCGCCGCCCGCACCGCCCAGCGCCTCTCGGCCGGCCTGCTCGACCAGCGGATGGTGGTCAACGGCGAGGACGACCTGGCGTTGCTCGCCGCGTCGTTCAACCAGATGGCCACCAACCTGCAACGGCAGATCGTACGGCTGGAGGAGATGTCCCGGCTCCAGCGGCGGTTCACCTCGGACGTCTCGCACGAGCTGCGTACCCCGCTGACCACCGTACGGATGGCGGCCGACCTCATCTACGCGGAGCGGGACAGCTTCGACCCCGCGGTGACCCGTACCGCCGAGCTGCTGCACGCCGAGCTGGACCGGTTCGAGGACCTGCTCACCGACCTGCTGGAGATCAGCCGGTTCGACGCCGGGTTCGCCATGCTGGACGCCGAGCCCACCGACCTGGTGCCGGTGGTACGCCGGGTGACCGACCGGCTGGAGCGGCTGGCCAACCGCTGTGGTGCCCCACTGCGGGTGGAGGTGCCGGACGCCCCGGTGATCGCCGAGGTCGATCCGCGGCGGGTCGAGCGGATCCTGCGCAACCTGGTCGGCAACGCCGTCGAGCACGGCGCCGGGCGCCCGGTGGAGGTCGTCCTCGGGATGGACGAGACCGCGGTCGCGGTCACCGTGCGCGACCACGGGGTGGGTCTGAAACCCGGCGAGGAGAAGCTGGTGTTCAACCGGTTCTGGCGCGCGGATCCGTCGCGGGCCCGGCAGACCGGGGGCACCGGGCTCGGCCTGTCGATCAGCCTGGAGGACGCCCGGTTGCACGGTGGGTGGCTGGAGGCGTGGGGTGCGACGGGTCGGGGCGCCCAGTTCCGGCTCACCCTGCCGGCCCGGGCCGGCGACCGGCTGACGTCGTCGCCGTTGCGCCTGGTGCCGGCCGACATCGCCGCGTCGGCCACCGAGGCGCTGGCCGCACCCGCTCCCGGCGTGCTGGCCGCGCCCGGCCCCGGCGCGCTGACCGCCCCGGTGATCGCGGCGGCCCCCGCCCCGCCCGACCGCGCCGACGACACCGCCCCGGCCGGCGCGCTGCCCGGCGCCGCCCCGCCGGTGCCGGCCGCCCGGAGCCGGGCCGGGACATCCGGGGCGGGCAGTGACCCGGCCGGTCCGGACGTGCACGACGACCGCGCGGACACCGGGGCGGCGCTCGGGGGTACAGCCGGCGGCGATGCGGCGCACGAGGACAGGGCCGGCGGCGACGCGGCACACGACGGGACAGGTCCCGAGCGGAGCGAGGTGGCGCGGTGAGACGACTTCCGCTCACCCTGGTCAGCGGCGCGGCGGCACTGCTGGTCGGGCTGGTGGCATGCGGCATCCCGGAGCAGACCGACGTGCAGATCGACGGCCGGGGGCCGGTGGCCGACACGGTGCCCGCCGGCGGTACCCGCCAGCCGCCGCCGGGCCGGACGGCGAGCGGCAGTGACGAGCGGGCCTTCGTCCGCAACTTCCTGACCGCGGCCGCGGGCGAGGCGAGCGAGGCGTACAAGCGGGTCAACGAGTACATCGTCGCCGACCGGCAGTTCAACGTGGCGCCGGCCGACGAGCTGGCGATCAACATCGTCCGGGCCGAGGAGCCCGAGATCGCCCTGAACAAGGACGGCACCTACTCGGTGACCCTGGCCGGGGTGGAGCAGGTCGGCGTCCTGCGGGCGAACGGTTCGGTGGAGGAGCCGGTCGCGACCGGGTCCAGCTACACCTTCACGGTGGGCCCGGCGCCGACCGATCCGGGCTCCGACGCCGGCCTGTACGTCCTCGACCCGCCGCCGGTGGTGCTGATGACCACCGACGCCCTGCTGGGCTACTACGAGGAAACCACCGTCTACTTCTGGAACACCGCCCGTACCGCCCTGGTGCCCGACCTGCGTTATCTGCCGATGACGGTGCCGGTGGAACGGCGCGCCACCGAGGTGCTCGGCTGGCTGATCGGTGGTCCGGCGGACTGGCTGGCGCCCACCGTGCTCCGGTTGCCCGACGGCACCGGGATGCCGGGCAACGTACCGGCGCCGAAGGACGGCGGCCGGCTGGAGGTCAACCTCTCGGTCAAGGCCGGCGCGCTCGACAGCGAGCGGGACCTCAGCCAGCTCTTCACCCAGATCGCCTGGTCGCTCCAGCAGAACATCCTGCTCCGCGACGAGCTGGAGTTGAAGATCCAGAATCAGATCCGCAAGACCGAGTCCGTCACCGACTACCGCCGGGCCAATCCGGTCTACCGGTTGAGCGCGCCGGAGCGCTTCGCGGTGCTCGGTGGGGGGATCTACCCGCTGGTGGACTCCGCGGGGCAGCCGCCGCCGGTCGCCGCCGCGGCCAACCGCGACATCGTCTCCGCGGGGCTCAACCGCAGGGAAGCGGAGATCTCGGCGGCGTTGGTGGTCAGGGACGGCGACCACCTGCGGCTGCGGGTCGGGGCCGGACACACCACCGTGAGCCAGTTCCAGACCGGTCAGCCGGTCAGTTCGATGGGCCGGCCGGTGTGGTTGAAGGGCCCGGACCCGGGGGAGCCGACCGGGCTGGTCGTCTCCGGCAACGAGCTGTACCGGTTCACCGCCGACAACCCGAGGCTGGAGAGGATCCGGGGGGTCC
This sequence comes from Plantactinospora sp. CA-290183, assembly GCF_050936375.1. Lineage (NCBI taxonomy): Bacteria > Bacillati > Actinomycetota > Actinomycetes > Micromonosporales > Micromonosporaceae > Plantactinospora > Plantactinospora sp. CA-290183. The sequence goes on along the minus strand of NZ_JBNJMX010000005.1, from coordinate 251,909 downwards.
CGGCCCGGGTCAGCTCGGTGGGGGCGGCGCTGGACGGCCAGCGGATCGCCTTCATCGCCGGCGGCCGGCTCCACGTCGCGACCGTACGCACGGACGGCGGCGGGATGAGCGTGGGCCCGGTACGCCAGCTGGCGACCTCGCTGACCGGGCTGACCCAGGTGGACTGGCTGGGGGAGAACATGCTCGCGGTGGCCGGGACGAACGCGATGGGCCGGGCGGCCATCGTGCGGCTCGGGGTCGACGGGGTCCGCGAGTCGCCGGAGGTGAGCGACATCGGCGCCCCGGTCACCCACCTGGCCGCCTACCCCAACAACCCGGTCTCGCAGGCCCCGTTGCGCAACCCGCTCTACGAGGCGAACCAGGTGGCGTACGCCGCCGGGGCGTCGATCAGCCGGGATCAGGTCTCGCCCGGTTCCGGGACCCTGCCGGCCGGTAGTCCCGTGGCCCCCTTCTTCCTCTACTGAGCCGGGGGACCCTGGTGTTGGCGGACATCTGGGCGGAGCTGGCCGACCTGGTGCTGCCCGCCGAGTGTGCCGGTTGTCGCGGTACCCGGCTGCCGCTGCGACAGGGCGCCTGCGAGAACTGCGCCGCAGCGCTGCGGGCGCTGCGCCCCGCGCCGGCCCGCCCCACCCCGGCACCGCCGGGGCTGCCGGAATGCGTGGCGCTGGGGGCGTACCAGGGTGTGTTGCGGGAGATGCTGCTGTCGTACAAGGAACGGGGTCGGCACTCCCTGGCCAGGCCGCTGGGCATGCTTCTCGCCGAGGTGGTGGCCGAGGCGGCCGGCGGGCGGCGGCCGGTGTTGCTGGTGCCGGTGCCGGCCACCGCGCGGGCCGTCCGGGCGCGGCACGGTGACCACCTCCGCCGATTGGCCCGGCACGCCGCCGTCCGGCTGCACGGGTCCGGCTGGCCGGTCGCGGTGGCGTCGCCGTTGCGGGCGCTGCCCCGGCCCGATTCGGCGACGTTGGACAGCGCCGGCCGGGCCGCGGCGGCGGCCGGGGCGTTCCGGCCACGGGGGCGGCGGCTGGCCGCGGTCCGCCGGCTGGCGGCCGGCCGTACGGTCGTGGTGCTGGACGACATCGTGACGACCGGGGTCACGTTGACGGCCGTGGCCCGGTTGCTCGCCGGTGCGGGCATCGGGGTGCGGGCCGCGGCGGTGCTGGCCGCGACCGTACGCCGTTCGGGTGACCGGGTCGGCGGGTCGGACCGCAATGGAGTGTCCTTCCCCGACGGAATCAGGACGTAGCCGGTTCGCCGGCCCTCGCTGGTCACCGTGGCCGCTCGCGCTTCACTCTGCGTACCGTCCATTACACCCTATCGTGCCGTGCTCGCGAATCTTCTCGAAACGGTCTTGGCATCGGGGGTGACTGCGGGCGCGACAGGGGTTAGCGTTTTGTTTACCGGGGGTATGAGGGGTGTCTCGTTGCCCCGGGGGCACCTGGAAGGAGGCGTAACGGACAGTTACCGGTCGAGCCGAACGAACTTCCCAGGGGGCGGGCTGACCGGGCTTCTTGTTTCTGCACGACTCTCCGATGGCGCAGGGAGGTCACGCATGGATCTCGTGGTCAAGGGCCGTAACGTCGAAGTGCCGGACCATTACCGGGTACACGTAGCCGAGAAGCTCGAGAAGATCGAGCGCTACGATCACAAACTCATCCGCGTCGATGTGGAACTCTTTCACGAACGCAATCCGCGACAGTCCGATCACTGCCAGCGGGTAGAAATCACCTGCGTCTCGCGCGGGCCCGTGATCCGCGCCGAAGCGTGCGCGAAGGATTTCTACAGCGCGTTGGACGCGGCGATCGCCAAGCTGGACGCCCGGTTGCGCCGGGCCGCCGACCGCCGCCGCGTACACCGGGGGCGGCACGCCCCGGTCTCCGTCGCGGCCGCCACGGCCGGACTGCCGGTCGCCGACTTCGGCTCGGCGGTGGGCACGCTGACCGCGCCCGAGCGGCCGAACGGCGCCGGGTCGGCGACCGAGCCCGAGGTCGACGGGTACGAGGACGACCAGCCCTGGCACATCGCCCGGGAGAAGCTGCACCCCGCCGAGCCGATGACCGTCGAGGACGCCCTGTTCCAGATGGAACTCGTCGGGCACGACTTCTACCTGTTCCTGGACAAGGAGTCGGGCCGGCCCAGCGTCGTCTACCGCCGCAAGGGCTACGACTACGGCATCATCGCCCTGGACGGCTGACCCCAGCCCCCTCCCCATGATCGCCGTGATCAGGGAGCTGTACGGGCGTGTCGCCGGCGCGTCCCGTGGTCGACTCCCTGATCACCGCGATCGTGGCGGGCGACGAACGCCTCGCCCGCCCCGCACGTTCATCCGCGCGGGGCGGGGGTGGCGGTCCGCCCGCGGTGGCCCGGCGCGGCATCCGGGCCCGAGATCCCCAGGTCGGCGGGGAGCAGCGAGCCGACCCAGGCATCGGTCCGCACACCCCGGTGGCTGAGCGCGTGCCGGGCCGTTCCCTCGAACGTGAAGCCGGCCTTCTCGACGGCCCGCCGCGAGGCCGTGTTGCCCACATTGGCCCGCCACTCGATCCGGTCCAGGCCCAGCGTGGTGAACCCCCAGGCGCAGACGGCGGTCACCGCCGCCGGGCAGTGGCCCAGACCGCGCGCCCACGGCGCCACGACGTACCCCAGGTCGCCGACCAGCGGATCGGCCGGGGAGAGGCGCAACTCCATGACTCCGGCGTACGCGTCCGCGGAGTCGGTGATCGCGAACACCGCCCCGGTGCCCCGGGCCCACACGCCCGGCCCGTACTCGTGCACGAAGAACTCCGCGTCCGACCGCTGGTACGGGTCCGGCACGGTGGTCCAGCGGACCGTCTCCGGATCCCGGCAGACCCGCACGATGGCGTCCAGGTCGTCGGCGCCGAGCGGGCGCAACCGGAGTTCCCCGCCGCCGCGCCGCCCGGCGTACAGGATCGGTTGTGGCGCGCCGAAGACGGCGGCCCGGCGGGCCTCCGGCGACCCGGGGGCGGCCCGGCCCGGGTCGCCGCCCGCCTCCGCCGTCTCCGGCTGGCCGGCCTCCGCCTCCGCGCCCGCCGGCTCGTCGGCCAGGTCGGCGGGGAGGAGCGAGCCGATCCAGCCGTCCAGGCCGCCGCGGGGATGCCGGTGCGCCAACCGGAGCCGGCCCTCGACCGTGAAACCGGCCCGGAGCGCCACCAACCGCGAGGCGTGGTTGCCGACCTCGGCCTGCCAGATGATCCGCCGCATGCCCAGCTCCGCGAAGGCCCAGCGGCAGACCGCCCGGGTGGCCCGGACCGCCACGCCCCGGCCGCGCGCCCAGGGAGCGGTCCAGTAACCCACCTCGGCCGACCGGAGTACGGAATCGATCGTGACCAGAGCGCAGGAGCCCAGGAGTCCCCCGGTCGCCGCGTCGCAGACCGCGAACGGGGCGCCGGTGCCGGTGGCCCAGGCCCGGGGCGACATGGTGCTGACGAACCCGGTGGCGTGTTCCAGCCGGTACGGGGCCGGTACGGTCGTCCAGCGCTGGATGTCCGGATCCTGGCACGCCCGGTGTACGTCGGCGGCGTCCCCGGCCCGCCAGGGGCGCAGCAGCAGTCCCGACGCGACGATCTCCACCGGTTCGGTCCGATCCTGATCCATCCGGCCATCCTGGCTCAACGTTCGCGCTCGGCGTAACCGGATTTTGCGGCCCAGGGAGGCTCTTGTGGGGTGGAATGCCCGGTTCGGTGAACTCGGCAGCCGCCGCGACTGACAGTAGGCCCGGTGATGCGCCTACGATGGTTCGGCAGACTGTCTAGGGGAGCGTTGATCCGTGTCGATTCTGGAAAAGGTCCTCCGCGCGGGCGAGGGGCGCCTGGTGCGCCGGCTCAAGGCGATCGCCAATGCCGTCAGCTCGATCGAGGACGACTACGTCAACCTCACCGACGAGGAACTGCGCGGCATGACCGACCAGTTCCGGCAGCGGCTGGCGGACGGGGAGACCCTCGACGACCTGCTGCCGGAGGCGTTCGCCACGGTACGTGAGGCGGCCTCGCGGGTGCTCGGCCAGCGCCACTACGACGTGCAGCTGATGGGCGGTGCGGCGCTGCACTTCGGCAACATCGCCGAGATGAAGACCGGTGAGGGCAAGACCCTGACCTCGGTGCTGCCGGCGTACCTGAACGCGCTCTCCGGCAAGGGCGTGCACATCGTCACCGTGAACGACTACCTCGCCGAGCGGGACGCGGCCTGGATGGGCCGGGTGCACGAGTTCCTCGGCCTGACCGTCGGCGTCATCCTGCCGAACCGGCCGGCCGCGGAGCACCGCGCCGCCTACGAGGCCGACATCACGTACGGCACCAACAACGAGTTCGGCTTCGACTACCTGCGTGACAACATGGCCTGGTCGAAGGAGGATCTCGTCCAGCGCGGGCACAACTTCGCGATCGTCGACGAGGTCGACTCGATCCTGATCGACGAGGCCCGTACGCCGCTGATCATCTCCGGCCCGGCCGAGCACTCCGCCCGGTGGTACAAGGAGTTCGCCGGGGTCGTGGCCCGGCTCCAGCCCGGCAAGGACGGCGAGGGCGACTACGAGGTCGACTACGCCAAGCGGACCATCGCGGTCACCGAGCGCGGCGTGGCGAAGGTCGAGGACCGGCTCGGCATCGACAACCTCTACGAGTCGGTCAACACCCCGCTGGTCGGCTACCTCAACAACGCGATCAAGGCCAAGGAGCTCTACAAGCGCGACAAGGACTACATCGTCAACGAGGGCGAGGTCCTGATCGTCGACGAGTTCACCGGCCGCATCCTGCACGGCCGGCGCTACAACGAGGGCATGCACCAGGCGATCGAGGCCAAGGAGGGGGTGGAGATCAAGCAGGAGAACCAGACTCTTGCCACGATCACCCTCCAGAACTACTTCCGCCTCTACAACAAGCTCTCCGGGATGACCGGTACCGCGCAGACCGAGGCCGGGGAGTTCAACAAGGTCTACAAGGTCGGGGTGGTCACCATCCCGACGCACCGGCCGATGGTGCGGTTCGACAAGCCGGACGTGATCTACAAGACCGAGAAGGCCAAGTTCAACGCCGTGGTGGAGGACATCGCCGAGCGGCACGCCATCGGCCAGCCGGTGCTGGTCGGCACGGTGTCGGTGGAAAACTCGGAGATCCTCTCCCAGCTGCTGCGCCGCCGGGGCATCCCGCACGCCGTACTCAACGCCAAGTTCCATGCCAAGGAGGCGGAGATCATCGCCCAGGCCGGGCGCAAGGGCGGCGTGACGGTGGCGACCAACATGGCCGGTCGAGGCACCGACATCCTGCTCGGCGGCAACCCGGAGTACCTGGCCAACACCGAGCTGCGGCAGCGCGGCCTGGACCCGGCCGAGCACGCCGACGACTACGCCAAGGCGCTCGAGGAGATCCTGCCCCGGTGGAAGCAGGCGTGTGACGCCGAGGCCGACGAGGTCTCCGCCGCCGGTGGGCTCTACGTGCTCGGCACGGAGCGGCACGAGTCGCGGCGGATCGACAACCAGCTCCGCGGCCGGTCCGGCCGGCAGGGCGACCCCGGCGAGTCCCGCTTCTACCTGTCGCTCCAGGACGAGCTGATGAAGCGGTTCCGGGCCGGTGCGGTCGAGGCCGTGATGGAGCGGTTCAACATCCCCGAGGACGTGCCCATCGAGTCGAAGATGGTCAGCAAGCAGATCAAGAGCGCGCAGGCCCAGATCGAGGGCCAGAACGCCGAGATCCGCAAGAACGTCCTCAAGTACGACGAGGTGATGAACAAGCAGCGCCAGGTGGTGTACGCCGAGCGCAAGCGGGTGCTCAACGGGGAGGACCTCAGCGACCAGGTCCAGCACATGATCGAGGACACGGTCAGCGCGTACGTCACGGGGGCCACCGCGGACGGCTACGCCGAGGACTGGGACCTCGACCAGCTCTGGACCAGCCTCAAGCAGCTCTACCCGGTCGGGGTCACGGTCGACGACCTGGTCGAGGAGTCGGGCGGGGAACGGACCAGCCTGGACGCCGACTTCCTGCTCGCGCAGATCAAGGAGGACGCCTTCGCGGCGTACCAGCGGCGCGAGGAGGAGCTCGGCGTCGAGGCGATGCGCCAGCTGGAGCGGATGGTGCTGCTCCAGGTCATCGACCGCAAGTGGCGCGAGCACCTGTACGAGATGGACTACCTGCAGGAGGGCATCAGCCTGCGGGCGTACGCCCAGCGCGACCCGGTGGTGGAGTACCAGCGCGAGGGCTTCGACATGTTCGCCACCATGATGGACGGGATCAAGGAGGAGACGGTCGGTTTCCTCTTCAACCTGGACGTCCAGGTTGAGGAGGCGCAGCCGAGCCCGGCTCCGGCGCAGGTCGCGGCCGGTCCGGCCCCGATGCAGGTGTCCAGCGAGCCGGCGGTGGAGATCCGGGCCAAGGGTCTGGGCCGGGCACCCCGGACCCAGGGCCTGCAGTATTCGGCTCCCGCCATCGACGGCGAGGCCGGGGCCACCGGTGGACCGGTGGTGGAACGGCCGCAGGCGCCCGCGCTCGGCGTGGGCGCTCCGGCGCCGTCCTCGCCCCGGCGCCAGCCCCAGTCCCAGGCCGCGGCGGCGACCGCGGACAACGCCCCGTCCCGGAACGCACCCTGCCCCTGCGGGTCGGGTCGCAAGTACAAGCGCTGCCACGGAGCGCCCGGAGGCGCCTGACCGACCCGGCCCGGCTCGACCGGGTACGGGCCGTTCGACCGCGCGTGAGCCCCGATCGCCATCCCGGCGGCCGGGGCTCAGGCCGTTCTCCGGCGAGGGCTCACAGCACCTCGATGGAGATGGCGAGCCAGTTGCCCCGGCGGCGCTCCATCCGGAAGGCCACCGCCCGGGTGCGGTCGGCGATGTCGACCACGGCAGCCGCCTCCGCCACGCCGGGACGCGGCTCGCAGACCCGCATCCGCCGCAGCCGTACGGCCGGGGCGGGGCGGCCGGGGCGGGGCCGGGCGCAGAGCCGGGCCGCCCCGGAGCTGAGCTGCTCCACGATGTCGGCCGCCTCCTGCGGGCTGGAGAGCCTCCGGAGGTGCCCGATCGGTCGGTGCCCGTTGACGATCTCCAGGCAGGTGTCCAGGAAGCGCCGGGCCGCCTGCCTCGCCTCCGGCGTCGCGCTCGCCACGGCCCCGGCCGGGGGCGGCACGCCGGGGAGCCACTGCGTGGGCGCCCCGCCCGGCTGGCCGGTGGCCGGGCGCCATCCGACGGGCGTGGTGCGGGCCGGGGAGCGCGGGGTGGGCCGGTCCGCCGCCACCGGGCCCCGCCGGTACGGCCCGGTCGGGCGCCCGTCCGGCCGGCCCGGCGGCTCGGGTGCGCGCCCGTCCGGTCGGCCCGGCGACTCGGCGGCCGGCGCGGTCGGCTCGGTGCGGGCGCCGGTGTCGGGTCGGCCGAGCCAGGTGGTGGCGGCGCACTCGTCGTCGAACGGCGGGTCAAGGGGAGGCACGGGGCGCAGCCGCACGGTGGGGCGGACTGGCGGCCGGGAACGTACGGCGGCCATGCGGGTCACCTTTCTCGATCTTGCGTTTGCCTTCGTTTGCCTCCGACGCGCTCCATTTTGTAGCGGAGCCAGTGTTGGTCGTCAATGATTGTCGGCTTCCGGTCCGACACTTACCCGGCGTCCCGGACCGGCGCCGGCGCCGACCGCCCTCGGCGAGGCGGTCGGCGAACGGTGCCGAGGAGGCGGGTTGCCGGTGGCGGCAGGGCGTGGACCCGGCGGTGAGCGGGCCCGGCGGGGTCCAGCGCTAGTCGGGCAGCCGCTCGACCAGGGGATTGCCGGCGACCCACTGGGCGGTCTCGGCGTACTTGTGCTGGATGTACTCCTCCAGCCGGGACCGTTCCACCCGCCACTGGCCACGGCCGCCGATCTTGATCGCCGGGAGTTCGCCGCTGCGCACCATGTGGTAGACCTGCGAGTCCGAGACGTTCAGCTCGGCGGCGACGTCGGACAGCAGCAGGAACCTGGGCTCCACGAGGAACTCCCGGAAGTCGGTGGTTGCCTCAGTTTGCCATCGACTGCGGCACGGCCGCCTCCACCGTTAGGTTTCGCCCGGCCCGCCCCGGGCCGGTCCCCCCGGCCCTCCGGCACCACGCCGTCGGCGCCGCTGCTTCCCCTCGGCGCGTCGTGGGTGTAGGACAGGAACGGCGTCGGACATGATCGGCGTTGGCGCGGCCGGTGTCGTCGCGTGCGGGCGTCGAGCGGGGGAGACCTTCGGTGACAGGACAGCTTGTCCGGGTGTATGTACCGGCCACCGTGCCGATGCTCGCGCAGTTGCGGCGGGAGGGGGTGCTGCCGGCCGGACAGGGCCATGCGGTAACCCCTGAGCTGCGCGAGTGGTACGCGGAAGGCGACGAGGAGGAGTTGGAGTACGTCGCCTTCACCCGGGCCGCCCAGGAGGCGCTGCGGCTGCTCCGCGCCGATCCGGCCGCACCACGCCGCCGGGTGGTGGTCTCCGCGGACCTGACCGCCGGGGCGGTACAGCGTGCGGAGATCGAGCTCGGCTCCAGCACCGTACGGCTGGCCGGGCCGATCGGGATCGCCAGCGTCGCCGCGATCCACGTGGACGGCCCGGACGCCGGGGACGACGTCGCGGCGGCGGCCACGGTGGTCGAGGAGGCGCTGGCCGGTGACCCGGACGCCCAGTTCACCGTGGACGGGGCCGAGGACCACGAGCTGGAGTGGTACGACGCGTCGGAGCTGGACGGCATCGTCGACCTGCCCCGCTAGGTGGCCTGACCGTCAGCGGCTGACCCCGACGGCGTGGCCGATCGCCTGCCTGCCTGGCCGGCCGGACGGTCAGCCGGGCCGGCGGGCCGGAGCCGGAGCGCTCAGCGGCCCGCCCCGGCGACCGGCCGCCCGCCGGCCGGCTCCGCCTCGTTGATCGGCTCCGCCTCGTTGATCGGTGCGGCCTCGTTGATCGGCTCGGCCTTGTCGTCGCCGGCCGCCTCGGCGTCCGCATCCGGCTCGCCGTCGGTGGACGGGTCCTGATCCGCGTCGCCGTCGTCGGCCCGGGGATCGTCCGGTACCTGCACCGTCGACTCCGTCGCGGGCCGGAGCGTACGACCGAAGGCGATCATCGCGGTCAGGCCGCCCACGAAGAGCACCAGCAGCGCGTGGTTGAACCGCGACCCGCCGAGCATGCTCTGCGCGGCGCGGTCCGCCTCGCTGATCGCGCCGGCCAGCCGCAGCACCTCCGCCCCGGCGGTCCGGGTCAGCAGTTCGGCGGCGATCAGCAGCACCCCCGGCCCGGCCCCCGCGACCAGGTAGGCGGGCCAGCGCAGCGCGGTGACGTCGCCGAGCCGCCCGGCGACCCGGCGCTGGGCCAGCCGCAGGTAGTGGTACGCCAGCAGGCCGGCGGCCAGCCCGCTGGCCAGCGAGGAGGTACGGGAGAACCAGCGGAAGGCGCTGAGCTGCGACGCCTGCGTGTCACCGGAGCCGTACAGGGAGAGCAGCGGTTCCTGATAGTAGCTGAGCGCGAAGCCGACCGCGAAGACGGCCAGGCCGGCGGTGATCACGGCGGCCACCACCAGCGTGCCGCGCAGCCCACCGGCGATTCCGCCGACCGTGGCCGCCGCGGCGGTGGTGCCGGCCAGCACCATGATGGCCGGACCCTCGCCGTAGCTGAGGGTCACCGCCAGCGCGCCCAGCAGGCCGGTGAGGAGCCCTCCGGCGAGTGCCACGGCGAACCGGGGAGTGCTGCGCGCCACTCCCCGCCGGGTCAGCAGGTTGGCCAGGATCAGGCTGACCGCCGCCCCGCTGAGCAGGCTCGCCGAGATCACCCCGGGCAGGGCGTACGCGGCCGAGGTGATCGCCATCGACTCGCCGCCGGAGGTGGAGATCTCCGCCTTCGCCGACCAGAGCATCGCGGCCAGCCAACCCACCGCCAACAGGGCGAGTACGACGGCACCGGGCGCCGGCACGGGTGACGGCGCGGCGGCGGTCGCCGGCTGGACCGGGCGATCCGGGGCCGGGAGCGCGGTGGCGCCGGACTCTTTCGTCATCATCTCCCCTTCAACGGGTGACCGGCCGCGTCGGTGGGGCGGCGGTGGCGGGAGCTGCGGCCTTCGCCGGCCGCCGGTCCCTCAGCGTACGCGGGCCGGTCGGGACGGTGGCGCTGTGCCGGCGGGCGCGTCGGGGTCCCCGGTGCGGGCCGGCCGGGACCTTGCCCGCCGCGGGCGGCGCTGCCCCGGGAGCGGGGAAGGGCCGAGGGGCGCGGGACGGCATCGACCGGCCCGACGGCGCGGCGGTGCGCCCGTCGGTACGGCCGGGCGGCCGGCGCCCGGCCTGGTGGGATGCGCTGATGACCATGCGAGGATTGGCCCAGGACCCGCCCCCGCGACCCGGGCATCCCTCGGCGGACGGGCGACGGTGACCGGCCGACCGGCCGCCACCGGCGGGTCCGGTTTCGCCGACGTTGTCGAGATCGCCCAGGAGCATGCGATGGACGCCGTTCTCTCCGTACCCGAGCCGCGCAACGAGCCGGTGCGCGACTACGCCCCCGGCAGCGCCGAGCGGGACAGCCTGCGACGCCGGCTCGGTGAGCTGGCCACCGAGCGGTTGGAGCTGCCGATGACGATCGGCGGTGCGCAACGGATGGCCGGGGGTGCCGCGATCGACGTCGTGCAGCCACACCGGCACCGGCACGTGCTGGGGGTCACCCACAACGCAACCAACGCGGATGCGCTGGCGGCGGTGACGGCCGCCAAGCAAGCCGCCCCGATGTGGCGTGATTTGTCCTTTGCAGACCGGGCTGCGGTGTTTCTCCGCGCCGCCGACCTGCTCGCCGGACCGTGGCGGGACACCCTCAACGCGGCGACCATGCTCGGCCAGTCGAAGACGGTCATCCAGGCCGAGATCGACTCGGCGTGCGAGCTGATCGACTTCCTGCGCTTCAACGTCGCCTTCGCCCGCAAGCTCCTGGCCGAGCAGCCGCTCTCCTCGGCCGGCACCTGGAACCGGTTCGACCACCGGCCGCTGGAGGGCTTCGTCTACGCCGTCACCCCGTTCAACTTCACCGCGATCGCGGCCAACCTCCCGGCCGCGCCGGCGCTGGTCGGCAACACCGTGGTCTGGAAGCCGGCCCCGACCCAGCAGCTCGCCGCGCACCACACCATGCGGCTCTTCGAGGCGGCCGGCCTGCCGCCCGGCGTGATCAACATGGTCACCGGGGACGGCATCGCCGTCTCCGACGTGGTCCTCGCCGACCCGGACCTGGCGGGCATCCACTTCACCGGGTCGACCAAGGTGTTCCAGAAGCTCTGGCAGGGGGTCGGGCAGAACATCGCCAACTACCGGGGTTACCCCCGGCTGGTCGGCGAGACCGGCGGCAAGGACTTCGTCGTCGCCCACTCCAGCGCCGACGTGGACGCGCTGCACACCGCGCTGATCCGCGGGGCGTACGAGTACCAGGGGCAGAAGTGCTCGGCCGCGTCCCGGGCGTACGTGCCGAGGTCGCTGTGGGACGGCGGCCTGCGGGACCGGCTGGCGGCGACCGCCGACTCGCTGGCGTACGGCGACGTCACCGACTTCGCCAACTTCGGCGGTGCGGTGATCGACGCGAAGGCGTTCGCCCGGCACACCACGGCGCTCGACATGATCTCGAACGACGCCTCCTGCCGGATCATCGCCGGCGGCACCGCGGACGACTCCGTCGGGTACTTCGTCCGGCCGACCCTGTTCGAGTGCGACGATCCGGGGCACGAGTCGTTCACCACCGAGTACTTCGGGCCGATCCTCGGCGTGCACGTCTACGACGACGCCCGCTTCGACGAGGTGGTGGGCCAGGCCGAGTCGATCGCGCCGTACGCGCTGACCGGGTCGATCTTCGCCACCGACCGCCGGGTCGTGGACCGGGCCGGCGCGGCGCTGCGCTACGCGGCCGGCAACTTCTACGTCAACGACAAGCCGACCGGGGCGGTCGTCGGACAGCAGCCGTTCGGCGGTGCCCGGGCCAGCGGCACCAACGACAAGGCCGGCTCCTGGCACAACCTCGCCCGGTGGATGTCACCGCGCACCGTCAAGGAGACCTTCGTCCCGGCGACCGACCACCGCTACCCGCACATGGGCTGACCGGCCGCGCTGCTCGGGCCGGGCCGGGCCGGGCGGGCGGCCCCGGTGGTGGTGGTGGTGGCGCCGGGCCCCGGCGCCGGCGGTGGGGGACGCAGGTCGGTTCGCCGGTCGGCCCGGTGGTCCGGTCGTCAGCCGGGCCCGACGGCCTGGATCCGGTCCAGAACGAACATCCGCTCGTCGTCGCGCAGGTGACACCAGGCGGTCAGCAGGTGACCGTCGAGGTCGATCGGCTCGACCAGCCGGCTGGAGAAGCCGCCCCCGGAGTCCCGATAGTCGATCTTCACCGGAGTGCCCCGCTCGATCGCCGTCGACAGCAGTCGCTGTTCCTCGGGGTCGAGCTGGCCGCAGTGGCCCCGTACCGCCCGCTCGACCTGGGTGCCGGCGGCCAGCGGCAGCGCGATGACGGGGGCGAGATGTCCGTCGGGTTCCGGCTCCGGCTCCGGCGCGGCGGCGGCGAGTAGCCGTGCGGCCAGCTCCACCGGGTCGGGCCGGGGTACGTCTCGACGCTGGTCGCCGGCACGGTGCGTCGGGCCCGGGTCGGCCGCCGGCCGCCGGCCCGCCGCCGCCGTACCGGCCCGCCGGGGCGTGGGCGCCCGCTGCGGCCGGACCCGTTCGATCAGCGGTTCGCCGGTGTTGTCCTCGGTGGCCGGGGCGTAGCCGGCGTCCCGCAGCGCGCGCAGGGTCTCGGCCACCGGTTTCGCGCTGGCCAGCACGGTCGGCGCGAGTACGGCGAGCGCGAGCGGACGCAGTGCCCGGGTCCGGACGATCTCCGCCACCAACGCCGGGTCCTCGGCCCGCAGCACGCACCCCACCGCGCGGACCCGTACCCGACCGTGCTGGCGTCCGACGTCGGCGACCAGGTACTCCAGCGCCTGCGGCAGCTTCCCGCCGGTTGCCACCGCCCGGAGCGCGCCGAGCAGTTCCGCCGGGCCGGTACCGGCGTCCAAAGCCCCCCGCACGGAGGCGGGACCGAACCGCCAGATCGCGGCACCGCCACCTGCCTCGCGCTCCGCGCTGGCGTCGAGCAGCCGGCTGAGGGGGACCGCCGGGATGCCCGGCACCACCGCGGTCAGGTCGTTCTGGAACAGCGCCGTCCGCACCGCGGCGGGCAGCAGTTCGCCGGCGATCGCCGACAGCCGCCCGGCGGCGCCGCCGGTCCCGCCCGGAAGGTCGTCCAGCAGCGCCCGGCCGAGCGGCGTCAGCGCGCCGTGCGCGACCGCGCCGACCAGGCCGGCCTCCCGCCACAGCGCGGTCGGCAGGGCGGCCGGCCGGGCCGCCCCCGGCCCCGACGGCAGGGGTTCGGGGTCGGCCAGCAGCGGCAGCCGCCAGCGAAGAGTGCCGGCCGGCCCGTCGGGGCCGCCGACGGCGTGTCCCTCCGGCAGCTCGCTCGCGCAGCGCAGCAGTTCCGCGCGCAGGTCGGCGGCGACCAGCGCCGTACCGTCCCGGAGCAGGGCGGCGGGCGTCGGGCCGAGCTCCGGCGGGCGCTCCGCCAGGGGGGCCGCGGGCAGCCGGAGCCACGCCCGCAGCAGCACCGGGAGACGCTCCGCCGGTGGGGTTGCGGCCCATTCGTCGTACGCCCCGGTCGGCCGTACCCGCTCGGCGGCGATGCCGAGCAGGCCGGCGGCGTACCCGAGCTCCAGCCAGAACCGCAGCTCGGGCTCGGGGCAGCCGACGGACCGGGCCAGTCGGCGCAGTTCCCGGGTTCCCACGCCGCCGGCCCGCAGCAGCGCCACCGGGGCCGTCTCCACGGCGTCGAGCAGGCTCGTCATGCGCTCGACGGCGGCCAGCGCGGCGGCCGCCGCCTCCCGGGCGACGGCGTCGGGGTCCACCTCGGCCAGTTCGGGCCGGGGCGGCAGCGGGTCGAACGGCGCCCGCCAGTCGGGTCCGCGCAGCGCGATCGCGACCTCGGCCGGCAACTCGACGTGCCGCCAGCCGTCCCGGACCAGCAGCCCGTGCCGTACCGCCCAGTCCAGCGCGGGATCCCCGGGTGGGTCGGCGTGCGTCGGAAGCACCGGCCCGAGGTGGGCGAGGTCGGTCAGCAGGGTCCGCGCCTGCGGCGGGGCCGACGAGACGAGCGCGCGGATCGCCGGGGCGTCGGCGAGCGCGGTGACCACGGCGGCCAGGGTCCGCTGCCGGTTCCCGGGCACCACCGCCAACCCGAGGGCGCGGGCGATCCTCCGCAGGTCCTCGGCGGGCACGGTGTCGAGCATCGTGGCGGCGGGAGCGCCGAGGCCGAGCGGGTACGCGAAGGCGGTCCAGAGTGGCCCGGCCATCCGCAGCTCGCCGCCGGCCGGCCAGACCAGGGCCCGACCGGCCAACACCGCGAGGGTGGCGTCCAGCTCGGGGTCGTCGGCCGGCCGGCCGATCATCCCGGCGACCCGCTCCCGGGACACCGCCGGGCCGCCGAGCGCCTGCATCACCTCGATCACCTGTACCGCCGGGCGGGGGAGCGCCGAGACGGCGGCGATCACCGAGTCGCGGGCCTGCAACCGGACGGCGAGGTCGGTCAGCGCGTCGACCGGAGGGCCGGCGAGCACGTCGGGGCGACGGGTCAGGAGCGCGGCGAGCTGCTCGCGGTCATGACCGGCGAGCCAACGGACCAGAGGAGACGCCACGCGGGCCCAATCTGCCGTACGTCCGCCGGGCGGGTCAACCGACCGGCCGGGTGGCACGTCGGCCGGTCGGTTCGGCACCGCTGCCGAGGTCCCCGGTTCGTGCCAGCCCGCTCCGCAGCCGTCCAACGGCTTCCTTGATCGCCTTAGCGTCACCTGAGAGAAGCGGAACGTGACCGTCCGTTCGTGGTGGGCGTGACGGCCGCGCGATGTGGGAGGAACGCCGTGGACCTGGTGCTGGGTGGTCGCTACGAGCTTCAGCGGGAGATCGCGTGCGGGGCGCTCGGGGTCGTCTGGCGGGCGGTCGACGTGTCCGATCAGGAGCCGGTGGCGGTCAAGATGCTCCGGGCCGAGGCGGCCGCCCGGCCCGACCTGGTGGCCGCCTTCGCCGCCGAGACGCGGCTCGTCGCCGGCCTCGACCATCCGGGCCTGGTACGCGCCCGGGACGTGGTCGGCGAGGGCCGGCAGCGCGCCCTGGTGATGGACCTCGTCGAGGGGGAGGACCTGCGCCGGCGGCTGCGCCGGGCCGGGCCGCTGCCGCCCGCGGTCGCGGCCGACGTGGCGGCGCAGGTCGCCGCGGCGCTCGGCTACCTGCACGGCCGGGGGATCGTGCACGGCGACGTCAAGCCGGGCAACCTGATCGTGCCGGCCGACGGCGGCCCGGTACGGCTGGTCGACTTCGGTGCGGCCCGCTGGGCGGGACCGGAACCGTGGTGGCCGGCCACCCAGGCGACCCCGGAGTACGTCGCGCCGGAGGTGGTCGCCGGGGCCACCCCGAGCGCGGCCAGCGACGTGTACGCCCTCGGCATCGTGCTCTTCGAACTGCTCTGCGGGCGCAGCCCGTACCGGGGCGGGTCGCCGGAGCAGGTGCTCGGCCGGCACCTCGGTTGCCAGCCCGTACCCCCGCCCGGGCTGCCGGCGGTGGTCTGGCCGTTCCTGGATGACTGTCTCGCCGCCGACCCTGCCCGCCGGCCCGGGGCGGAACGGGCGGCCGCCCGGCTGCGCGGGCTGGAACCGGCGCTGGACGGCGTACCCGCGCTGCCCCGGCTCGACGCCGACCAGGTGACCTGGTGGCCCCGCCGGCCCGGGTCGACCGTCGCCGCCGTGCCGGTGTCCGGGCCGGTGTCCTGGGTGTCGTTGCCCGCCGCGCCGGTCTCCCCCGCCGCGTCGCAGCTGGGCCGGATGGTCGCCGTACCGGCCGCCCCCGCGGGCGCTGGTGCTCCGGCCGGCCCGGGCGGTCGTACCAATGCCGGGACCGACGGGCCGGACCACCGGGGCGGCTCGGCGGCCGCCCCGGTGCACGGGGCTGTCCCGCACCGCCCGGCCGACCCCGCCGGAGGTCCTCGCAGGCGGACCGGGGGTGCGGCGGAGACCGATCCGGACGGACCGGTCCGGCCGGCCGGCGGGTCGGGAACCAGTTCCCCCTCGGCCGGGCCTCCGCCAGCGGGGCCGTCCTCGGTCGGGCAATCGTCAGCGCGGCCGGGTTCGGCCGGTCCTTCGTCGGCGGGGCCGTGCCCGGCCGGGCCCTCCTCGATCGGGCCGTCCTCCGCCGGGCCGTCCTCGATCGGGCCGTCCCCGGCCGGCGCACCGACGGCGCCGCTGCGTGCCCGCCGGCCACCGCTGGCCGCCGCCGTGCTGCTCGCGGCCGGCCTCGCGGTCGCCGCCGCCGTCCTCGCCGCGCTCCCCACCGTCGAGCCGGCCGGTGCACGGGGAGCTGTCCCGGTACGGCCGGGGAGCGGCGCCGCCGTCGGGACCGTCCTCTCGGGCTTTCCGGAGGTCGCGCCCGGAGCCGGGGCGTGGTAGCTTCCGGCAATTCCCCACGTAAGCGTCGAAAGTCTACTAATCTCCCGGATTGGTGCAGGGCGCGGTTCGATCCGCGCGGCCCGGGGCTCCGGTCGCGCCGCGCGGCGCGCTCCGGCGACCTGGACCAGGCAGCCGACCCGAGCCCGGCCGGGCGTCGCAGGCCGGTCCGCCGGCCGTTGGACCTGGGGACCGGGGGGCTCGGGAACAGGGACCGGGGGCCGGTCGAGCGGCCGCCGGAGAGCCGCCCCCGGTGGGTTCGCCGGGGGGCGGCCCGGAGGGGTGGCCGTGGAGGGTCGCCGGGCCTCCGCACGCGCCGTCGCGCCCCTCCAGGCATTGATCGTCCTCATCCGACTGTCTGTCCAAGACAGTGCACAATGGAGAGGTTGACCAGCGGATAGTGCCAAATCCTGGACGCGACGCCGGCAAAGTGGCAGCGTGGAGGCTATGGCGGAATCTGGTATCAACCCCACGGCGGCGGCCCTGCTCGGGCTGCTCCACGAAGGACCGATGACGGGCGGCCAGTTGATGGCCGCCGCCGAGCGGCGCCTGGCGCCCTACTGGTCTATGACGCGCAGTCAGGTCTACCGGGAATTGCCCGCGTTGGCCGATCAGGGGCTGGTCCGGCTCGGCAAGCCCGGCCCCCGCTCCAGCCAGCCGTACGCGATCACGGCGGCCGGAAAACGGACATTTTCCCGCTGGCTCACCGAGACGCCCGGTCGGGACACGGTGCGGAACCCGACCGCACTGCGGGTCGCCTTCGGCCCGCAGCACTCGTCGAACCAGCTCCGCAACCTCTACAGCGGCGCCAACGAGTACCACACCGAGGCGCTCGCGATGGCCCGTGAGCAGGCCCGGGACGCGAAGAAGGCGGGCGACTCGTACGGGGCCGCGGCGCTGGAGTTCGCCGTCGCGTACCACAAGGCGGCGCTCTCCTGGCTGAAGACCGCTCCGGCGAGCTGACCCCGGCCGACGACTCCGGTCGGTCGATCCCGGCGGGCTCCTCCGGGCCGGTTCGGGGCCGGTCGTGCGGAGGCGGACCGGCGGACGGCGGAGGTCGGCACGGCCGGTACGCGCCGCGCCCTGTCGCCGGCGGTGACCTGCTCGCCCGGGCGACCAGTATTCTTGACTGTCGTGACCGCTGCCGAGTATGCCGACCAGCTCAAAGATCTTGACGCTACCCTCCGCAACATCGAGAACGTCCTCGACGTTGACCGGCTGCGCCGGGACAAGGCACAGCTCGAGGAGGCGGCTTCCGCACCCGACCTGTGGGACGACCAGGCCCGGGCCCAGGACGTGACCTCCAAGCTCTCGTACGTCAACGGCGAGATCGGCAAGCTGGGGAGCCTGCGGAGCCGGCTCGACGACGCCCGGGTGCTGCTGGAACTGGCCGAAGCCGAGGCCGACGCCGGGGTGTTGACCGAGGTCGAGACGGAGATCGGCGGGCTCCGGAAGGCGATCGACGAGATGGAGATCCGCACCCTGCTCTCCGGTGAGTACGACTCCCGGGAGGCGCTGGTCGCGATCCGGGCCGGGGCGGGCGGGGTCGACGCCGCGGACTTCGCGGAGATGCTGCTGCGGATGTACCTGCGCTGGGCGGAGCGGCACGGCTACCCGACCGAGGTCTACGAGACGTCGTACGCGGAGGAGGCGGGCCTGAAGTCCGCCACCTTCGCCGTGAAGGTTCCGTACGCCTACGGCACGCTCAGCGTCGAGTCCGGCACCCACCGCCTGGTCCGGATCAGCCCCTTCGACAACCAGGGGCGCCGGCAGACCAGCTTCGCCGGGGTGGAGGTCTTGCCGGTTACCGAGCAGACGGACCATATCGACATTCCGGAAAATGAGCTCCGATTCGACGTCTACCGGTCGTCAGGTCCCGGTGGACAGAGCGTCAACACGACCGACTCCGCCGTCCGGATCACGCACATCCCGACCGGGATCGTCGTCACCTGCCAGAACGAGAAGTCGCAGTTGCAGAACAAGGCCTCCGCGATGCGGGTGCTGCAGTCCCGGCTGCTGGAGCGCAAGCGGCAGGAGGAACAGGCCAAACTGGAGGGCCTGAAGACCGACGCCGCCGGGTCGTGGGGCGACCAGATGCGCTCGTACGTCCTGCACCCGTATCAGATGGTGAAGGATCTGCGTACCGAGCAGGAGACGGGCAACCCGGCGTCGGTCTTCGACGGAGACCTGGACGACTTCATCCAGGCCGGCATCCGCTGGCGCAAGGAGCGGCAGTTGGCCGGCGAGGCGGCGTAGCCAGGGCTCATGTCCGCGCCGCCGCGCCCGTCGGCGCCGTGTCGTGCCGGTTCACCGGGTCGCCGTGCCGGCCCGGCGCACCGGCGCGCCCGTGCGGCGGAGCGGCTCCGGCGTGTGCATGGCGTGAGCGCCTCTCGACGCAGCGCACAATTGCCACAAATGACGGTCGGACAGGCCGACTCCGGACTTGGCGTTTCCGTCACGACGCGTAGACTCACCACCCGTGATTCAGCTTGAGCAAGTGACGAAGACGTACCCGAAGGCGTCCCGGCCATCGCTCGACAGCGTGTCGGTCTCGATCGAGAAGGGTGAGTTCGTCTTCTTCATCGGTCCCTCCGGATCCGGCAAGTCGACGATCATCAAGCTGCTGCTGCACGAGGTGACCCCCAACAAGGGCAAGGTGGTCGTCAACAACAAGGACGTCACGTCGATGCGCTCCTGGAAGATCCCCAACTTCCGGCGCTCGATCGGCTGCGTCTTCCAGGACTTCCGCCTGCTGCCCAACCGGACCGCGTACGAGAACGTCGCGTTCGCCCTCGAGGTGATCGGCAAGACCAAGGCGGTCGCCCGTCGGGTGGTGCCGGAGGTGCTGGAGCTGGTCGGGCTCGGCGGCAAGGAGCACCGGTACCCGCACGAACTCTCCGGTGGCGAGCAGCAGCGGGTCGCGGTGGCCCGCGCATTCGTGAACCGGCCGTTGATCCTGCTGGCGGACGAGCCCACCGGAAACCTCGACCCGGACACCTCGATCGAGATCATGCGCCTGCTGGACCGGATCAACCGCACCGGCACGACCGTGGTGATGGTCACGCACGACTCCAACATCGTCAACCAGATGCGTCGTCGCGTCATCGAGATCGAGAGCGGTCGCATCGTGCGCGACCAGGCTCGCGGTGTTTACGGCTGAGCGGGTCCCCCGACCCCTGCTGCGCCGGCCCTGATCCGACGACCGACCCTCTGCGGAGATCCGGAAGGAACCCCCGATGCGCTTGAAATACGTCCTGTCCGAGGTGATGGTCGGGCTGTGGCGGAACGTGACCATGACCATCGCGATGATCATCACGATGGCGGTCTCGCTCACCATGCTGGGCGCCAGTGGCCTGATGTACCTGCAGGTCGACGCCATGAAAGACGCCTACTACAAGGACATCGAGGTGTCGATCTTCCTCGACGCCGCGGTGACCGAGGCGCAGCGTACGGAGTTGCAGGCGTCGCTGGAGAACGACCCGTTGGTCCGGGCGGTCAAGCACGAGACCAAGGAGGAGGCGTTCCAGCGGTTCCAGCAGCTCTTCGCGGACTCGCCCGACCTGGTCAAGGCGGTCCAGGCCGACAAGTTGCCCGAGTCGTTCCGGGTCAACCTGGTCAACCCCGAGCAGTACCAGCAGATCTTCGACCGATACAAGGACACCGAGGGCATCGACGACATCGTCGACCAGCGGCGGTTGCTCGAAAAGATCTTCAGCATCCTCGGCGCCGTACAGACCATGGCCCTGGTGTCGGCCTCGGTGATGGCGATCGCCGCCCTGTTGCTGGTCGGCAACACGATCCAGGTGGCGGCGTACAGCAAGCGGCGCGAGGTCGCGGTCATGAAGCTGGTCGGCGCCTCGAACTGGTTCATCCAGGCACCGTTCGTGCTGGAGGCGGTGGTCGCCGGCATGCTCGGCGCGATCATCGGCTTCGGTGCGCTGGTGCTCGGCAAGGTCTTCCTGCTGGACGGTTCGCTGCGGGACCTGACCGACCTGCTCACCCCGATCGAGTGGAGCACCGTACTGCTGATGTTCCCGTTCATGGCGGGCGTCGGCGGTCTGGTCAGCGCGATCACCGCCTGGGTCACGCTCCGCTTCTACCTGCGGGTCTAGGGCCGTCCGCCGGGCTTCCGGCGGGCAGCACCGATCCGGTCCGCGAACACGGCGGGGCCGACCCGACCCTGGCTACCAGGGTCGGGTCGGCCCCGCCGTCGTCGCGGACCGGCCCGTCCGGCCGCTCCCCGGACGGGCGCCGGACGGGCGCCGGACGGGCGCCGGCGCGGCGGAAACCCGGGCGGGGGGCCGGCGGCGCCGAGGTAGCATTGCGCGGTTGATCCACGAGTGAGAGGGGTGTGGCGCGGATGCCACGGGAGAAGGGGCGCAAGGTCGTCGCCTCCAACCGGAAGGCGCGCCACGACTACGCCATCCTCGACACCTTCGAGGCCGGCATGGCGTTGACCGGTACGGAGGTCAAGTCGCTGCGCGCCGGGCGGGCGTCGCTGGTGGACGCCTTCGCCCAGGAGCGCGACGGCGAACTCTACCTGCACGGGATGCACATTCCGGAGTACACCCAGGGCACCTGGACCAACCACGAGCCGCGGCGGACCCGCAAGCTCCTGCTCAACCGGATGGAGATCAACCGGTTGATTGGGAAGTTGAAGGAGAGCGGCCTCACCCTCGTGCCGCTCTCGCTCTACTTCTCGGACGGTTGGGCCAAGGTGGAGATCGGGCTGGCCAAGGGCAAGAAGTCCTACGACAAGCGGCAGGATCTCGCCAAACGCGACGCCGAGCGGGAGATGCTGCGGGTGTCGGGCCGGCGCGGCAAGGGGATGGAGTGATCCGGCGCCCGTCGCGACGTGCGTCCGTATTGTCGGGAATCTAGCGATCCGGTGTGGCTGTCCGCCCCGACCTGACGCGCCGGGCCGGTATCCGGGATGAAGTCCGCCGGGCGAGGCGTTAGGCTTAGGGTGACCGCCGATCAAGGTGGTCACCGGAAACCCGCCGGTACCGCCGGTGGGACGCAGGGGGTGACTGGTTTCGACTTCGTACGTTGCGGCAGGGGAAGCGAGCCGAGGAAGCCGACGTCGTCTCGAGAATCGGTCGTCGGAAACCAATAAGCGCCAAGCACAATCGCGCTGACTTCGCTCTCGCCGCCTGAGGCGAGTAGTGAGTCTGTCGGCCTGGGAACGCCTTCGTCCCAGTTAGCCGGCATCAGCTAGGAGGCTGGCCAATCGAATCCGGTCGCGGGGTTCGTGCGGCGAGATTAATCAGCGGCTGGGCCCGTCACACCGACTCGCTCGCGTGATCGGAGGGGCCGAGTAGAGGCATAGCGAGCTGCGCTCGGAGAAGCCCTGGTAAGACGCCGAAGGACCCGGGTTCGATTCCCGGCACCTCCACGACAGCGGCTGCGCCCCGGTCACCTTGACCGGGGCGCAGCCGCTTTTCGGGATCTCTGATGTGACCATCGGGACCGGCGCGACGGCTGGGGCCGATGAGGCAGATGAGGCCGGCCGGATGCCTGGACACCGGCCACTGGCCGGGCCCACCATCGGGACATCCGATGCAGGTGCCCTCCGGGAGGTGTCATGCCGACCGACCCGAACCAGCACCAGTCACCGATCCCCGGCCGCATCGTCCCGCCGGTCTCCGGCGCCGCGGTCCCGGCTCCACCGATTCCCGCCCTACCCGTCTCCGGGCTGCCCGTCCACGCTCCGGTGACGGCCGTCCAGGCTCCGGTGGCGGCGGCGCCGGACGACGTGCCGGCGCTGCGGGTCGCGCGCCGCAACCGGGCCGCGTTGCTGGGCGAGATCCACTGCCTGGAACAGGCCGTCGCGGCACCGGGCCGGGAACCCGGTTGGCGAGGCCGGGTGGGTGCCCGGCTGGGCGGTCTGCGGGGCGCGTTCGCGGCGCACATGATGGTGACCGAGGGCGCCGACGGCCTCTACGCGGAACTGCTCGACCACGCGCCGCGGCTCGCCCGCGGCGTACACGTGCTGATCCGCGAGCACGCCGCGCTGGCGGCCACGATGGCCGCGCTGCAACGCCGGGTCGACCTTCCGGAGACCTCTGTGGAACAGGTACGCGGCTGGGCCGGCGACCTGCTGCGGGAACTCTCCCGGCACCGGCAGCGCGGCGCCGACCTGGTCTACGCGGCGTACCAGACGGACATCGGCGGCGAGACCTGACCGATCGGGCTGGTCGGGCACCCGGGTCGTGGGCTCAGGGCAGCTCGATGGGGAGCTTGATCCCCTCCAGGCTGGCCGGGCAGGGGCAGGTGCGCTCGGTCGAGAGCCGGCCGATCGCGTCGAGCAGAAGCTCCCGCAGGCGTGCGGTGTTCTCGCCGAAGACGCGGAACACCTCCTCCTGGGTCACCCCGTGCTCGCCCTCCACCCCGGCGTCGAGATCGGTGACGAGCGCGACAGCGGTGTAGCAGAGCGCGAGTTCGCGGGCGAGCACCGCCTCCGGATGCCCGGTCATGTTGATGACCGCGCCGCCGATCGCCGAGTACCACCGGGATTCGGCCCGGGTGGAGAAACGCGGCCCCTCCACCACGACCATGGTGCCGCCGTCGTGGGCGGCGATGTCGTGGTCCCGGGCCGTCGCCAACACCGTGCCACGGCCGACGGGGCAGTAGGGGTCGGCGAAGGAGACGTGCACCGCCCCCTGGTCGTAGTAGGTCTGCGCCCGGCCGTTGGTCCGATCGATGAGCTGGTCGGGCACCACGAACGTCCCCGGGCCGAGCTCCGGGCGGAGCCCGCCGACCGCACAGGGAGCCAGGATCTGGCGTACGCCGATCGACCGCAGCGCCCAGAGGTTGGCCCGGTACGGGATCAGGTGCGGCGGATAGCGGTGGTCCCGCCCGTGCCGGGGGAGGAAGGCGACCGTACGGCCAGCCACCTCCGCGATGGTGACCGCGTCGGAGGGCTCCCCGTACGGCGTCGAGATCCGGTGCTCGGTGGCACCCTCCATAAGGGCGTAGAGGCCGGATCCGCCGATCACGGCGAGTTCTGCCTGCGGGCGCATGACCCCTGCCTTTCTCCTCCGGCTCGCGGCTCGCCGGGAAAGCGCTCTGTGGACTAGCCCCACAGACCTTAACCAGCGCCAGTTGCGCAGGCTATGGTGCGAGGCATGGCGTTGACTGCGCACACGTTCGCGACCGCTCGTCGAGGCTCCAGGGGCCAGGCGGGCCACCCGGTGGGCACCCATCCCGAGATCAGCCGGCTCACCGGGCTCGCGTACGGGTAGCGGGGTGACTGGCGTGCATGGCGAGGGGCAGGCGATCGGGGGGCGGTCTATGGAGTCGATGACCGGGCAACTGCTGGTCGCGACCCCTGCGCTGAAGGACCCGAACTTCGACCGTACGGTCGTGCTGATGGTCGCCCACGAGCCCGGCGGCGCTCTCGGGGTGGTGCTGAACCGGGCCACCGAGGTGCCGGTCTCCGAGGTGCTCGGCCCCTGGGGCGGGCTGGCCCGGGATCCGGCGGTGCTCTTCGAGGGCGGGCCGGTGCAGCCCGAGTCGGCGATCTGCCTGGCCCGGATGCGGACGCCCCACCAGCGGGTGAAGGGCATCCACCAGGTCTCCGGCGCGGTCGGCACGGTGGACCTCTCCGTCGACCCCGACCGGCTGCGGGAGGCGGTCAGCGGGATCCGGGTCTTCGCCGGCTACTCAGGCTGGTCTCCCGGCCAGGTCGAAGAGGAGATCGCCCGCGGCTCCTGGTTCGTCCTGGACGCGCTGCCCGGCGACGCCTTCATGGAACGCCCGGATGATCTCTGGCCGATGGTGCTGCGCCGCCAGGGCGGGATCATGGCGGCGGTCGCCCACTTCCCCCCCGACGTGACGCTCAACTGATCTTCCGGCTCGGTGCCCCCTCGGATGACCGCCCCGGGGAAGCTGTGTAATATTGCGCGGGTGCCCGGGAGACCGGGCAGGCAAGGGGCCGTGGCGCAGCTGGTAGCGCACCACACTGGCAGTGTGGGGGTCAGGGGTTCGAGTCCCCTCGGCTCCACCTTGTTCCACCGCAGGTGGGAGATCGGAATCCATCGACTTGGTTCGATGGATTCCGATCTTGTGCTCACCGTCGTGCTCACAATGATCCGTTACGCTGATTCCCATGGCGCTCGGCTGTGAGCACGGGAGGAACAGGTGGCGGTCTGTAATCCAGGTACAGGGCTAGTTCCTGACGCCCCGTCGTACCCGACGCGTAGCACCTCGACGGCCCCACGCGGGTCGACGATGAGAAGGGCCGCTGCGCGGTCAGATTTCCACCTGTCCCCCCGTAACGCCTCCGCTCGCCGCTTCTGCGGTACCTACGCGGGATGGCCCTCTCAGCCGTAGCGCTCCCGATAACCCTGGCCGCTCACGATGAGCGCGGTGAGATCACCGCGCTCCGGATCGTCGCGCCCAGGCATAGAAGGCGGTCCCGGCCACGTGCTCCACCACCTGACCGGGACCTTGATTGGACTCAGGAGGTCCAACCCATGAACCACCCTAAGACCCGACGATCGCGGACCGCTCAACCGGTCGCATTCGCGATTGTCCCGGCAAGCCGTCTAGCCGCGTACGAGCCGGCCTACGGCCGGTGGGCCGTCGCCCGTCGGGCAACTGCGGATGAACGCTTCTACGCCCACGCCTCGCTGAACGGGGGCGTGCGATGAGCGTCCGACAAGATCCGAAGCGGAGCACCTGGTACTACGTCATCGATCTGCCGCGCGGAGATGACGGCAAGCGTAACCAGAAGTTTGTCCGTGGGTTCGAGACGGAGAAGGAGGCGCTAAAGGCCGAGGACTTGGCTCGCAAGCAGTTCGGCCAAGCCGAGTTGGCGGCAGACGGGACGGTCGCCGCAGAACTGGTCAAGTGGCTGGAAGAGCGCGAGCTAGACGTTGCGGTGACGACGTTGAGCAACTACCGCAACGCGATCATGAAGTACATCATTCCACGGCTGGGTGCTCGGCGACTGTATGACCTGGACAAGCAAGTCATCAATGACTTCTATCGTCATCTATTGAAGAAGGGGGGAAGGAAGGGTACAGGGCTATCCGCAGAGACGGTCAGGCACGTCCACCGCACACTGATGAAGGCGCTCAAGGACTTTGGTGTCGTGATCGATGGCGTCCGGCAGCCTCGCCCGGACGAACGCGAGGAGTATGGCCGTAAGGGGATTTGGACGGCGAAGCAGTGTGCTCAATTTCTGGAGTATGTCGCCGGTGACCGGCTCTACGCAGCCTGGGTGCTCGTCATCGTGGCCGGTATGCGCCGCGGAGAACTGGCCGGGTTGAAGTGGCCGAAGATCGACCTGGAGCGCAAGATCGTTCATGTCCACTGGCAGCGCGCAGTTGCGTCGGGCGAAGTCGAGGGCGGTGTCGTCGAGAAGGCGCCGAAGGGCAAAAGCAAGAGGACCATTCTCTTCGGCTCTGCGCTGGGCATAGTGCTGTCGGATCACCAGCGCCGACAGCAGAAGGAGATGGCCGACGCTGGTCTGTTGTACAAGGAACTCGGGTACGTCTTTTGTAAGGAAGACGGCACGCCTTACCACCCGAAGTATTTTACGGACCGCTTCCGGGCTCTCTGCATTGCCGCAGGTGTACCCGTGATCGTGTTGCACGACGGGCGCCACACATCCGCGACCGTTGGTGCCGATCATGGGGTGCCGCGACACGCAATGCAGAAGCGGCTGGGTCATGCGCGGGCGAGGATGACGGACGAGGTCTACACCCACGTTCTACCGGAGTCGGAGCGACGATCCGCTGAGATCATGGAAGAGACGATCCTGGGAAGGCTTGCCCACCAGTAATCAAGGCGATACGGACGACGGGGCGGAGTCTCAAATGGGCTCCGCCCCTGCCGTGCTTCCGTCGATGCCCCTATGTCTGCGGACCGATCAACTGATTCCTCGTGCCGCCCGCCCTCCTGGCGGACGTACGGTGCTTGTATACGCGTGGGCCGCCGGGTGGGAGACCTGAGAACGCAAGGCGGTGGCTAGCCTTCGCAGCCGTTCAGCAGCGAGTTGCGCGGCGCGGGCCTGGTGAAGCCTGTCCTGGGCCTCGCGTATGGCGGCTAGGTTGTCCGCGATCATCGACATGCGCAGTACCAGTTGCAGCGCGGCGGCGGTGTCATGCTCGCTGGTGAGCCGGCCTGCTGCTGAAATGAGTCGAGACATGGACCGGAGCTGACCCGCAGCAGGATGCAGGGAACGGGGACGTCGTCGGCGTGGCTCGCGTGCCGCCCGGTCGAAGGTTTCCGAGGCGTCGGTGAGGTGCCCACCTTTGCGGCCCTCGAACGCCCGCGCCGTGGACGCTAGGACGTCGGCTGCGGCCTCGGCGAGGGATGCGATGTCGTCCTCGTCGCCGATTCGGTCAGCCGTGAGGTGACGGGCGCCTTTGTCCGCCGCTGCTGTTGCCCGACGGAACGCGTTCGTCCGGTGCTGGACCCCTGGGCGCCCCGGGTGCTGGGCGCTGCCGTGCGAGATCGTTCCGGAGCCTGAGCCCCAGCGTCGTCGGAGCTGGGGGAGGGTGAGATCCGGGGCGAGCCGGCCGCCGCCGTACCAGACGGTGTCGCCGGTGCTTGTGTGGTGGTCGGGGAGTCCGACGGCGTAGCCGGTGACCTCGTCCGGGTTGGCGGTGCTGTGCCGGAGCCGCACGAGAACACCCGCCGATTGGAGGCGGTCGACGAAGTCGTTCTCGTCGGCCGCTGCGGCTGCGGCGGCACGTACCTCGCGGCGGAGCCTGTCCCTGGGAATCTCTGGCTGGCCCTGTCGGTGGGACTTGTTCTGCTCGGCGGCGGTAGGTCGGCGGTGGCTGGTGTGGTCGACCGGGCCGACCTGGTGCAGGCCGTAGCGTTGTTCGAGGTCGCGGGCGGCGGTCTGGGCCTTGAGGCGTTCGTTCCAGGCCCAGACGGCTTCGCCGTCCTGTCGGACGAGTGTTGCCACGATGTGGATGTGGTCGTCGGCGTGGCGGACCGCCACCCATCGCACGGCATCTGGGTCGCCGTGCGGGGCGATACCGACGGCGGCGACCATCTCGGCGGCGATGTGCGCCCACTGGCTGTCACTGAGGATCCGGTCGGTGATGTGGTTGCGGACGGAGGCGTGCCAGACGAACTTCTGCGGAGGGTTCTTGCCGGCGCGGACCGGCTGTTCGAGCAGGCGGGCCAAGGCCCGGACGTCGTGGCGCCCGGATGCTTGGGTCGGCGGTTCCAGAGACGGTAGTTGGCTGGGGCCGGACCATGCAGCGACGAGGTGGGGGTTGACGTGTTCCTCAGCCTTCCCCGGGCCGAACAGGTAGCGGAGTAGGCCGCCTACATTCGTGCCGCGGGGGTGGATGGCGGGGATCAGTGCAGCCGCCGGTCGATGTCGGCCACGAGGGCGTCGAGTTTGTCGAGCGCCTGCACGCACCGCCTGACGGCGTGGTCGAGCCATACGGGCGCCTCGCCGGTGGCGTTGAATGCCGTGGTGGCTTGATTGAGGTTGGTGCCGGTGCGCGTTACGGCGGTCCGAGCAGCGAAAAGTTCCCGCTGCATGGTGGCGAGCTCTGCTCGGGTGACGCCAGTTCCGGCGATCAGGCCGCCAGGTGCGGTGTTGCCCCTGGCGGCGGCCAACGCGGCATCGGCGCAGAAGCCGGTCGGTGTCAGCCCGGCGCGGGCAGCAGCTGTCACCACGTCGCCGTGTTCGGCCTCGTCGAGTCGGAGGTTGATCCGTTGCCGCCGGCCAGGGAACTGGTGACGCCGGTCAGCGCCACGTGGGCTTGACGTGTCGCCGGTCGCTGCTCGCGTACGGATGTCCACCCTCGTCGCCTCCGCTTCGTACGTTCCTGCGTCCGAACGTGCGGCGGCGGGGTTATCGGAGACGCTACGGGCAGCGGTTCCGGCTTGGTTCCGGTTCCGCTTCCGGTCGTGCGTCACAGCGGAAGCAAGAGCCCACAACCGGAAGCGAACCCGCCAGACCGTCCCGCCGAGGGCGGAAGCGGAACCAGTCGAAATTGATCCGATGCGATGTAAGGCTTCCGCTCTGCAAGGCGGAAGCCTCCCAGAGGGTCGCAGGCGTGGTCGAGGTCGTGCGTGAGGGTATCGCTGTGTAGCCGAACGCTACGATCCCGGGGTGACAGAGCTGGAGTCCCTTGAGCACGAGCCGATCCGGGTACCGGTCCTGTACCAGCTGGGCTGGTTCCGATGGCTGCCACATGCGGCACTTGATTTCGAGATGATCCTGAATCAGTTCTCCGAGATCGCCCGGAGTGAACTCCTGGCTGCTCAGAACATCCTGCACGCTCGCCGCATTGGTATAGATCTGGACCGAGGCGAGGATCCCGAAACGCTCGTGGCGAGCCTTCCCGAGGCACCTGCATGGGAGCCAGCGGCGCCGCCGTCAGACGATGACCGCGACCCCGATGACCCAGATCATGATCCAGTCCAGGCGTTCGAGGAAGAGGTTGCCGAGCGCGCGGCGCGGGTCGCTGAGTACGACGTGCTGACGACGCGGATGGGTCTCGCGCCAGTCCGTACCGCAGAGCAGGTGCTCGACCTGATGGTCGCCGTAGGTCTCGTCCAGGCTGAGGCGCGTGGCGATGAGGACGTGCTGCGCCTGGCTGCCGATCCACCGTTGCCGACCGAAGCGCTTCCCATGACGCCCGAGGAGCGGGCGGCCGAGGACCGTGTGCGCTGGCAGTCCCGGTACGCCCGGCTGTCCCAAGCCGTCCTGCGGCAGTTCCTTGATGAGGACGGCGCCATCGCGCAAACCTCGCTGCCCTCCAGCCTTGACCGCCTCGCCGCGGCAACTGCCAGTGACCCAGAGGATGTGCGGCACGCCGTGCTGGTGCTGCTCGACGAGGGAGACTTCGCCGCGTTGCGCCACGGTAGGCCGGCCGACGTTGAACGCCTGGAGTCTCACCAGCGATTCGACCTGGTGCTCGATCCAGAGCGCTTCTACGCCGACAGGCTGTCGATCCAGCTGAACAGTCCTGTCGACCGCCCGGAAGCCTGACGTAGCGGCGCTACGGTGCCCACCGCGCTCCCCTCTTCACTGACCCCGCCGGGTCAGTGCTCCTACCGGTTGCCGGATGTGCCGACCGCGCTCGGTCGGCACATCCGGTGACCGGTACTACAACTTGCTCCGCCCCTCCACGCACCCGGGCTCCGGACTGGGACGGCGCAGCAGCGGCCGACTCGAATCACCGATAGGGCGGCGGTGTCCGACAACTCGATCTTGGGTCGCGCTGCCGAGGCGACTTGGCTGTCGGTGCCGAGGGGTGCAGTGGTGGCCAACGGAGCTGTGGTCGTTCCCCGTTTCTGCAGGTCAGATGACCTGGGAGGCTACCGCCCTCGACATTGATGCGGTATCATTACAAGTGGAAGGAGATCGAATCCTTCCGGACAGAATCCAGACCCCTTCCGGAGGTTCATGTGCCCCGTAGCGCTTCGGCTCCCGAGGAACGTTTCGACGTGATTCGCGCAATCCTGGTGGACGCT
This sequence comes from Plantactinospora sp. CA-290183, assembly GCF_050936375.1. Lineage (NCBI taxonomy): Bacteria > Bacillati > Actinomycetota > Actinomycetes > Micromonosporales > Micromonosporaceae > Plantactinospora > Plantactinospora sp. CA-290183. The sequence goes on along the minus strand of NZ_JBNJMX010000005.1, from coordinate 221,992 downwards.
CGACGTGAGATCGCGGCTGCCATCGAGACCGTGCACCCGGCTGCTGCCCAATGCCTCCCGGTGCCCGAGTTGGTGGTGCCGGACATCAACGGCTTCACGGCCGTCTCTTCTGCCCTGAATGCCAACCTGTTCACAGCCAACGGCGGAAGGGCTGTGGCCTGGGTTGTGGCCCGATCTGGTTGTCCGCACGGCTCGGGGGCTGCCGTGGCCGCCTACGAACTCTGCTACGCCTGGTATCAGCTCATCAATGCCGGTCGTTCGCACATCGAGTCGACACCCGGTTGGACCAACTACATCGAACGGCTGTTGGAGATGCTGCCGGGGCGCATCGCTCGGCTGATCGGCACAGCCGCTCGCGTCGATCCGGGAGAGGCTGTATCGACCACCGATCGGCGCCAGTCCTAGATGCGGCATCATTACAAGGAGTGGGTGACGATGAACCTGATCAAGGAAACCGTGTTGTTCCGCTGGCAGTTCTGCGGCGGCGCCGACGAGGACTCCGCCGACGAGGTGCGTGCCTGGGCCGGCGCGCATGGGGACGTGTGCCTAGCGGTGGCCCTCCGCTCACCGGACGGCGGATGGCATCTGGGCTCCGGCGACGTGTGGTCGCCCGACCTCAGCGAGATGGATCTGCGGTTCAGCTCCGCACGCGCGGCGATCGAACACCTCGCAGAGGCCAACGCGGTGGCCCTTGTGCAGGCCGTTTGCCGCTGCGGCACACCGGCCGACTGCGACTAAACCCGTCGCCTTTGGTGCCCGTTAACCGCTGCCACCGGCCGCTCGTACGGCTCTGACCTCCCGACGTGTGTGGCCTACGGGTGTCGCTACCACCCGGCTCACGTCGTCACCGACAACCGCCAGACAGAAGGATCGTCCATGACGGCTCAAGGCAAGAAGACCACCGCCGGCCTGGTCCTCGGTGACCGGATCCTCATCACCGACGACCCGGCCAAGGCATCGACCCGCACTCGGGGCGACTGGCACCCGAGCCGAGTCAAGACCGGCGCGACCGCAGCGACGGTCCTCGACAAGGAGGCCCTCTCCGGTCGGCGCGCCCGCTACAACGTCGTCACCGACGCCGGCACGGTGCAGGACCTTTCCGGCGGACAGACCTTCCTGCTCGCCCCACCAGCACCATCATCCAAGGCGACGGGTACGGAGACGGACAGCATGATGGTGCTGCCGCACACCGGGCTGCGGGCGCCGCACGGACGCTTGCGCGCGCGAGACCTGCGGCAGCGCGACCTCGGGGGCTCCAGGGTGGGATACAGCGCCGTGCTGTATCTCGATGAGCAGGTTGCCGGCCGAATCCTCAACGACTACGGCACCGATACCTGGTTCGAGCCCGTCGAGGCCACGCCGTTTGACCTGGCGGAGTTCGTGGGGCAGTGCCGCGACGAGGCCGGTGCGGCCGTGACCGTCGAGACCGTGTTGGACGCCCTGATCGATGAGCAGGAGACAGCCGACGCCGTGCGTCAGGTGTTGACGAGGGGCCTGACGCCGGTCCGCCTGCTCACGCCGATCCAGCCCGCCGGGCAAGGCCACGGCCGCGTCAAAAGCCCCCCATTTGGCGCCGCTGCACCGGCCGACCCGACCTGGTGGGCTGCCATCGTGCGGGCGCTTCATCACAAGCGGCTCCTGAACGACGGCGAGACCTACCAGATCTGGACCGGACAGGTGTGGGAAGCCCTTCCGTCGATCGAGAACGTGACCAGGGTCGAACGCCCCGGCGGTGTGCAGTGACCGGCCAGGAATCCGGCGACGCCGAGCACTCGAACCCTGCGCCGGCCGAGAACGTGATGCCCACCCGCCAGTCCGCGACCTACATCGTCCTGACCCCCCTGCGCCCAGACGCCGGCCTCATCGTCGGAGGCGTGTGGGCGGTCGCCCACGCGGAGATCACCCGGCGTCTGCACGGCCCCGCCGTGCGCGATGCCCTCGTCGCGGTGTACGTCCGCATGGCCGACGCGCTGGTGCCGGTCGACGTGGAGACCGCCGAGCTACCCGCCGCCGACGGGATGGCCCGGTATCGGATCCGCACGTGGATGCACCAGCAACTGATAGGTCAGTGCGAGCTGGAGATCTCGCTGGACTGAGCGTAGCGGTGCCGGCCCGCGCGGTCTTGCGTCGCGCGGGCCGACACCGGGGCTCCAGGCCGCTACAACCCGAGCCCGGCGTACCGCCAGACGGCTCGCACGGGCCAGCGTAGCCGCTGCGGCCCGTAGCGCAGCTCATCGCCCTCCCACCCCCTCACCAACCGCCGCCGACGCGGTGGGCCAACCGTGCCCGCTGCCGTCGCAGTCGCTGCTGCCCGCACACTCCTTGGAAGGACCTTCACCGTGACGCTCCCTGCTCCCATGACGGCCACGGCCACCGCGACCGCCGTCGAAGACGAGCAGTTCGATGACGAGCAGTTCGAGGATGAACTGCTTCGTGTCGACCCCGCGACCCTGGTCGTAGGCGCCAACGTGCGCCTGGACCCACGGTTGCGCAAGACCTACGTGGAGAACGTCCGCACTCGTGGCGTCCTGGAGCCGGTTGTCGCCTACCGCGACGACCACGGCCGCCTCGTGGTGCTGCGTGGGCAACGCCGGACCCTCGCGGCCGTGCAAGCCCAGCGCCCGTGGGTGCGGGTGATGGTGGTCCCCAAGCCGGACGAGGCCGATCGGCTGACCGACCAGGTGAACGAGAACGACCAACGCGAGCCCCTCACCGTCGCTGAGCGCGTGGCCGCGTACGACCAACTCGCCCTGTGCGGTGTCCCGGCCGGGGAGATCGCCAAGCGGATGTCCACGAGCCGGCCCGTGGTCGACAAGGCGCTCACCGTGGCCCGCAGCAAGCTCGCCCGCGGCGCGACCCAACGGTGGGAGTTCCTGAGCATCGACCAGGCCGCAGTGGTCGCGGAGTTCGAGGACGACGCGGAGGCGGTCAAGCGGCTCGTGGTCGCCGCTCAGCGCGGCGGATTCGACCACGAGGCGCAGAAGTTGCGTGACGCCCGCGCGGAGGAGGCGGCGAAGGCCGAAGCCGCCGCAGCCCTCGCCGCCGCCGGGATCACCGTGGTTGACCGGCCGTCGCGGAACGACGAGAAGGTCAAGCGGCTGTCGGAGCTGAAGCACGGCGAGGAGCAACTCACCGAGGACAACCACGCCTCCTGCCCGGGGCACGCTGCCTTTCTCGACGACGAATGGGTCCACCCGGACGAGGACGATGCCGACGAGGACGACGGGGACGATCCGTGGGGCGACGACACCCCAGCCGAGGCAAACGAGGACGCTGAGGACCCGGAACCCGCGCGCCCGTACCGCGCCTGGCTGCCTGAGTACGTGTGCACCGACTTCGCCGCCCACGGACACGCGCCGCGCTGGCGGGGGCACGACTCCGGCAGCGGACGCAAGACCGTCACGGAGATGACTGACACCGAACGGGAGGAAGCCCGCGCCCAGCGCCGTGACGTGATCCAGTCCAACAAGGCGTGGGACAGCGCCGAGACGGTCCGCCGGAGCTGGCTGCGCACGTTCCTCGCTCGCAAGGCCGCGCCGAAGACGGCCGCCGCCTTCATCGCCGGCAGCCTCGCCCGTACCGACCACGCCGTCACATCGGCGCTGACCGGCGGCAACCAGCTGGCCCATGACCTGCTCGGCCTGCCGGACCAGGCTCCCACGCTCGGCCGGCGAGCCCCGGCGATGGTCGAACTCGTCGGCAAGGCCAGCGACGAGCGCGCCCAGATGATCGCGCTGGGCCTGCTGCTCGCCGCGTACGAAGAGGCGACGAGCCGCAACTCGTGGCGCACCGTCAGCGACAGCACCACCCGCTACCTGCGCTATCTCGAAGCCAACGGGTACGAGCTGTCCACGGTCGAGCTGCGGGCATGCGGTGAGTCACCGCTGCCGGCCACCGACGCCAACCCCGGCACCCTGGCCGCCCCCGAGGCGTAGCCAGCCGCGCGGCTCTCCGGCCGCCGCCTAGCGGTGGCCGGAGGAACCGGCGACCAGCGACGCCAATGGCGCCCAGGTCGACCTGCCCAGGGGCGGCGACCCGCCCGCTCACACCCCTCGAACAGATCAACGGGGGCACACCATGCTTGAACAACTCTCCCTGTTCGACCCTGCCTTCTGCCAGCGGTGGCGCGGCGGTAACCACACCTGGCGGCCGGTGCACGAGGGTGGCTTCGACCAGCGCCGCTACCGGCTGGAACCGGTACCGGAGGCTGCGGCCCGCCGATTCGTCGCCGAGCACCACTACAGCAGGAGTTTTCCAGCCGCCCGGATGTCCTTCGGGCTGCTCGAAGGCGACCATCTGGTCGGGGCGGTTGTGCTCGGCGTGCCGATGCACCCCGCCGTGCTGACCAAGCCGTTCCCCACCCTCGGACCCGGCCGGGCTGCCGAGATCAGCCGCCTTATCCTGCTCGATGAGGTGCCGTCCAACGCGGAGAGCTGGGTCCTGGGCCAACTGTTTCGGCTCGCCGCCGAGCAGGGCATTCGCGGGCTCGTCGCCTTCTCCGACCCGATGCCCCGGATCCTAGCAGGCGAACTCCTCATGCCCGGACACGTCGGGCACGTGTACCGCGTTACTCGCGGAAGGTACCTGGGGCGGGGAACCGCCAGGACCATCACGATCCTGCCGGACGGCACCGTACTGACAGCCAGAGCGGGCCAGAAGGTGCGCGCCGGGGAGCGCGGGGCGTCGGGTGTCCGGGCTCGGCTCGTGGCTCTGGGCGCCCGCCCGTTGCCAGAGATGGTGGCCGAGTACGCGCGGGCCGGCATGGACCTGACCCCCGGCGAGTGGCTGGAACTCGCCCTCGCCGGGATCGGCGCTCGGCGGGTCCGTCATCGCGGCTGCCACCGCTTCGCCTGGCCGGTGGGGGACAGGGGCTGGCGCAGGCGTTGCCCGATCGGCCTGGTCGAACTGCCGTACCCGCTCGCGACGGACCCGGCGGTGACCCTGTGACCCCGCTGCGGACCGAAGCTGACCTGCTGCGCACCCTGGAGCGTGGCTGCTACACCCTGCCCGAGCTGTACCGGCTGGCCGAGCAGGCGGGCCTGGCCGACCGGGCGGACGGCCGCCGGACCATCCAGGATGGTCAGGCCCAGTACAAGCGGCGACTGCGCTCGGCGCTGCACGCCTTCAAACGGCAGGGCCGCGCCCGGCCGGCGGGTACCGGAAAAGCCGTCTGGCTGCTCGAAGGCTCGACCACCCGGCCGCGCCGGGCGCTGCTGATTTGGCTGCCCGCCGACCCGTCGCACATCGAGCTGGTGCTCGGCGCGGCGGCCACCGTGCTGCGCGATGCGGCCGAGCCGATCGACCTCATCGTCGCGGACCCGCCGTGGGCGCTCGGACGAGGTGACCACCGTTCTGCCTACCGGCGCACGTACGGCCGGAACCAGGACCAGGTGATGCCGGGATACGTGGACGTTGACCCGGCCGCCTACGCCGCGTTCACCTCGGAGTGGATCGGGGCGGCCAGCACGGCGCTTCGCCCCGGCGGCTACCTCGCTGTGGTCACCGGCGCCCAGCAGGCAGCGCGGGTCCAGGTGACGGCCGAAGACGCGGGGCTCACCTACGTTAACTCGATCGCCGTCGCGCGCAGCTTCGGTCTCTACACCCGGCGCCGCTTCGTCCACCAACACCACCGGGTGACGCTGCTGTGCAAGGGACCGCTCACCGACCCCGCCCGGGTGTTCCACCTACCGCCGGAGATGCCCCGAGGCCGTACCGGGCAGATCTACGCCACGGACCTGTGGACCGACATCCCCGAGCAGCGCCGCCGGAACCTCCTGCGCTACGACAACTCGCTGCACCCGGCGCTGGTGTCCCGGGTGATCCGGGCCACCACCGACCTCGACCATCTGGTCGCGGACCCGTTCCTCGGCTCGGGCACCACCGCGATCGCAGCCCTCCAGGATGGGCGACGCTTCTACGGCGGGGACCTGAACGCGGAGAGCTTGCGCCTGACCATGGGGCGCATTCTCGCCGAGGTCGTGCCCGTCCTCCGGCCCGAGACCGAGCAGCTCACGCTCTTCGACGCGCCGGCCGGAGCGCCGGCATGACCGTCGACACGATCCGCCGCGTCACCGTCCCAGCCTCCGGCGTCTCCCCGCGACGAGCTGCGGAACTGCTGGCGTTCCTGGGAAAGCAGAACCTGACGCAGTGGCCCCCACCGCCACAAACGGCGCAGGAGCGTCGCGCCCGCTGGGACGCGCACGCGGCCCGGTTCGGCCTCGGCCCCGAACGCGTGGGCACGCCCTGGGGGCCGGTCACTCCCTGGACCATCAGCGAGTCCCATCCCGACGCCGCGCGCCGGACCACCTTCTACCTCGGGGTGGGGCATCCCCATCGGCTGAACGAATCACCCGTGCCGCTGTTCCTCTCGGCGACCACCCTGTCCAGGTACCGGCGGCGCGGCGACGACTTTCCGGTACGGATGAACGGGGCACCGTGGGCCGGTGACTCCGGCGCCTACGCCGCACTGATCCTGCGCGCCGATCCGGAGGGACACCCCTGGTTCGCGCACCCGGACGAGTACGGGGCCATGTGGACCCGCTTCCAGGAGGACGTGGGACCGCCCGATGCCGTCGGCATCCAGGACTGGCCCTGCGAACCACAGTGCCTGCGCCGCACCGGAGCCACCGTGCGGGAGCACCAGGAAGCGACCCTGACCAACTACCTCTACCTGGCCGAGCAGTTCCCGCACATCCCGTGGCTGCCGACGTTGCAGGGGTGGCATCCATGGGAGTACGTCGAGCACCACCGCATGTACCAGGCCGCAGGGGTGAACCTGGCCGGCATGCGCGTTGGTGTCGGCAGCCTGTGCCGGCGTGGCTCCCAGCGTGAGGTGGCCCGCGTCCTGGGTACCCTCACGCCGCTGGACATGCGGATGCACGGATTCGGCGTGAGCATCAACGCGCTACGGCTCGTCGGCCCGCTGCTGGCCAGCTCCGACAGCCAAGCCTGGTCGGCCACGGCCCGAAGAGAGCGCATCCGCCTGCCCGGTTGCACCCATCTGAGCCGTCCGGACCCTGCGACCGGCTGCCGAGTTCCTACCGACTGCCGTAACTGCTTCCGCTACGCCTTGGCCTACCGAGAGGAGGTGATGGACGCCCTGCGGTACGCCGCACGCGCTACGTTCGCGCCGCCGACACCGCTGGTCGACCTGCCGTCAGTCCCGCCCCTGACGTCGCTGAGCGGCCGGCATAGAACATCGGCCCGGCGCTCCCGTCCCCACGCTCCGCACCCCGACCAGCTCACGCTTTTCGATGACCCGGGCGGCAACCTCAACTAAGTGCGGTATCATTACAAGTCACGTCGGGCGGTACTGCCCGACGCCAAGTCCTCGGGAGACCTCATGACAACGCGCGTGACGAGCCACCTCGACGGGGCCGGCCGCCGCGCCGGCCGCCTCGGCGGTTGGCCTGGTGACCCGCTCGCTGCCGCCGACCTCGGTGAGGTGTGGCTGCACCTGCCGACCGGGGCCGCCGGCCTGATCGTCATCCGTCCCCACCACGACAACGGCCCGGTCCCGGCCCGCGGGTTCAGCTTGCTGGAGGCGACCACGCCGGTACCGCTGCCGGCCGGGCATCCCTTCGCCCAGCGGACGACGGCCGAGGTGGAGGTTGTGTTGCGCGCGGAGGGCTGGTGCGTCATCAGCCGCGCCGACGCCGCCACCCGGCTTCGCGCCGCCGGGTATCGACTCGGCACCCGCCGGGCCGCCGGTCACCTGCTCTATGCCGATGACGCCGACGACACCACCTGGAGGGAGCACTGCTCCGGCTACTGCGTCAAGGCGTTCGCCGCGCCGACCCGCCCCTCGCCCGGCCAGCCGCAGGCGCGCTGAGCGGCACCAAGCGGAGCGTGCGGTCAGGGCGGCCCGCCGCCCCCCGGCTGGGAAGGGAAATCCGAGCACCGTACACCAGGCGCGTTACCCGTAGCGCTGCCGATAACCCGTAGCTCCCACGATAAGCCGGATGATCACCCACCGTTGGTGCCCCATTCGGCCCGTAAACGCAGCGGTTCCGGCCGGTGGAGGCAACCCACCGGCCGGGACCTTGATCGGACAACGGAGGTCCGACCCATGACAGACCTTACGGCTTCGACACCGCCGTTCCCTCGGCCCCCGATTCACCAGGTGCCGGCGCGGGGAGTGCTGGAAGGCCCGGTGGCGCGATGAGCACCGACCTGACCAACCTGGCCCGGACCGACCGGCGAGTCGCCCGTGAGCTGGCGACCGCCGAACGGACGCGGCTGACCGGCGAGCAGCGGATCGCCGACGAGGACGCGGCGGTGGAGCGGCGCCTGCGCGAGCAGGAGGGGCGGCTGCGCCTGGATGACCAGCGCGATCGGCAAAAGGCTGACCGCGCCGAGCGTCGCCGGAAGGAGCGCGAGAACCAGCGCGAGGCGAGGCGGAAGCGGCGGCAGACCCGCCGGCAGGACACGGCGGCCTGGTACGCGCGTCGCGTCGAGTACGTACGGGCCAACGCCGCCTCGGTCTACTCCGGCGTGATCTACGGCCTCGCCGTAGCGGGCGCCGTGTATGGGCAGGTCGATGCTGCCAGGATCAACGGTCTGCCCACGCCGATCGGCGTCGTGGCGGCGGTCGCCATCGAGGGCACGGGCCTGGCGATGGCCCTGACCGCACAGCAGCAGCGCCTCGCTGGGGAGCGGGCGCTCGCAGCGCGGGCGCTGATCTGGATATGCACGGCGGCGGCGGTCGCGATCAACGCCATCGGCCACCACACCGACCCGGTCAAGGCGGTCGGGCTGTCGTTCCTCTCGGCGCTCGGCATCATCGTCTACGAGGTCCGCAGCGGAGCCAAGCACAGGCCGACGCTGCGCGACCGGGGCATGCTGCCGCCACCACCAGAGCGGTTCGGATGGCGGCGGTGGCTGGTGGCCCCCCGCTCGACCTTCACCGCCTGGCGGTTGGACGTGCTGGACCGGCTGAGCCCCGGCGCGGCTGCGCTGGTCGCTCGTGCCGAAGCCGCTCGCCGTGAGCGCCGCCGGCTCGCCGCCGTCGAGCGCGACCGGGAACGGCGGGAGGCGCTCGCGGCAGACGTCCGGAAGCAGGCGCGCACCGCCGCCCGCAAAGCTGCCCGTGCGGGGGAAACCGGCAAGGCCCTGACGCTGCTGCTGCACCTTGCCCAGACCGGCACCTCGGTACCGTCACTGGCGCTACCCGGGCCGGCGCGCAAAGAGATGGAAGCGGCGCAGGAGGATGCCCGCCTGGCCCGCGTGGCGCTGACGGAAGCGGAAGCGCGGCTGCATGCAGAAGCGACGCGTCTCGCTCAGGCGGAAGCGGAAACCCGGGCGGCTCGGCAGGCAGCGGAAGCGGAAGCAGCGCGGCGAGCGGAAGCAGCTGAGGAGGCGCAACGAGCGACGCGGCGGGCGGAGCACGAAGCGGCCCTGCGGGCGGCGGCCGAGGAAGCAGCAGCGACTGCGCGAGCGGAAGCGGAGCAGGCGGCCCGGGGCCGGGGGCAGGCGGAAGCGGAAGCTCAGGAGTGGCGCCGGCGCGGCGAACTCGCGGAAACGGAGGTCGCCAACTTCCGGCTCAAGGGCAGGGAGCAGGCGCGGGTACAGAGGGACCTGGAGGTGCGGACGGCAACCGCCGAGCGTGCCCTCGCTGACGAACAGCAGCGCCGCGAGGCCGCGGAGGAGCAGATCCGCGGGCTCATGGAGCGGATGTCGCCACGCCGTCGCCGGACGTCGTCGAACGCGTCAGCGGGCGAGCCACTGATGTTCGACGGGCGGCCGGTACCGCAGGTCGACCGGATCAGCCCTGCCACCGTCCTGGCGGTGCTCGAAGCACACCGGGATCACCCGAAGGCGAAGCAGCAGGATCTGGCGACTTTGGCGGGCGTCACCGACCGGACGGTCCGGAGTGTGCTCTCTGCGGCATCGCGGCGAGAACTCGCCACCGCCGGCACCTGACCTGCACGTCACTCCCCGATTCGGCAACGCCTCCCGGGCTTCCCGGGAGGCGTTGCCCGTACTCACACCGAGCGCGATGCCATCGCCCGCCCGCACAGCCCCGCTGGCCCCGCTCGATCCGCCGCCCGGCCGACGCCAGAGCGTCGCCAGATGCCTGCGGATGCTTATTACACCTGGCCACGTGCGCGGAGGACGGTTCATGATGCGGATTGACGTGGTGCTTCCGGAAGCAGCGGAAGCAACCGGTGACGTTGCTGCCGGTACAGTGACCCTCACCCGCGACCGGAGCCGCCCGGCTGCGGCGAGCGGAAGCGGAAACGGCTGCCTGGCGGGCGACGCCGGGGCACAGCGGGACGTGAACGCAGGGGGACGCGTGGAGCTACGGGTGATCAACGGGCGCCCCTGCACCAACCGACGCGGAGCTGCTGAATACCTCGACCGGAGCCTGCACACCATCAACCTGGTCGCCTCACCCAAGCAACGCCCTACCACCGGCTGGCGGGAGCCCGTCGACGTGGTTGACGGCCAGGAGTGGTACGCGCTTGACGATCTCGACGCGTTCAACGCCTCCTACTTCCAAGTCAAGCGGACCGCTCGCATGGCGAGGGTGCACCAGGTCAGTCTGGAGGGCGATCCGGACGAGCTGATCACCGCCAAGGAATTCCGCACCCTGATCCGAGTCACCCACGGAGCCTGGTCCAAGTACGTGGAGAAGAGCGCCCCGGCCTGGGAAGAAGGTCGGGACGGTTACTTGATCAAGCCGGATCTGGAGGAGCCAGGCCGTCGCGGGATCATCCGCTCCTGGAAGCGTCACCGGGTCGAAAGCTGGATCAACAATCGCACTGGATCCGCGTCGAGCACCGGCCGGCCGAAACAGGACGCGCAACCGGGCGCCGGAGGATGAGCCCGAGCTACCCGTAGCACTGCGGCTGGTTGTCGTCACCGGCCACCTGATCCGGCTGCGCTACGCCTAGCTCAGGACATCGCAGGGGTAGCCCTGGCGCCACCCCGTCATCGGCACCGTCGCTGTTGTCGCAGACCCCAAGGTCGGCACCAGACAACAGCGGGAGGACCGATGACGACCAGTACCGCGACCACGCCCCAGTCCCAGGTCTGGACCGAACAGGCCGTGCGCGCCCTCGGCATGACCACCGACATCGAAACCGCCGGGGAGATCCTCGGCATCGGCCGAACCAAGGCGTACGAGCTGGCCAAGACCAACGAGTTCCCGGTGAAGATCCTCCGCATCGGTCGCCGCTACCTCGTCAGCATCCCGGCCCTGCTCAAGCTCCTCGACGTCGACTAGCCCCGCCGACCGGGATCCTTCGATGATCACCCGAGTGCACGCCCGCGGCACCCTCGTGGGCGCCGCGATCCGCCGCGCGTACGCCGCCCGCGACGTGACCGATCCGGCACCCCGGTTGGTCGCCGCCTGGGACGGCCACGGCGAACTGGCAGACCTGGAACCAGCGTCCAGACCGGGCGGCTACGACACCGCACACCTGGCCACGATGCTCACCGAACCGATGAGGGCGGGCGCCGCCGGCCCGGCCCGGCCGGTCTGGCGCTGCACCCTCGAACTCGACCCCGCCGAACGGCGGCTCACCCACCGGGAGTGGGCCGCCGCGGTCAGGGATCTCCTCGACGAAGCCGGCCTGGCGCCACACGGCGACCGCAACGCGGTGCGGTGGATCGCTGTAGCGCACGGACACGCACGGGTCGACATCGTCGCCACCCTTGTCCGCCAGGACGGCCGGACCGAACCGGCCAGCGACGATCGGCACCGCTGCGCGTACGCCATCCGCAGCATTGAGCGCCGACTCGGGCTCGCACCGCCTTCGCCGGAGCCAGGCGCGACAACGCCAGGCACTCCGCACGACGCACCGACACGACGCTCTACGCCCCCCTCGGCCCGTGACCGGCTGCGGCGCCAGGTCCGAGCAGCAGCCGTCGTCGCCACCGACGAGGACGACTTCATACGCCGGCTGCGGGCAGCCGGGCTGCGGGTGCGACTACGGCGCAGCCGCGCCGACAACAGCGTCACCGGCTACGCCGTCAGCCACCCCGCCCCGCCCCGCGGCGACCAACTGCGCTGGTTCGGCGGCGGTCAGCTCGCCCCCGACCTGACCCTGACGCACCTGCGTATCCGCTGGGCCCAGGCACCCCGCCCCTCTGAAGCCCCCGTGCCCACCACGCCAGAGCAGCGCGAGCACCTGTGGCAGGAGACGGCAGACGCGGTCACGAGCGCCACCAACGACCTCACCCAGCCGTCGCAACCGCTGTCCGCACAGGCAGCCCACGCCGTAGCTGACGTCCTGACCGCCACTGCGACGGCGGTTTCGGAACCGCAGGCACAGCGCCTGGCCGACACCGCAGAACTACTCCGTCACGCGATCGGTGACCGGCGTCGAACCCCACCCTCCGCTCCGGACGCCCGCGCCGTGCACCTGCGCTCCCTCGCCCGGCTGGTAGGGCTCATGGGACAGCTCAGCAACGGCCGCGACGGCATCGCCGCCGTCCAACTGGTCTACCTGCTGGCCGGCTTCGCCGACAACCTCGCCACCATCCGACAAGCCCAGCAACGCCGTAGCCAAGCCGCCGCGGCCTCCACCGCCGCGGCCCACCTGCACTCGACGGCCGCCGTCCACCGGTGGCCGCCCGCAGCGCCGGCATCCGAGCAGCCGCTAGCCATAGCCCCGCGACGGCCCACCGCACGGCCCACCCGTAGCCGCTCCCGGTAGCGCCGCCGGAAACCCGCATCCCGCAGCGTCGACGATATGGAACCTGAACATCACGATCCCTGGAGCGAGGGCACCCAGCGTGCGATGGAACGACTCATGGCCTTCGGTGTACTCGTCGAGGCCGGATCGCGGCTGGCCGCAGAGAACGCCCGAGCCAAAGCCAACCGAGCCGAACAGGAGCTGCGCGACCAGGCTCGCCAGGAGCAGGACGATCGGAAGGCGAATCGGAAAGCCGAACGGCTCGCTGCGGCGGAGGCGTCTCGACGGAAGCGAGAGTGGTCCCGCCTCGCGGGGGACGAGGAGGGGCTGCGCGACTACCTCGCGGATCTGCCCTTTGTGGAGGTGGCGCGGCACTGGGGACAGGCCGCCCAAAACGCCGACAGCAACCCCACCGACGGCGCCGTGCTGGCCGCCGCCGAAGAAGAGCTCCGTCGCCGGGCCCCGAGCCTGATCGACTTCTACCACCTGGGACGCGACGCGGGACTGTCACGCCAGGAAGCGATGGCGGAGGCGGCCCGCTACGTCTGGTCCGGTTTCGGCCCCGCCCGCCCCCACAGCGGCCGACCATCCACCGCCGGCTCGCTCACCCAAGTCGGAGAAGAACTCGACCAAGAGATCAGGCGACTCGCCGGAACCTTGGACCCGGTCGGCCGGGCTCGACTGCTGCACAACCTCGAAGACAGCGGCTGGTCCGCGCAGTCACTCGCCCATATCGAGACTCTCCTCGACCGGGCCGAGGCCGATCAGCGTGCCGCGGCCACCACGGCCGGCGCGCACGACGACCCCGCCACAAGAGCTGATGAGCATCAGGAGGCCCGCGCCAGCGCCGCAGCAGCTGGCCACGCTGGTGATCTCGCCGCCGCCGACGCCGTCGTCCACGCCGCAGCCGCAGGGCCGGCCGAACCGGCACGGCTGGCCGGCGAGTCCTTCGCCCAACCCGCGCAGCGTGCACTCACCGCCCACCCGACCGCCATGCCAGCCCCTACCCCAACAGCACACTCCGCACAGAGGAGAACCCGGTGACTAGCCGCCGTGACGAGGACCTAACCCGTATGGTCGCCGCCTTGCAGAACCAGGTCGCTGAACTCACTCAGCGTCTGGACGACCAGGCACCCACCGCCACCGACGCGCCACCCGCCTTGAGGTTCCCGACCGTCGAAGCCTGGGTCGTCGGCCTGTTCCTACCGATGTTCGCGTGGCGCGTCGACGGGCAACGTTGGCACTGGTGCCCACAGTGGTGGCGTCACGCAGAGGCGATCTGGCGCCTCGAACTGCTCTGGCGCTCCTGGGAAGTCAGCCGTCTCGCAGCGACCGGCATGTCGGGCTGGTCGGCCGAAGTCGACCGGCACATCCACGAACTGCTCGGCGACGACGGACCCTTCCGACAGTGCCGGGCCGCGGACGACGATCGCGCCGCCCGCCACACCGAACTCCAGCCGGCGACCGCCGAACCTGCCCCCCAAGGCTGGTGGGAGTGATGACAAACCCGGCTCGGGTGATCGCTTACGGCGGCGGTGTCCAGTCGACGGCGCTCCTGGTCCTCGCCGCGACCGGCAGGATCAACTTTCCCGTATTCCTCTTCGCGAACACCGGCAATGACTCCGAGGACCCGGCCACTTTGGAGTATCTCCAGCGGTACGCCAAGCCGTACGCGACAGCCCACGGCATCGAGCTACACGAACTGCACCGCACCCGCCGCGACGGCACCGTCGAAACCTTGTGGGGGCGACTCACCCGAGCTGGATCTCGCAGCCTGCCTATCCCGGTTCGCATGTCCAACGGCGCACCTGGCACTCGAAGCTGCACCTCCGACTTCAAGATCAGAGTTCTTGGCAAATGGTTGAAGCAGCATGGCGCCAACCGCGACAAGCCAGCGACCGTTGGCATCGGGATTAGCCTCGACGAGATCGAACGTGTCAACAGGCGCAGGGCCATGCCGTACGAGATACCGGTGTACCCCCTCCTGGACCACGATCCGCCACTGCGTCGCCACGACTGCGCACGCATCATCGCCGCCGCGGAACTCCCGATTCCCCCCAAGTCGGCGTGCTGGTTTTGTCCTCTGAAACCACCCCGCCGCTGGGGAGAGATGCGCCGTGACCGACCGAGGCTTTTTCGTTCGGCCTGCGAACTAGAAGTCATACTGAACGCCAGGCGGCGCGCACTCGGCAAGGACCCGGTCTGGCTCTCCCGGTACGACCGTCCTCTTGCCGACGCAATCCCTGCAGCGCAACAAACGTTGCCAGGGCTCGATGCTGACACTGGCGGCCTTTGCGACAACGGTTCTTGCTTTACCTGATCCGCCTCAGAACCAACTCCGGGAGCGCGGGGCCACCGACGATCGCGCAGCCGGACACACTGAGCTCCAGCCCGTGATCGCCGAGCCGTGCCCCCTGACGGGTGAGGGGAGTGGCAGCAGTGCCGAGGCATTCGCCGACAGGCTCTCGCGATGGCCAGCCAGCGGCGGTCGGCAACGGGCTTCGCTGGTTATCCACAGACATCGCTGTCCCTGTAGACGCTCTTTCGCATCCTCGAAAGGATCCTGGGATGAACTACACAACTGCGTTGCAGAAGGCGACCACCCGCCTGAAGGCCCGGGGAGTCAAGGACGAGACCGAGGCGCAGGCCAGCCTACGACTGGCGTGTCTGGCCTTCGACTCCCCGGGCGTACCGGCTCAGGAGTGGGCGCTGCTCGGGTTCGAACTGCTCGCCGCGCTCGCCGAGCTGTACCCCGATCCGGCACCAATCGCCGTTACCACCACGCGCCCTTCGATCACGTCAACCCCGACACAGCAGGCCCTGGTCCGCTTCGTGTCGGTACTCGCGCAGGGCTACGACGAGGCGAGCGCGCAGCCGGAACTGCCAACGCAGCGGCGCTTCGCCTATGCCGCGACAGCCGCTCGCTTGAACGCTGCGGTGCGAGTGCTGACGTGACGTACGGAGAATGGCTCTCGCGGGCACACGAAGAACTCACCCACTCCCAAGCACGACTACAGTCCGATCCTGCCGTCACCCTCGATGATGTCGGTGCGACCGTCTTCGCCCGGTACCGGGTCTACCTCCGGCTGGCCAGACTCCTGGAACTGGTGGCCGGCGGTCAACCGGCTCGCGCCGACGTCGACCGCGACACCATCGACATTGCCTTGCGGATGCAGGCAGGGGACCACACAACACGGCTGTATCTGGGACTCACCGCGGCGGCTCGCCTCCACCGGGCCGTCCCAGCCACGCCGTCGATCTGCCGAGTCGGACGCCATCTGGAATCGGCGGGGGAGGCGGTCGCGGTGGCCGGGGAGATCCTGGCCGGCCACGCGCCACCGACGAGACACCCGCTGACTCCGGAGGGGGTTGCGATTCGTGCCGGCGCCGGGCAGAAAGCCGCCTTGGCCGACATCGCCGCGCTGGCCCACGACATGCTGACCGTCGACGCAGCGCTCCCTGATTGGTTGTCGAGCAGCCATCGACTCGCGTACAGCGTGTACGAGGCGGTAGCAGATGAGGCACGCTGGGCCAGCGAAGGTTACCTCCCCGAGGTCATCGACCAAGTGAGGTCGGACGCGGGCGACGCTCCACCTCTGCTGCACCTATTGGAGCCGCCGCCGATACCGGCAGGCGTACGGGCCATCAGAAATGGCGCGACGGCGCGACGTTCATTAGTCGCCGCGCGGGACTGGATGCACCGCAATCCTGGCGAGGTGCGCGCCGCTCACCTGGCCAAGGCGACCCGAGCGGCCCTCGCGATCAGCGCGCTCGCGACACCCAACGCTCGCGGAGCGGACTGGCGTTCCTGGAGCGCTGCGGCTCACGCCGCCGGTCAGCTGCACGGCACACCACCACACGGCCCGGCCACACAGATAGCCCGTGAGCTTGACCTGGTTACAAGCTGGGTCCGCCCCGGGCCACCGCGCCCCGCCCAGCTCAGAAGCTATGGCTCCCGACTCGAAGCGATCGACAAGCTCGCCGCGGCGCTGCCATCCCTGGCAGAAGTCCTCAGCACAGCAACCCAGAGCGCGGCTCGTCACGGCCACTTCTTTGTCGTCGGCAGCCGGGAACTTGAGCGCGCGCCCAGGTCGCTGGTGTATCACGCCGTCGCACGGTGGCGCGTCGCACGTCCAGACGACGAGCAGGTCTACCGGTTGAGATCAGCGCTCTCCTACGTAGGCTCATCCGCACTCGCCTCGGCGCCACCGCATCTAACCCGCGCGGCGCCGCGCCTGGCCAAGCTTGCCTTCGCGGCCACTGCTGGACCGGAGCCCAAGAACTACACAGAAGCCAGTATCCATCAGACGGCCCGACCGTTCCTCCCGGGTTCGAGTCAGCGCGACCGGTCTCAGCGGGGACACTGAGCGCCGAGCGTCCCAGGTACCGGATCTGGATCCCCACGCGCCGGACCCGGGCTTCCGTCGAGGCGGAACACCAGGCGCGTACCTTGCTGCTGTCCGGCAGGTCGGCGGCGCGTACGAGAGGAACCAGGATGACCGATAACGAGACCGAGACCGAGACCATCGCGGGGGTGCCGGTGCACTACCGCGGCGAGTACGTGTTGAGCGTCGAGAACGACTACGAACGGATCTATGAAGAGGATCGCCACGACAACGAGCACCTGGAGGGGCTGGACCGCGAACCGGGGACCACCACCGCCTTGTATGCCGTGGGCAGTGCTCGCTACCTGGCGGAAAAGGCCGGAACGTTGGGCGAGGTACTGCGAGAGCCATACACGCTGCGGACTACCCGGGACGTCGAGGCGATGCTGGCAGCTCTAGCCCAGCACATCGAGGCCCTGGCCGGGGTCGCGGAAGGTCTTGGCGTGTGGCTGGACGCCGCACACCAGCGCGGCGAACTCGACGAGGAACCGGCCGCCGCCCGCGCAGAGCTGGACAGAACTGCGGACCTGCTGCGAGCGGCCGGCGTACCGTTGCGCGACACGGTCGTGCCGGGAGACCGTAGCCCGGCCCTCGATATGGACACGCTGGTCGCCGGAGTGATCGAGCAACTGCGCGCCCGTGGAATCGAGGTCACCGCAGTGCAAGTCTCCGGTTCTGAAACGGTGTGGGAGCTAAGCGGGGACCGGCACCTGGTGCTGAGCAGCGAGAGCAGTTGGGACCTGTGCTTCCCGACCGGAAACGGGTCGAGCTGGAAGCCGATTCCGTTCGGCTTGTACTGCTGGTACGCGCATCCGGCGCAGGTCGCCGACCTCGTGGCCAAGACCCTGTCCGAAATGGAGGCGTGACGGATCAGCGTGACCCGGTGCGGCCTCCCGGAACCCGCCAACCCAACGCGACGTAGCGCCTAAAGTTACCGACAGTGACCAAGGAAGACGGTCGACGCAGGACCCAAAAGTCGCGAACATCTGCTCCCCGCTCTCACGAACGAAGTCATGAACGAGTAAGTCAGGTAGCGGATCGTCTACGGGAACTCCTCGGCTCCTCTTCGTAAGCTGTCAGAGACCAAGGGACTTGTGGGGGCGCAACCGGACAGATCATCCAGCTCCTTTGGCCGCATCTCACGCTGCGAGATGCGGCTACGATGCCGGAGGCACCGACTTCCAGGGGTCCCCCATGGCATCTGCCTGGGGGACCGCTGCCGTTTCCTGGCCCAGCTTCTCCACGAAACTTGCCGGGCCTGCGCTACCCCGTCGCAGAACTGTGGTCACCGGCGGCGGCCGGCGGACGGGCGGCTTTGTCTCCCCATTCCGGCCTCCGCTGGCGGTGCCGTCGCCGGAACTGCCCCTGGGCGAGTGAAGGAGATTTTCGCCAGGGCCGCCGCAGATCCCGAAGCCACCACCGCCGCTCGTGCCACGGTTCCGGTACTGGTGACTCGGGCTGGCGGGGCGGATCGAGCGTGGATGAGTAGCACTGCCGCACTCCCGACCCCTTGCTGTCCGACCGCGCTCACGAGCCGGTCTGCGGTGGCTTGGGCATCGCTCATCCCCGCTAGCTCGGCCGCAAGACGATCCTCGGGGACAGCGCGGTGCAGGGTGCTGTTGCATAGCAGAAGCGGACCCTCGTCGAGCGGGCACACGCTGATGTCACCAGCGCGGACACTAGACGTGAGGAGCAGGTCGGCGATGCTGCCCAACGCCCTGCTCTCCGCCTGGTCGCGGCGCTGCCGACCGACGGTGTGATCGGCAGTGATCTGGGCGAGCTGTCCGGCGCGAATGGTGTAGGCGCGGCAGTCCCCGGCCCAGGCGACCTCCCACCGTACGCCGTGGCGGTTCCCCTCGGCCGGGTGTGCCGCGACGACGAGCAGGGAGGCGTCGCCCGCCTGGCTGGCATGGACGCCGCCGTAGAAGGCGTTGATGGCGGCCCGCGCGGCGTGCAGACCGGCTGCGGGGTTGGAGCGCAAGGTGACCGTAGCGGCGATGTCGACGGCCATCTGTGCGGCGGTCGCTGCCTGAGCATGGCGGCCGATGCCATCGGCGAGGGCCCAGACGGTGATGCCGCTGTCCGAGGCGTGGCGTGTGATCACAGCGGTGGTGTCGACGATCCGGCCACCCACGCTGCGGGCCGCGCCGGACACCGTCGTGCGCGTCTCCTCCTGTCGGCGTGCGCTGGAGGGTGTTGGGCGGTCGACGGGCGGGATGGGCCGCGCCTCGGGATGCGGTGGGGCCGGCGCTGCGTCGGGAGGCGGGTCGGTGCCACCAGGGGCGCCCGTGCGGGCCTGCCACGCCTCGAACACGCCGCGTACCACGTCGGTGGAGTCCAGGCCGAGCTGCTCAGCGGCGGCCTCGGCCATCTCGCGGGTGGCGTGCGGGGCGTCGACGAACAGCTCTGCAACCGCTCGGTAGGCAGTGAGCCGATCCTCCACGAACCGAACCGGATCGGTGATTCGCTTGGTGTCGAACAGCCGGCTGATCGTGTTGGTCATCTGTAGCTGGGCAAGAGGCTGAACGGCGCCGACGATCTCACTCATCGCAAAGATTGGGTCCATGGTGGCAAGCACGTCGGCCGGGTCCTGCCCCTTGGGGAGGCGTACTCCGGAGACCTGGCCGGGCCACCGGGACGCAACCCGGTACACCCGGTCGGCGGCCCGGCGTCCGGCGTCGTCGCCGTCGAAGGACAGGATCAGGTGGGCACCAGGCAGGGTCTGTTGGATCAGGTCGAGCTGTTCGCGTGTGAGGTTGGTGCCGCACGGAGCGACCGCGTACACCGGCGGCGTCTTGGGGATGGCAGCGTGTGCGGCGGCCATGCGGTGCATCGCGAGTACGTCGGCGGCGCCCTCGACGACGAACACGACCGGGTTGCCAACGCCGGCGGGCCGGTTTGTGAGCTGTTGCCCGAGGCCGTAGAGCAGCAGGCGCTTCTGGTAGATGGGCGTTTCCGGGGTGTTGATCCACTTGGCCTCGGCTCGTCCGGTCAGGTCGCGGGCAGTGAAGCCCACAACGCGGTTGTGCGCGTCGGTGACGGGAAATATGAGCCGGTCGCGGAAGCGGTCCAGTAGGTGCCCACTCCTGCTGTGGATGAACCCCAGGCCAGCGCTGGTCACCTCCTCTTCGCTGAACCCCGCCGCCTGGAGGTGGCCGGCCAGTTCGGTCCACCGTCCCGGCGCGTAGCCCACCTGCCACGGCCCCGTTGGGTCCGCCGCACCACTGATGCCGTGACTGTGCAGGTAGCGGCCCGCCTTGCGTGAGGTGTTCAGCCGGTCGGCGTAGAACTGGGCTGCGGCGGTGTTGACCGCGTACAGGCGTTCCGGCGGTGCGGCCGGTCGGTCACTGGCCATCCTGGGCCTCCTCCGACCCGAGCGGCGGAACAACGCTGTTTGCCGCTGGTACCCCTTTGAGCGACGTGAGGGCGTGCACGACATGGGAGAGGGGCCGCAGCTCACCGGCGAGCTGGTCGATTTGCCGCTGTAGATCGGCGAGCATCGCTTCGACCCAGCGCAGGTCAGCCGGCAGCCGGGAGGGGTGCCCGCTCATGACAGGCCCTCGCGGTCATCAGAGGCTGGGAAATGCAGACTCGGCGGATCGGCGTCATGGCGGCTGGCGGCAAGGTCGGCACGGGCGAGCCGGGTGATGGCCTCGACGCTGGCGGTGGTGTCGGCGCCGATGGTATCGGCGTGGTCGCCGCTGTACCACGGCATCAGGTCGATCATGGCTGCTCGGGCGCCGGTCGCCAGCAGGATCGCCCGACCACGCTTGAGGGCACGCAGGTCGCCTGGTTCGAGGATTCGCCGCCGTTGGGCGCTAGTGGAGTAGCTGGTGTGCCCGTTGCCGTCTCGGTTGATCGAGGTCATCGCGACGTCGTGGTCGCCGATGAGTCGGGAGACATCTTCGGCGTGGCGGGCGTCATCGAGTCCGGCACCGATGAGCTTGATCGTGGCGGCGCTCCACAGCGCGGTCATGCCTCGTTCGCCCCACACCCGTTGGCCCTGGGCGATGTTTTGGATGATGGTGATAGGGATGATCGCCCTGCCGCCGAGGTGGCTGTACAGCTGGGGAAGATCGTTGATCTTGCAGATGTTCGCAGCCTCATCCAAGATCGCTAAGACGGGCGGATCGATGCGGCCACCAGCGGCTTCGGCGTGTACGACCGCGGTGCGGAACACGGCGTCGGTGAGTGCGGCGACCAGGGGAACGGCGGCTCCTGCTCCCTCCTTGCTGAGCATGTAGAGGGTGTCCCGGGAGCTGGGCAACGTCGTCACGTCGAGCCGGTCCATGGCGCCGGTCGGTGGGGTGACCCAGGCCATGATCTCCGGGTCGGACAGGCACCGGGCGGCCGTGCGTGCGGTCTCGTACACACCGTCTCTGGTTTCCGGGGCGCCACCTTGGCGCCCGGCGAGGGACCGGGCGGCCTGCGGGTATCCGGCGGCGCGTAGCAGCGTGACCGGCTCGCGGCTGGTCACGTCGGACAGCCACGCTTGCACGTCGGTGAGCGTGCCGTCGGAGTTGGCGGCGGCGAGGAAGAGGCAGGTGAGCAGGTCACCGGCGGCGAGCGGCCAGAACGGATCAGAGGAGCCGACGCCCCGGATCTCCTGGATGAAGTGGTCGCTGAGCCGGGCGGCGTCCTCGACGCCGTTGATCGTGGCGAGCGGGTCCCACCAGAAGGTTTGGGGTTGACGGGTGACCCGCTGGGGGTCGAACGACCACACTCGGCCGACCCGCTCGCGGGCTCGGGCGGTAGCCGCCCACAAATCGGAACGGTTGCTCGTGGCGAGGACCGGCCCTGGCGCGTCCAGGATCGGGGGTACGGCGAGGCTGGTCGTCTTGCCAGCCCGGGGCGCCATGACGGCGAGGATTACGTCCTCCCAACTTGACCGGAGCACCGGACCGCGGCGGCGACTATCGGTGACGAGCCGTCCGAGCGCGATGCCGGTTGCGGCGGCGGGTAGCTGCCTCGGGGCGAGTCCAGCGAGGCTCGGCCGCAGCCGTTGTGCCCGCCGTAGCGCGGTGGAACCGATGAGCTCGTCGACGTCGCGGGCGTGGGCGAGGGACGGCAGCGGGTCTCCGGCCTGCGGTCGGCGGGCCTGCCACCAGACCCAGCCCCAGAAGCCGGGAAGGAACGTTACGGTGAGCAGCAGCGCGTAGGTGAGCGCTACCAGGCGCGGCGCAACGCCGGGCCACAACTGCTGCCAGTCCCGATCAAGCAGCCGTCCGGTGAAGTCCCAGCCGAAAGGTGGGCCGGTGTCCCACGGACGTCCGGACGCTACGGCGGCGAGGCGGCCGGCGAGCCATGCCAACCAGGTCAACGCCATGGCGGTGGAGCAGGCACCCAGGATGAGCCACGGCGTTAGGGGGTATCCGCCGGCGCTGCCGCGCGGGTAGATCGGCTGCTGGTTGCGGATGCCGTTCACCGGGCACCCGCCCGCACGGCCGCGTCGGTGTCGTAGAGCGACACCTCGTCGCCGACCAGGTGCAGGGCGACGGGAAGCCCTGCCCTCTCGCCGGTCTTGACGAGGTACTTGCCGCGGCCGGGATGAGTCGCGCCGGGCACCAGGGCCTCCGGGGCGGCCCAGGACGCGACCATGTCCCGTTCGGGCCCCGAGAGACGGACCATCTGGCCGATCCGGTCCAGCTCCCGGCCGGGCAGCGCGGCCAGGATCTTGATCGCGCACCGCTCGGCCATGCCGCGCCCCTTGGCCCGGTCCTCGTCGCTGGCGAGAGCGTCGAGATCGTCAAGAGAGTGGGTGAGCATGATCTGCGCGACGCCGAGGTTGCGGGATAGCCGGGTAAGCGCGTCAGCGGGTTCGATCAGTCCGGGTGCCCCCCGTAGCGCTCGCCACAGCTCGTCCATCACCGCTAGGTGACGGCGCCGGGGCGCGAGGCCCTGGTCGGCGAGTACGGCCGCGGCGTCGATGACCGCGTAGCCGTAGCTCCAGGTGGACAGCATCGCGGCGGCGACAAGCTTGTCGCCTGCGGCGGCCACGCGGGAGATGTCGATGCTGACGGCCTTGGCGGACAGGTCGATGGGGGTGGATGTGGCGGAGTCGAAGACCCCGGCGAGGGTGCCCTCGCACAACAGTCGGAGGGTGGCGACAAGATCGTCGATCCGGCGGCGGTAGTCGGCCAGAGAGGTGGCTCGCGCGGCGGCGCGGATCGTGTCCGGTCCTTGATCGAGCACCGTGAGCACGTCGGGGATCACCGGGTCGCCGGTCCGGCGCGCGGCGAGCAGGTCGACCACCCTGCCGAGGACGACCTCCTCAGTGTTGTTGACCCGGCCGCCGTCGCGGACCAGGGTGCACAGGGCGATGAGCAGGGTGAGACGCCGGCCGCGCACCTCTAGGCGGAGCTGCTCGGCGTCCGGGCCGCTCATCCGCGAGAGCACCGCGCCGAGCGGACCGGCGTCGAGAGGATTGATCCGGTCCAGTCCTCTGCCGACGCGAATGACCTGGCCGTCGAGGTGCTGCACGACCCGGGTGTAGTCCGGCTTGGTATCACCCAAGATCAAGGTCTGGCTGCCCGTAGCGGCCATCCCTATGACCAGCCGCTTGGCCAAGGCAGACTTGCCCGCACCCGGCTGGCCGAGTGCGAAGATGCCGGTGTTGGTGATCAAGCCGGCGTTGAGCCACTCGAACGGGTCGAGTAGCACGGACTCGCCCCAGAGCTGGTGGCGGCCAATCGGTACGCCAAGCAGGGGAGCCCCGCTGCCGGCGGTGAACGGGTACAAGCCGGCGGCCTGCACGGTCGTGGCCTGGTACTCGGTGCCGGCCGTCACGTGGACGGCACGGCCGGCACCCGGTCGCCGCCACCCCCACACCGGGGCGACAGGGCCGAACGGGGACACGTCGATATCCGCAGATGTCACTGGTAATGCTCCTGAAAAGAGAAGAGTCAGTGCGGCCACTGCTGGGCCAGCACCGGCGGGCAGATGCCTGCCGGCAGGGTGACGGCGAACCCGGTCGCCTGGGAGCGCCACAGGCGGCGCAGCCGCACCTTGCACGTCTCGGCGCGGCTCTCCACGTCGGCGACGGCCCGGCCCAGGTCGGCTGGATCGAGCACGGTGGTGGTCACCCATAGGCTGATCAGCCCGACGCCGGCACCGAGCGCTTCTTCCCGGGCGGCTTGCGCGGCCTGCTCGTGGTCGGCGATGTCCCGGGCGGTCGGGTCGAGCTTGCGCGCCCGCCGGTAGGCCGACCGGAACTGGGCCGCATTGACCTGGCGTTCGACCTCACCAGCGGCCTGGGCCGCGGTGAGCGGCCGGTACAGCAGCGTGACCCGCTTCGGGTAGTCACCGGGTGCGAGAAGCCGTGCGAGCACGTGATGGGTGACTGGCTGGCGCGGCGCCTCGTGCCACGCCCAAGTCACGCTGGTAGCCCCGTCGTGCTCGTACCGGTCGGTGTGCTCCTGGGCGGCCACGGGACCCGCGTTGCTCCAGTCGAGCAGGTTTACTGCCGCGTCGGAATCGGCGCTGAGCAGCCGGGTCACATCACCTCGACTGGTTGGGTCGAAGCTGTGCCGCACGATCCCCGCGAGCTGTGCGGTTGTCGCCCGCCCCAGCACCGTCAGCCCGCATCCGGCCAGAGCGTCCTGCAATCCGGGCAGGGCGCGGTCGACCTCCGCGAGGCATTCCGGCACCGTCTTGGGACGTGCCGGCGACGACCCTGGGTCGAAGGTGATCGACACGCTCGTCTGCACATCTGCGGCGGCCTGCGGTGCGGCGGCGACGAGCTGCTGAAGCACACGTACCGCCGCCGCAGGCCCGTCCGGGGCCAGCCGGCCAGTGATGTAGTCGGCCAGTCGGGTGCCGGAGTCCGGGGCGGTGTCCACGGTGACCGCGACCCACCGCACGATCGGCACATGGCCGAGACCGGCAAGCCAGCCGCCCCAGTTCGACACCCACGCGGTAGCCGCCTCCGCGTCGGCCAGCCACGTGGACTGGGCGGCGCAGCGCAAGGTGACCGTCATGGTCCCGAGCCGGCGATGCCACACCACCCCGTAGGTGCCGCCGTGGCCGTCATCGGCGGACAACAGCACGGTCGGGGCGAGCACGCCCGGCAACTGCCAGGCGTGCTCCTCGGCCGACATCACACCGCCGCGGTAGCTGGTCCGACCCCGCGCGGTGCCGCTGACCCACCGCAGACGCTGCACCAGCGCCTGCGTCAGCGACACTCCGTCCCACTGGGCGACGTTGCCGACGATGATGGCTAGGCAGACCGGGCCGACCACCACGAGGGCGGCAAGAC
Organism: Plantactinospora sp. CA-290183; assembly: GCF_050936375.1. NCBI lineage: Bacteria > Bacillati > Actinomycetota > Actinomycetes > Micromonosporales > Micromonosporaceae > Plantactinospora > Plantactinospora sp. CA-290183. Next base: position 196,712 of record NZ_JBNJMX010000005.1, on the reverse strand, counting down.
TTACCGACACGGTGATCATGGCGATCGTCATGGTCCCGAGCACCACCATGGTCTGGCCGAAGCCTAGGCCGAACATGCCCAGCGTTCGCGCCCGACGCCAACCGCCGTACGTGCGCGTCTCGTTGACCGGAGAGTCAGCAGACATCCCGCTCACCCGGTTTCCGTCGAACGGGCGGCTGTGCTCGCCGCGGACTTGACCGCCGCTCCCGCGACCTGGGCGCCGACGACGACACCAGCGACGACGGGCGCGGCAGGACCCGCAGCGGGGGAGGCTCCCACCGCGCCGGAACTCGCAGTGCTTGAACCGGCTGCCGCACTACTGCCGGTGGCCGTCGTCGTAGCGCTACCGGATGCGGTAGTCGCCGTCGTGGTACCCGCCGACGGGGTGGCGCCGGCGCTAGGGGTTGGACCGTTGAACGTTGGTGGCGTCGGTCGGGGTGCGCCCGAGCCGCTGTCGCCCCTACCGCGCGAGGGCGGCGGGTAGCGGCGGTCCATGTCGCGCGCATAGTCCGTCGCGGTCATGCCGGACGCGCCGCGGGACGACGCCACCGCGTGCAGTCCGGCCGCGCCTGCAGCGGCCAGCATGCCCGCCGAGTTGCCCGACTGCTGGACGGCGCCCACCGTCCAGTTGAAGAACCGCATCATGGCGGGCAGCGCGACGAGGGTCAGCCCGAGCATGCCGGCGCCAGTGAACCAGGTCGAGATGTCGCGGTTCTCGCGATCGCCTATGAGCATGAACGCGACCGCGTAGCTGGTGGCGGCGAACGGTTCGTAGAAGACCAGCGCCAGCAGCCAGCCGAGCACCCGCCTCAGCCAGTTACTCGTGGCTGCGGTGAAGCTGCCGCTGGCGGCAAGTTGCAGCATCCCGGCGAGGATGATGATGGCGCCGTTGCGGAACAGCAGCAGCATCGCTTGCACGATGCTCGCGACGAGCATGAACAAGCCCACAATGACCACCAGGATGCTGGCGATGTTGGGGCCGACCGGAAGCAGTAGCAGTTGCATCCGCTCGGCAAGCGCGTTGGTCTTGCATCCTTGGTCCTGGCCAAGACCTGGGGCGCAGTCCATGCCCCAGGTCAGGACCCACTCCGTGTAGGACTGACACGCCCTGAGCAGCATCTGGGTGCCGGTGAGGCTCACCGCGCCGAACAACGCCGTCGTGAACAACCCTTTCACGACCGTGACGAGCGGTTCGCCCTTCCGGTTGATGATCAGCAGAAGGGACTGCCACATGATGCCGCCGATAGAGACCATCAGCGCGAACGGCAGCATCCACTGCTGAAGGGTTCTCGCCGCCGGCGCATGTTCGACGTCAACCGGGGGCAGATACAGCCACCAGGTCACCGAGGACTTGATCAGCGTGGACTGCGCCTGACCGATCAGGATGGCGAGGTGCCCGATCATGCTGTCCGCCACCGCCCCGGCGACCTCGGTGGCGCTCTCCTTGACGACCTCGCACTTGAGGTCCCATGCGTCGCACATGGCTACCTGCCCGGCAGTGGCGTGTAGCTGCGGACGACAGCGGGACCGACCAGGGCGCGCACCGTCGACCAGTCGCCCTGCGGCGGAGCAATCAGGCGCCAATCCGAGCCCGACCAGGAAACCTGCACCACGGTGGCCGCGCGGGCGACACCACCTTCGTCGTCCGGCGCCTCAATGAGCAGCCGCAGGCTGGCAGCCTGCGAGCTGTACGCGTCGATCCGTACGCCAGCGATCGAGGCGTAGATGGGCGCGAGGGGTTCCCCGTAGGGAACTTGCAGTTGCTCGCGGCCGATGGCGTAGTCCTGGTTGACGGCATCGATGTACGCGGCCATGTCCGGCCCGACGACCTGCTCACGCAGCGTCGGATCCCACACGCGTGGGCCCACGTGAGGACTGGTGCGAACCAGCAGATGCAGCGCCGCGAGAACGGCACCAGGAGCTGTCTGGGCGAACTGCTGTGCCCGCCCGCCCGCCAGGTCGCGCGGACCCGCCGTGGCGGAGACGGGAAGGTCGAGTCCGGCCATCGTGATCCAGGTCAGATCGGTTGGCCAGACGATGGCTACGTCCGTCTGTTGAGTCGCTGGCGCCGCTTGGTCGCCGGTCGGCGGGTGCACCGTGATGAGTTGCTGGTCGGGCGAAGCGTGGTCCTCTTGTGAAGGCGTGTCGCCGCTGCGGGCGACCGCGAGCGACGCCAGCACGAGAAGCGTCAACCCGGCAGCGCTGACGGCCAGGGGGCGGATCCGGCGGGGCGCCGCGTGCCGGAAGCGTGGGCGACTCATGTCAGCGCCACCCCCGAGATGCCGGCGGCCAGGCTGGTCAGTGCCAGCCCGGCGAGCACCCAGGGAACACCGGCCGCACCGTCGACGGCAGTCTGCGACCGGTTTCTTCTACCGATGATCATCATGCCCGCGCAGATCATGAATCCGAGAACCCCGGCCACGAGCAAGAGCCACTTGCCCCAGCCGAGGAAGGTGTTGGCGATCGCTTCCATGCCGGGCGGCGCGGCGGGAGCCGGATTCGGGGGAGCTGGATTCGAGGGAGCCGGGTTCGGGGCCGCGGCGAGCACCGCTTGGCCGGCAACGACGAATTTGAGGATCATGGTGATCTCCTCCGACGTGGGAATGCGGCCTGGTCGGGCCGCTGCCGGAGACATTCGTGGGAGTCCGGTGCCGTTACGGGTGCCGCTGGCGTTGGCGGCAGCGCTACGGGCGCTAGGGGTAGCCCTAGCTGCCGGTTGCTGGACGGAAGGAGAGACAGGTCAATGAGCCGCCGCCGTCTCGATCGGGCGACGGCGAGCGGACGCCAGGGCTGTGCGACTCAACGGATTGTCGCGGCGTACGGGCCGAGGTCGAAAGTCGATGGCCGAACGGCGTCGAGCAGCGGGTCGAGCTGGACGCTGCGGGGGTCGAGATCATCGGCGAGTTCGACGCGAGGCTGGCCAACCTGCCCCGCAAGGAGGCCGCAGTCATAAGCGTCGGCTGATCGTCGGCGAGGGGACCGAGCCGAGCGGTGCGAGTGCCACGGCTCGGTGCGGGGACCGAGCCGAGCGGTGCGAGTGCCACGGGTGCCGGCAGCCCTTGCCGGCGCCGCGGGTACCCGTGTTTGATCCACCTACTCGATGTCGTAGTCGTACGGATCCTTGGCGGCAGCGTTCCTGCGGCTGCCTTCCGTGCCCGCTCGCCGAAGCCGCTGCGCGCGGTCGGTGAGTTCGGTCGCGTTGACCGCCGGCTCGACACGGTCGGCGGCCTTGTCGTCCATCAGTGTGGGGCGGGCCATGACGGCTCCTCGGTCGGCTCGTGCCCCGGTTACGTCTGGGGCCGCCCGCGCCCGGGCCACCCGCGCGACCCTGGTGATCGATCCCTGGGCTACGTCGGCGCCCGGCCCGCGTCTGTGTGGGCTGGGCGGTGGTCGATGTCGGCGGTGCTACGGGGTTACGGCAGCGTCGCCGGTAAGGCACGGACGTGAGCGTGACGAGCATGACTTGCATCCGGCGATCCACCGTCCTGGCGGTCGCTCTCATCGGATCGCTTGGAGCCTGTTCCACGGCCAGCCCACAGCCACGGCTCCAGGCATCCGCGACACCAGTTGCCCCGCCGGTCGACCCGTCGACCGACTATTCCGATCCGTCAGCGGTGTGCGAGGGGTTTGCCGCGACCGCGCACCGTATCGACACCACCATCGACCAGGACCCGGCCGCCGCCTACCAGCGGTCCGTGGCGTACCTGGACGCCAGGTTGGCCGCTGCGGTGGCCCGCCGAGACCCCGTACGCCAGACCGTTCAGTGGCAGGCGTGGATCCATTACCGGGCCTACACCGAGGTCCAGGTCGCCCCGTACGCCGGAGACGCGCTCCCGCCGGACACCGCTGAGCAGCGGCACCATGCCGTACTCGTCACCGTCCAGCCGGTCGGGCGGGACGGCTGGCGTGGTCCGTTGGAGCGCCACACCGTCGTGTGCACCCTTCAGCCGAGCACGATCGGCTGGCGGATCAGCGGCTACGAGATCGGCTGACCGCGATGACCGGCACAACCGGGCAGGCCAGCACGACTTCGAAAAGCGCCGTGGTGCTACTGCTTGTCGGCGTGCTCGCGGTGGGCGCTGGTCTGGTCGCCTTCGTCAGTTCAGGCGCCGCCACCCTGCTCGCCGGAAGCTCGGAGCTGGTCGCGGCGCCAGCTAGCGGCCAGCTCAACATCGACGCGATCTCGCCGCACGCTCGCCATCTCGCTCCCTGGGTGGCGCGGGCTGGCTCGATCTGCCCACAGATCGCCCCGCCGGTGATCGCTGCGCAGGTCGACCTCGAAAGCAGTTGGAACGCCGACGCGGTCGCCCACAATCCACCTGACCGTGGCGGGGACGCGATCGGCATCGCCCAGTTTCAGGCTGGCACGTGGGCGACGTGGGGCGACGACTACGACAACGACGGTCGCAATGGTCCGGACGACCCCGAGGACGCCATCTACGCGATGGGCCGCCTGATGTGTGACCTCGTCGCGTGGGCTAGCCGCAGCATTGAGGCGGACCTGCTGACCGGCAATCCGCTCGACATCGCCTGGGCCGCCTACTTCTGCGGCAGAGGCTGCGTCATCGGCGCTGGCGGCGTACCCGCTGCGGGCAAGGCGCACGACTATCCCCAGCAGGTCCGCTCCCGCATCGGCAACTACACCCTCGCGTCCGGAGGTACCGGCGCCTGGCGCCTGCCCCTACCCGCGGGCAGCTACCAGCTCGTCAGCAGGTTCCGACCGCCGAGCCGACCCAAACACGACGGCGTGGACCTTGCCGCGCCCACCGGAACCCCGATCTACGCCGCCGCAGCCGGAGTCGTCCTGGCCGCCCGGTGCGACAGCGCGTACTGCGACCGCCCCGGGAACCCGGGACTGCCGGGCTGCGGACTCCTGATCAACATCAATCACGGCAACGGCATCGCGACCCGCTACTGCCACGCGGTCCGTCTCGCTGTCTCAGCCGGCGCCCAGGTCCAGGCCGGGCAACTCATCGCTTGGGTCGGGAGCACGGGCCATTCGTCTGGACCACACCTGCATTTTGAGGTTCATCGAGACGCGCCGCCCCTGACCGCCGAGAACGCGGTCGATCCATTGCCGTGGATGGAATCGATGGGGGTGCACATCCGGCGATAACCGACCACCCATCACCTTCGACCCTCTGCACCGCTGGCGTCTGCTGGCGCTCCTCAAGACCCGGTAACACCTGGAGGTATCCTCGATGCTGGTAACTGCTTACGACTCCCAGTCCTCGCGACCGCTCGCGACCTCAATCACGGTGGGGGCGGCCGGCCGGACCGGTCCCCGAGCCCACCTCATCGACACCCGCGTCGTCGACGTCGGCGGTGGTTGGCACCCGGGCACCTGGCGCGAAGACCTGCGCCGGCTCGCCGATCGGGCCCGCGTGACCGCGCTGGCCCTGCGTACCCAGCCCAACGAGCGCCAGCTCTCCGACTACGACTGGTCGCAGATCATGCGCGGCATGACAAACTATCTCGGTCTGGCGGACCGGCCGTGGGTGGCCGTGCGAACTAACCCGACCACCCTCACCCTGCTCAGCGATGCCGCCAACGGGCCACTGAACACCGACGCCGCCCGCGCCTATGCCCGTACATCAGCCGTCACTTCCCGGCTCGCCCCCGCCCACCCGCGACCGGCGTCGGCCGCACCGGCCTCCGCTTCTAGCGCGGACACCGTCGAGACGGCCAAACCGACCTCTCTGCCGCGCGACATTGCGGAGTTGAGTTTCGCGGCCCCGCCCACGGCCGCGGCGGGCACTGCCGCCGCGCCCACGACCTTCCAGCCCAGCCGGGCGCCGATCCACCGAACAGCCGCTCGCCCGCACGGCCGATAGACGACGGATTCGCAGCATGCCCGCGCCATCGCGCCGACTACGCCACCGGCCGCAAAGCATGATCACGAAAAAGCCCACCCGGCCTCGGCCGGCGGCGATGCAGCTCCCGCTGCGGCTCGGAGGCGTCCCATGAACCCTCGACCTGTCGACCGGGACGCTGTCGCCGAGGCGGTCCGGGTGATAGCCGACGAGCGACCCGGCCAGCATCCTGTCCGGCTCGTCCGACTGGCCGCACCGAACGAGGTGCCATCGACCGCCGGCGGTGACTCGGCTGCCCGGGAGGCCCTCTGGGCGGCCCAGAACCACCACAACAACAGCCTGGATAAGGGCGACCCCAGGTCGCGGGGGATGTGATTCCATTGGCGAGGAAGCGCAAGGAGATAGCCGGGCAACTGTCGTTCGACGACTACCTCTGGGCGCGCGCGCCGGAACCGGCCGGTTCCGACGAGTTGGAGGTGGAGACGAGTGAACCAGTACGCAGCGCAAGCGAAGAGTCACTGGCGAAATCACCTGCCGAATCGGTACCGGCAGATCGCGAACCCGGACGAGGTTTTCACGGAGTTGGGGGAGCAGATCGCCCAACGGATCGAGGACCTGAGCAGGGCGCTGGCCGGTCCGGACCCGGAGCAGGAGACGTACCTGGACAAGCTCGGCCGGTTGAACAACGCCAGGCTGAGCGCCGAGGGCCAGGTCCTGCGAGAGATGCTGCCCGACCCGGAGACCGACCTCAGCCCGACCCGCTAGAACCCGCCACACCGCCGCCGGGGGCGGCGGCCCCGCCCCCGGCGGCGATGGCCTCATCCGACGCCACCGCGCCAGACGTGACCCGGCCCGCCCAGCGGCCGACGAACACATCCACCGTGGCCACCAACCTGCTCGGCGAGCTGGCGAACCTGCCACCCGCCCCGCCGGTACCCCCGGCCGAGCCGGAGGACGATCCCGTTCCTTCGGGGCCGCCAGCACACTCCTTCGGATCCGAGTCGCACGACGCAGGGGCAGTACCGAGCGGGCCGAGATTCCGGCCCACGGAGCAGGCCGATCTCGCCCCCTCCGGGGAGGCCGCCCGAATCAAGGCGAACATCGCCGCGCTGCGCGTGCTGCGCAGGCTGCAAGCCGACCAGCGGCCCGCCACCGAGGACGAGCAACAGGTACTGGCCCGCTGGTCTGGATGGGGCGCCGTCCCCGCGGTCTTCGACCCGGACCGCGACGACCACACCACCTACGTCTGGGCGCGGGAGCAACTCGCCGAAATGCTCGACGAGACCGAGTGGCGTGCCGCACGACGCACCACACTCAATGCCCACTACACCGACGCCTCGGTCGTCAAAGTCGTGTGGGACGCCGTGCAGCAGCTCGGCTTCACCGGCGGCGACGTGCTCGAACCCGGCAGCGGCTCCGGCAACTTCATCGCCTTCGCTCCCGAGAACGCTCGGGTGGTCGGTGTCGAGCTGGACCCAGCCACCGCAGCTATCTCTGCCGCCCTCTACCCGGACGCCCGGATCCTCAATGAGAGCTTCGCCGACACCCGCATCCCGACCGGCGCCGTCGACCTCGTGGTCGGGAACGTCCCCTTCGGTAAGATCGCGCTCGCTGACCGCCGCCACAACCCGGGCGGCCACAGCATCCACGACCACTTCGTGATCAAGGGATTGCACCTGCTGCGGCCAGGCGGGCTCATGGCGGTGCTCACCTCGCACTTCAGCATGGACCGCGCGAATCCCGCAGCCCGTCGAGAGATCGCCTCACTCGCGGACCTGGTCGGCGCCGTGCGCCTGCCATCGGGCGCCATGGCGAAAGCTGCAGGCACCGACGCCGTCATCGACGTACTGATCCTGCGCCGCCGCGAAGAGGGCCGCCCGGCCGCCCCTTCCCAGGATTGGGAAACCACCCGGCGAGTCACCCTGGGCGAGGACGAGGTACGGGTCAACGCCTACTTTCTCGATCACCCGAGGCGCGTGCTCGGCCGGCTCGGCACCGGCGGCCTGCACAGGGGGGACGAACTGGCTGTTGTCGGCGACCGTGACTGTGCACGGGCGCTACGAGCCGCCTTGCAGGACATCGTGGCGGAAGCGGAAGTCCAGGCGTTGACCTACAGCGATGCCCGGCAGACCGCTCAGTCGCAGCCGATCGCGTTTGTCGCCGCCGCGCAACAGCAGCCCGATGGCTACCTCGCGCTACGCAAGGACAGCACATTCACGCGGGTCATCGCCGGCCAGCCCGAACCCTACACGCCGCCGAAGACTCAAGCCGACGAGCTGCGGGAACTGCTGCGACTGCGCAATCTCGCCATGCGGCTGCTGGAGGCCGAGGCGGCGACCCGCGACGATACCGAAGAAATCGATCACTTGCGCGCGCAGCTCGGGCGGCGCTACGACGGCTACGTATCACGGTTCGGGCCGATCAACCGCTACAACACCTATGAGACAGGCAAGGTCGACGAAGAGACCGGTGAACCGATCCTGCGGCGGGTCGCGCCGGCCCAGGGTGGTTTCCGTGCCGACCCTTTCTCGAACGTCGTCTACGCCCTCGAACGCTTCGATGAAGCGTCCCAACTGGCCTACAAGTCCGACATCTTCACGACGAGGGCCATCGCTCCCCGCGCGCCGAAGCTCGGCGCGGAGACACCCGAGGACGCGATCGCCGTCTGCCAGGATGTGTACGGTCAGCTCACGTTGGAGCGGGTGGCGTGGCTGCTCGGCGTAAACGAGGCCGAAGCGCGCCAGCAACTGGCCACCCTGGTCTTCGACGAGCCCGGCACCGATCGGCTCGTCCCAGCGGCGGAGTACCTGTCCGGCAATGTGCGGGTCAAGCTGGACCAGGCGCGCGCCGCTGCGGAGGAGGACGAGCGGTACGCGCCCAATGTCGAGGCCCTGTCCGTTGTCAAACCGGTTGACCTCACCCCGGAGGAGATCCGCGTTCGACTCGGCGCGAGCTGGGTTAGTGGCAGCACGGTGCAGGAGTTCCTGCAGGAGCTTCTGGACGACCCCACGCTCGCGGTTGAGCACGGCGACGGCGGCACGGACTGGACGGTCGCCTCCAATCGTCGCGCGACGACCCTCGCGACAAGTACGTGGGGTACCGAACGGCGATCCGCAGTCGACATCGCGCAGGATCTGCTGAAGCAGCGGCCGGTGCGTGTGTACGACGTCGACCCGGTGAGCGAGAAGCGCCGGCTGAACGCCGACGCCACTCTCGCTGCCCAGACCAAAGCCACCGAAATAAACGAACGGTTCAGCGAGTGGCTGTGGGCAGATCCACAGCGCGCCAACGCCCACCTGACCATCTACAACGAGAGATTCAACTCCCTCGTCCTGCGCTCCTACGACGGCGTGAAGCTGGCCCTGCCGGGACTGGCTCTCACCTTCAAGCCGCACCCACATCAATACAGCGCGGTGGCCCGGATCGTCGGCGAACCGTCGGTCGGGCTCTGGCATGAAGTCGGCGCTGGCAAGACCGCGGAAATGGTCATGGGCGCGATGGAGCTTCGTCGCCTGGGTTTGGTTCGCAAGCCGATGATCATCGTCCCTAATCACATGTTGGAGCAATTCAGCAGGGAGTTCCTCCAGCTGTACCCGCAGGCTCGGCTGCTCCCCGCCAGCAGCGCGGACCTGGCGGCGGACCGTCGCAGGCTGTTCCAGGCCAGGGTGACGACGGGGGCGTGGGACGCCGTGATCATGACCCACCGTGCGTTCGAGCAGGTGGCCATGTCCCCGGAGTACCAAGGGAAGTACCTGAAGTCGAAGATCGAAAAGCTGGAGCGGCGGCTTGAACTGGCTAAAGATGCTGGGCAGAAGCGGCTTGTCAAACAACTCGAAGGTTCCATCAGCCGGGCCGAGGAACGGATCAAGAAGAAGCTCGACAAGAAGGACCCCGGCCTGACGTTCGAGATGATGGGCGTCGACTACCTGTTTGTCGACGAAGGCCACCTGTTCAAAAATTTGGAGCGGCCGAGCCGGATTCCGGGAATGGGCATCCCCGGATCCAACAGATCCACCGATCTGGACATGAAACTGCGGTGGCTGCGCGAGACTAACGACCGGGTGGGCACCATCGCGACCGCGACCCCCGTGGCGAACTCGCTCGGCGAGGTCCACACCATGCTCATGTACCTCGCCCCGGACCTGATGCGCTCCCTGCGTATTGACGAGTTCGATTCCTGGGCTGCGACGTTCGGTGAGACGGTCGAGGGGATCGAGGTCGTCCCCGAGGGCGGCGGCCTACGAATGAACAGCCGCTTCGCCAAGTTCTACAACGTGCCGGAACTGCTGCGACTGCTACACCAGGTCGCAGACGTGAAGACGGCAGAAGACCTCGCCCTGCCCGTGCCTGCGCTCAAACAGCGCGAGGACGGCCAACGCCTGCCCCGCACCGTGGTCGTCGCCTCCAGCGATGGGCTTACCGACTACCTCACTGCTCTTGTCGACCGGGCCGACAAGGTCCGCAAGGGGGATGTCGAGCCGACCGAGGACAACCTCCTCAAAATTACGCACAACGGCCGCTCTGCGGCGATGGACCTGCGGCTGGTGCCGCCAACGACAGACGAGATCGCCGACGTGTTGCGCCGCTTCGAGGTGCTCGAAGACGAGGAGGCCGTCACTGCGGTGGCTGGCAACCTTGCCGCCCTGTGGGCCCGGCAGCGGCCCAACCCTCTGGACCCCAGCACGGTGGTGTGGCCTGGCCAGATTTGGCAGGACGAGGGCGAGACGCTGTGGTCGGGGCAGTTCGACCACACCACCGAACAGGCCCTGCTTCGCCTCTCCGACACCCACGACTGGAGCGCCGGCCCGCTTGAGGGCAGCCAGTTCCTCGACACTCTGACCAACTACGACGGGCTCGGCCACGCCGACGTCCGGCAGCGGGTGGCCGAGCACCTAATTGACCAGTGGGCAACGGAGCCGCCGGACGAGCAGGTCTGGGGCAGCTTTCGCTGGCCCGACAGCGTTCAGGACGGCACCGGCCGCGTGGTCTGGAGCGGCGACCTGCCGCACACCCTCAAGCAGGCCCTGGCCTCCGTGTATCGGGCTGCGGGAGACGAGCACCCGGTGACCGCAGACCGGCTCGCTGATCTCATGGACACCTACGACCGCCTCGCGGACCCAACAATCCGCCGGCGGCTCGCCTCGGAACTCGCAGACCTGTGGAGTGAGCGCCACCCACCAGGATCGGACGCCGGTCACGATGGGGCCAGGGCGGCGGAGACGGCATGGCCGGCTCCGATCGTCGCTCCGCCCGAGTTGTTGTGGTCAGGGCCGTTCAGCGAGGAAGTCCAGTCAGCGTTACTGGGCATCCGCGGGATAGACCAGGATGCGCCAAGCAAGCTGACCGCCGCAGCGGAGACGATCGCCCGCATCTACGCCGAGCACCGCGACGACATCTTCAACGACAGCGACGGCCAACCCCACCCGCGCCCCGGAGCGCTTCAGATCGTCTTCAGCGACCTCGGCGTGCCAGCGGCCGGTTGGAACGCCTACGAAGAACTGCGGGATCAACTCGTCGCTCGTGGCGTGCCACGGGGTCAAATCCGGTTCATGCACGAGGCCGGAAACGACGCAGAAAAGGCGGCGCTGTTCGCCGCCGCTCGCGACGGACGCATCAGCGTCCTGGTTGGCAGCACCGAGAAAATGGGCGTCGGTACCAACGTCCAGGCCCGCGCGGTCGCGTTGCATCACCTGGACTGCCCTTGGCGGCCGGCCGACCTCCAACAGAGAGAAGGCAGAATTCTTCGGCAGGGCAACCAGAGCCCTGAAATCGAGATCATCCGGTACGTCACCGAAGGCTCATTCGACGGGTTCATGTGGCAGACGGTCGCGAGGAAGGCCGAGTTCATCGCGCAGCTCATGCGCGGCCGGCTCGACGTGCGAGAAATCGAAGACGTTGGAGATGCCGCCCTCTCGTACAACGAAGTAAAAGCGCTGGCCACCGGCAACCCGTTGCTGCTCGATCAGGCTGCCCTGCAAGCCGAAGTGACCAAATTGGAGCGGATGGAACGCTCGCACCACCGGGAACGCGACCGGATGGTCTGGGTCCGGCGCCAACGTGAGCAGGACATCGCCATCCTGCGAGCCGAGATCGAGGAGGCCGTCGCTGCACAGGCACGCCGCGTCGACACCACCGGGAACAAATTCCACATCACCGTGCTCGGCCAGGGCACCGGAGAGCGCAAGCAGGGCAACATGTTGCTGCGTGACGCGCTCAAGGCCCTCACCGCGCCGCCACCGCGCGGCGAGCAGGAGGTCGCCACGATCGGAGGCTTCCCGGTCGTCGCGGAACACCGGTGGATCGAAGCGCAAAACCGGCGACTGCTGTACGTCAACATGCCCGACCTGCCCCGAGCCGAGTTTGCCCTCTCCCATGCCGAGCTGGACAACGCAGACCTGGTCGGCCGGCTGGAGAAGCGGCTGCGCGGGCTCGACGCCATCATCGGGCAACTCCAACGCGACCTCGCCGCCCAGGAGCAGGACCTCGACCGGATCACGAGCGGACTGGACACGCCCTTCAAACACACCGATGCCCTGCGCACCTCCCGTCTCCGGCTGGAGCACGTGAATGCGCAGATCACCGAGGCGAGTAAATCCGAGCCGTCGGCGACCCCGGCTGCCGCGCCCGCTCAAGCTACGGCAGGACTGAGGCGCGTCGACCCCGCCATCATCCGCCCCGGCCGTCCCGGCAACCCGGAGGGCAACGACACCATCCAGGTCCTCACCCTCACCGCTGCGGCCATCCAAATCTACGGCTGGGTGTCCCGCCGGGACGCTGATGCCAGCGACGGCAAACTCGTGCCGACCGCCGCCATCGTCGACACCGCGATCAACGGCGAAGGGTACGACGCCGCCGGGCTGCGCGAGGAACTGGAAACAGCTGTCTCCGACGAAACCCGGGCCCATGCCGCCGCGGCGCGCGAGTACGCCCTCGCGCTACCCGACCATGACGTCAGTGACTACGCCTACCAGCTACGAGTCGCCGCCGCGGAGAACACCGTCAGCCAGCGTCACTTCGCCATCCTGGTCTCCGCCGTCTCCAGCTACCAACGGCATCAGCAAGACCGGGTCATCCGCGAGACCACCACCAACTCAACATGGCAGGGCAAGAGGGGCGACCAGGTCAACTTCGCCGCCCAGGTCCTCGCCGCCCGCAGCTACAGCCGTCAGCGGCGGGGCGGCCAGTCCGCCGCCACCACGCTCTACCTCGCCGACGCGGCGGGCAACCTGTGGACGTGGCGAGCGCCGAACCTCAACGCCTTCCGGGACGGAACCCATGTCCGCGTCAAAGGCAAGATCAAGGGCCACGACACCATGGACGGCCATCGACATACCGAACTGGGCCGCTGCGTGCTCGCGCCAATCGAGATGCCCCCGGACTGGCCGGGCGGCCAGAAGGCCACGACCAGCCAGCTGGCCCAGGTCGAACGGCCGGAACCCGTGCCCGAACCCGCGCCCGCGCCGGCGGCGCCGCCTGCGACTCCACCGCCAGATGCCGCCGTCGCCGTAACGGCGCCGGTGAACCTCGACGACTGGGCCGCCGGTCCAGGTGTACGAGCGAGCGCCGACGACGCCAGCTGGCTCTCCGAGGTGATGACCGGACTCGCCAACGAGCCACGGGTGCAGATGTTCGCGCTCGCCAACGCGGTCGACAACTTCGCGCATCCGTTTGCCGACATACTCGCCGACACCTTCATGGACGCCGTCGAGGAGCGTATCGACCTTTTGCGGTGGGCGTACTTCGGCGACAAGCAGGACCGGGTCGCGTTGCAGCAAGCCGCCACGCAGGCGGTTCACGCCGCGATCCATTCGGCCGTCGACATACAGGCCCTCGCTGCGCAGGCTGAGGCGGAACAGCCCGCCGAAGTGCCGTCATCGGCGTCCGGTGACGAGCCGAGCGCTGCGCTCGGTGACCGAGCAGAATCTGAGCAGGAGCTGTCTACGCCGGCCCCGGGCCGGGCAGAACCGGCCGCCGCCGAGGATCTCGAAGAGCGGGAACAGCACATCCGCCGGCGCGAAATCATGCTGAAGATCGAGGAGCATGCCGCCGGTTACCACAGGAGCACGGGTGCGGCTCACCGCTACATCGCCGAGATGGTCAATGCCACCGCGGGGGAGCTTGACTGGATCAAGAGCTACCTCGCTGGTCATCCCGAGGTGTTGGAGCTGCCGTACCGCACACCCGCACAATGGGACAAGGTGCGGCAACAGCGTGGCGAGGAGGCGTTCCAGCAGGCTGAAGCTGCACATGCTGCGGGCGACGTGGCCGGGGCGCTGGACTGGCTCGATGAAGCACGCGCCTGCGGGGTTCTCTCCATCGCGGAGTGGCACACCGGCCGCGACTACGTGCGAACGCATGAGGGCAACGCGGACCAACCCGCTTCCCTCCCGACCTCGGATGCCTCGGTGTCCGGCGAGCAACCCGAGCGCATGCCCGAGGAAGACGCACCCGTGGACCGGCGGGTCGAGGTACGGCAGCGCCAACTGATACTCGCGCTCGAACAGTACGGGCCTGGATACCACCGCATCACCGGCGACGGAGTGCGGTGCGCAGCCGAAGCCATACGTGCGACAGAGCCAGAATGGAAGTGGATGGCGGACTACGCCCAGGCCAATCCACAAGTTCTGGAGGGGGAACGCCTCGGCGACGCCCGGATCTACGAGATCAATCGCAAGGCCACCCGGAGGGCGTTCGCGGCTGCCACCGAAGCGATGAAGCGCGGTGACTTTGATGTCTCTCTGAAGCGACTCGACGATGCCGAGGTGCACTGCCCGGACGGCCACCCGGACCGGGGCGGCAGTTGGGATCACTATCGAGGAATTGTCCGTACCAAGGCGGACGGCGGCGCACCAGAACGACCGGGGACCGTTCCCATGCCGACACCAGAGAGCGAAGCCGCAGGAATCGGGGAGCGTTCGCTGCCAGCCTCCCTGGCCCGAGTCGGTTACGCAGTCCCGCACTCGACCTCGGCGGTCGGTGCCGGCCACTCATCGGCAGAACCTTCGGTGGCAGCCGCCACTGCCCGCAACGCTCATGGCCGATGATCAACGTGTGACGTAGCGTTCAACCGAGATTGGGTTGGGCGGGGGCAACGGCGGCCCCGTTTCACTACCCAGCACCCGCATGAGGCGCGTGCGTGACCAGCAGCAACTGGCCAGCCAGGTAGACATCTGACTTTTCGACAATCCACTGGGTGGCAGCAGCGAGGACCTCGGCTGGGCTGTGCCCACCGAACTCGGGCAGTCGCACAAGGGACGCCCGTCTCGAACAGCAAGAAGAACATCGACAATCGATCGGATGCCGAAGAAGCCAGTCGTGGACCGCAATTCACGGCGGTCCTCAGACATTCTCGTCTGACTTCCCGAGTGGCGAGCCGAATCCCCTGTCACCGGTGCTCGGAGCTTGATGAGGATAGGAAGGAGACAAGGGAACGGTGTAGGAGGGCAGGCATTTCCGTGTTCACCGCGGCCTAGCTAATTTTTCGACTACCGAGAGTGATGGCGTCTGCGGTGTCGACGTGGGCGCGAAGGCGCTCGGCGGCTTCGCCGAGGGGTCAGCTGCTGGATTCGTGCGAGGTCAGGCCCTGGACGAACGTCCTATCGGACACGCGCACGGGGGTGCGTGCGCCGGAGGACGCCGGTCGCGGCGTCTTTAACGGTGCGTAGCGGCGCCCGGTTCCTGTGCGCTAAGACCAATGGGTGCGTCCTACCGCGTTGGGAGGTGGCCGGGGATGCTCAGTCGTTCAGTGCTCAGGTTCACGCTCTTCGCCGACATGCAGACCGCTGTCGAACTGTTGCCTCACGGTCTGGCCGGCGAAGCTGGAGTGAGGACATCATCCCCACCAGTTGGGCCGTCTCGGCGCAACCAAGAAGATAGGGAGGCATCCAGATGATGGCGCGGACCAAGGTGGATAGATCATTCGTCACTGCGTTGGGAGTAGCGCTGTGCGTGCTCGCGGGTTGCACGTCGGAGCCCGCCTCCGAGCCAGACGCGAAGCCGACGTCTTCGGCGGTTACGGCAGCGACGCCCACCCTCAACACGGTTGAGGAGCAGGCCCGACACGATGTCCTCGCTGCCTACAACGGCTACCTGGAGGCGTACGTCAAGGCGTCGGCCACGGCCGACTATCGAACCACGGAGCTGGCCACATACGTGGGCGAACCGCTGCTCGGGCAGTTGCTCAACAGCCTGTTCAACATGTCACGCAGCGGCGTGCACAACGAGGGTCGCCCGACCTGGAGCCCGAGGGTCACCGAGCTGCGCCTCGACGCTAACCAGGCTGTGATCCAGGACTGCTTCGACTCGACGAACTGGAACACCGTCGGCGGGAAGGCGAAGCCCACCGCGCAGGCGAAGAGGTATCCGGTGGCTGTGAAGGCCAAGCGGGTCAACGACAAGTGGTACGTGTACGAGTCAACAGCCCAGCGGAGCTCCACATGCTGACTCGAACCCTGCGAGCCCTCGCACCCGCCCTCGCCGTCGTCGTGGTTGTCGGGTTGACGGTCGCGCCGGCCAGAGCGGACTACTGGGTGTGTCCCCCGATCGGGGACTGCTACCTGGTGATCGAGAAGCCCGGCGACGGCGGCGGCGGTGCACCGCCTGGCGGAGGCGGGGGCGGCGGTAGGCAGGAGTGCACCTCAGGCGGCATCGTCGTGCCCTGTTGGCAGGCCGGTTGGGGATACCTCAACCCGGCTGACGGCTGCTACTACATCCTCGAATCGCCACAGCCACCTGCCAACGATGAGGCATGGGCCGGTCACGAGCCCGGCGACGGGGCGGTGTACCGCCAACGGTGCTACGGCGACGTCATCGGCGCCCTGGTGTGGCGGGCGGATTCGCCGCCGGGAACGCCAGGAAGCCTGAGCCCAGCGGAGCTGGCAGCGCGGGCCGTCAAGGAGCTGCCGATGCGTGGCGCTCAGATCGGCATCAGCCCGAACCCGTCCGGCACCGGGCTGGTGGGCCTTCCGGTCTGGCTGTGGACCGTGGTCACACCGCAGACCTGGGGACCGATCACGGCGAACGCCTCGGTTCCCGGGATGTCCGTTACCGCTCGCGGGCAGGCCACCAGGATCAGGTGGGAGATGGGCGACGGGCGGGCTGTTACCTGCGACAACCCGGGCACCCCTTACGTCAAGGCGAGGCACGGTGCAGCCGAGTCGCCGATGTGCGGTTACGACGGGTACTCGCTGCCCAGCCGCACCGAGGCTGGCGGCCGGTACACGATCACCGCCACGACCACGTGGCACATCGACTGGTGGGTGGTCGGCGGCGGCGCGACGGGGACCGAGACGGTGACGCGCGAATCCACGACATCCGTTCGTATCGACGAGCTTCAGGTGGTGACCGGGTGACGACGGAGGACGTTTCGAGACTTCCCGCGGCGGCCATCCCGCAGCGGCGGGTGGTCCGGGGGCGCAGTGTGCGCCGGGGGCGTCTCGGCGTGGCGGTCGCCCTCATGGCGGTATGTGCCCTCGGCGCGGTGGCGCTGTTCGGCTACGTGAGCCGCACCCAGCCGTACCTGGCGATCGCCAGGGATGTGCCGGTGGGTGCCCAGGTGACCGCTGCCGACTTGGCCACCGTGCACCTCAACCCGGACCCGGGGATCGCCGGGGTGCGAAGCGACCGGGCCGATTCGGTGGTCGGCAAGTACGCCTCGGTGGCGCTTCTGTCCGGCACGCTGCTCAACGCGGGTGCCCTGGTTGATAAGCCGTTACCGGCCCCGGGCGAGCAGGTGGTCGGGGTAGCCCTCAAGGCGGGGCAGATGCCATCCACGCCGCTGCGTCCGGGGGCGAGCGTCCTGCTGGTGTCCACCGAAGAGGCGGTCCAGGACAAGCCGACTGCCGCTGCGCTGACGATTCAGGCCGCGGTAGTGCACGTGATCGCGGGGGCCCGCGACGACACGGCCACGGTGTCGGTCGCGGTGCGGGAGAGCGACGGACCGACCGTCGCTCGGCTGGCCGCTCAGGGCCGGTTGGTGCTGACCCTGACTGCGGGGAGCTGACGATGGCGGTCATCTGCCTCGCGAGCGCCAAGGGATCGCCTGGGGTGACCACGGCGGGTTTGGCCTTCGCTTTGAGCTGGTCGCGACCGGTGGTGCTCGCCGAGTGCGATCCGGCCGGCGGGGACATCGCGGCTGGTTACCTGCGGCACCTGGAGCTGGATGGTGGGCACGGTCTGATGCAGTTTGTCGTAGCCGAGCTGCGAGGGCAGGCCGGTGAGCAGTTCTGGCCCCAGCTGGTTGATCTGGAGCCTCCAGGGGCGCAGCGGTTGCTCTTGCCTGGCATCGCGACCCCAGCGCAGGCAGCCAGCCTCGACCCCAACTGGCACAGCATCGCGAGCTTCTTCGCGTCTCTGGAACACGGTAATCCGGGGTTTGACGTCATCGCCGACTGCGGCCGGCTCGTCGCTCCGCACGCCCCCTGGCCGCTACTAAGCCGCGCCGACCTCGCCCTGCTGGTGGTGAAGCCGACGTTGTCCTCCCTCCTACCTGCCCACGCCGTCGTGCAGACGCTGCTCGGGGCCGCCGGTCCCGCTAGCGAGGGCCGAACCGGGTTGTTGGTGGTCGGCGACGGCGAGTACGACGACCGCGCCGTGTCCCGGCACCTCGACGTGCCGGTGATCGCTCACCTGCCCGACGATTGCCGATCCGCCCGTGTGCTAGCACACGGCGGCACCGTCCGAACCCGGACGCCGTTGTTTCGCGCGGCGGCGGTAGCCGAGGGCAGGGTCATCCGATCCATCAGCGGCCGACGAGACCGCCTCCGCGGCCCTGTCACCCGAGAGGCTGCCCATGTCGACGTTTGAGCACCCACGATGGCGCGACCCGGTCGACAGGACACCCGCGACGAAGGGCAGCTTCCGGTCGTCACAGAACAGCCACACCAACGGCAACGCCGCCGCGCTCGTCGCACCGGCCAAGCCGCCGACACCCGCCTCGACGGTTAGCGATCCTGACTACGCGGTCGTCCGATTGTTGCAAAACGCGGTCAGCGACGAATTGTCGCGCCAGATGGCCGGACGTGAGTCCGTCAGCCCTTGCGAGCGAGAAGCCGAGGGGCGACAGATAGCATCACGGCGCGTCAGCCAGTACGTCGACCAGCAAAGAATGAGTGGCACGCCGCTCAACGGCGACTACGAACAGCGGCTGCTCGATGGTGTGCTCGCTGCGCTGCTGGGCCTGGGGCGGCTCGATCGGCTGCTGCGTGGCCCTTTCGATACCATCACCATCCTCGGATCCGACGGCGTGCGAGTCGAGCGTCCGGACGGGCGCGTCGACATCGAGGCCCCCGTAGCGGATAGCGACGAAGAACTCGTGCTGTTGCTCCAAGCCCTGGCGCGCCGGGCCGGCGGCACCGAACGCGCGCTCACGAAGGACAAACCCACGCTGAGCATGGAGATGCCTGGCGGTCAGCGTCTCGCGGCGACATACCTGGTGACACAGCGGCCGGTCGCGGTCATCCGTAACCACCAGCTCCTCAAGGTCACCCTCGACGAACTGGTCATCCTCGATCAAGCGGACCCGAACAAAAGCGCCATGATCGATCCGCTTCTGCGTGACTTCCTCCGCGCGGCAATGCGGGCCGGGCTCAACATCATGGTCGCGGGCGTGCCCGGCAGCGGCAAGACCTCTCTCCTGCGGGCGCTGGCGAGCGAGATCCCGGCCGACGAGTGGATGATCACCATGGAGGAGGCGCGAGAGCTGGGTCTACACAAGAGCGGACGTCACCCGTGGGTGGTCTCGATGGAAACCCGCGAGGGTCATGGCGAACGCGGACCGGACGGCCGTCCGGCCGGGGAGATCACCCTTGACGACCTGATTCCGATCGGCCTGCAGCTCAACGCACGGCGGATCATCGTCGGTGAGGTCCGGTCCCGAGAGATCGTCGCCATGCTTCAGGCGATGGGTACGACTAACGGCTCCTTGTGCACGATCCACGCCCGCGAGCCCGGTCTGGTCTTCGATCGCGTGGTGGAGCTGGCCCTCAGCCATCGCGACGAGCGGTCCGACCGACGCGTGTACCTCCAGGCCGCCAATGCACTTGATCTGGTCGTTTACGTCGGCATGATCGACGAAAGCGCGATCGGAGGCCGCAAGCACCGCTTCGTGTCCCACGTGATCGAGGTGGGCGGCCTGGTCGAGGATGGCCGCCCCCGAACCACACAGATCTTCGCGCCGGGGTCAGACGGCCGAGCGGTGCCGATGCACCAGCCGGACCGGCTCAAGCAACACTTCCTCCTTGCCGGTTACGACCCGACCATCCTGACCGCGCACCGCGGGCGGGGTGGCTGGCCGCATCCCCTGCCTCGACTGGGAGTGCGGACGTGAACCCGATCCTCATCGCCGCCATGCTCGGGGCCGGTCTCGTCGGCAGCGTCGTGCTTGGCATCAGCGCCATCGTCGGTTCTGGCGAAGCGGACCGCCCGCCGTCGTTGTGGACGACGCGCGCCCGCTGGCTCTGGTACGGATCAGGCAGCACCCACCAAGCCCAACGCCGCCACCAAGCCTGGGTGCTCGGCGCTCTCGCCGCCGGCGCCCTCGCCTGGGTCATCAGCGGAATACCGGTGGCGGCACCACTCGTCGCCGTCGCGATTCCGGGCGTGCCCTGGCTGCTATCGGCCGGCAGGGAGGAGCAGCGCACCATCACCCGCGTCGAGGCGGTGGAGGCGTGGACCCGCCGCCTACGCGATGTGGAGGACTCCGGCGTCGGCCTCCAAGAGGCCATCGTCGACACCGCGCAGACCGCTCCCGCAGCAATCGGCCCCGAGGTGCAACTGCTCGCCGCGCGCATCCAAGCCGGCTGGGACTCCGAAGCGGCGCTGTACGAGTTCGCCGAAACCCTCCAGGATCCGGTCATCGACCAGGTTGTAGTTGCCCTCGCGCTGCACCTCAGCGACCGAGGCGCCAGGCTGACCGACGCACTGACCGGCATCGCGGAAGCCACAGCCGACGAGATCGCAATGCGCCGCGAAACATCCTCTAAGCGGTCCCGAGCGCGATTTCAGATCCGCTTCCTCACCATCGGATCGGTTCTGATGGTCGGGTTCGGCCTGGCCAGCGACCAGTACACCGCTCCGTACGTCGAGCCCCGCGGTCAGGTCGTGCTCGCGATTCTCGCGTGCGGCTTCGTCGGTTGCCTGTGGTGGGCGCGGACGTTGAGCCTGCCGCCGGCGGAGGAGCGCTTCCTGTCCACCAGCGCGAGTGCCGGACGGAGCCCTTCATGACACCCACCTGGGTCGGCATCACCGCGGCACTCGGCGCGGGATTCGGTCTCGCGGTGGCCCTCGCCGCCCACGAACTCCGCCCGGCCAGCCCAGCGCTCGGCCCGGCGCTCGCCCGGCTGCAACCACCGACCGGCGTGGTCACGGCTCGAAATGGCGGGTCCAAGACCATCGGCCGTCTGGCCACCTCCATGCGGCGGATCATCCCTGCCACTGATCTGAGACTGCTGGGCCGCAGCCCGGAGGAGTTCGTCACCAGCCTTATCGTCGCGGGCCTGCTCGGGCTCGCCGTGCCGTCGATCGTGCTCGGCCTGCTGGCGCTCATCGGGCGTGGTTTCGGCACCGGGGTGCCGGTCGTAGCGCCGCTCTGCTTCGCCGCTCTGCTCATTGTCATCGTCTACCGGGACGTCGGACGCAAGGCTGTCATCGCGAGGCGCGAGTGCCGCCGCGTCGTATGCGCGTTCATCGAACTCGTCGCGTTGCAGCGAGCGGCGGGTCGGGGCACAGAGGAGTCCCTCACCAGGGCGGCGAGCAAGGGCGGCGGTTGGGTTTTCGCGACGATTCGGCAAACCCTGCTGCGTGCCGAGCTGTCCGTTTCCGCACCGTGGGATGGGCTCAAGCAACTCGGGACCGACCTCGGCGTGCCGGAACTCGGCGACCTCGGAGACATCATGCAGGCCGCCGGCGTGACGGGTGCCCAGGTCTACCGGACACTGCGGGCCCGAGCGACCTCCCTACGCGCCCAGATGCGCACCGACGCACTGGCCCGCGCCGAGCTACGCACTTCGCAACTGGAGATTCCCGGCGCATTGCTACTGGTCGTGCTCATGCTGCTGGCCCTCTATCCCTTCGCGGCCCGGCTGCTCGCCGCGCCCACCGTCAACTAACCACGATCAGGAGGCTGCTGCCATGGATGCCACAAGACCATCCGTCTGGGCCGCGTATGTCCTGCGGGTACTCGCTGCGCTGCGCCGCGATGACCGGGGCGAAGTTGTACCGACCGCAATCATCTATGCGATCGGTGCGGTGATCGCGGTCGCACTGTTGACCGCCGCGTCGGACTACGTGCTCGGATGGGTCGGGCTGTGGCCGGACGCCGCAGCCCCGGCCGCGCCTGCACCGTGACGGACACCCGAGTCAGGCGCCTGGGTCGGCGGTCACGCTGGCCCAGGCGCCTGACCGGCGACCAGGGCTCGTCCAACATCGAGATGGCGATCTTGTTCCCGGTCTTCGTGATGCTGATCCTCCTCGGCGTACAAGTGGGGCTGATCTTCTACGGAAGAACGGTGGCTCTGGCCGCCGCCCAGCGGGGGGCCGCCGCCGAGGCGGCCTACGGCGCCCCCGACGGGGCCGGCCAAACGCAAGCCAGCGCGTACCTGACCCGCATGGGTGACGTACTCAACGACTGGGAGATAACGGTCACG
The DNA here is from genome assembly GCF_050936375.1 of Plantactinospora sp. CA-290183. Taxonomy (NCBI): domain Bacteria; kingdom Bacillati; phylum Actinomycetota; class Actinomycetes; order Micromonosporales; family Micromonosporaceae; genus Plantactinospora; species Plantactinospora sp. CA-290183. Next base: position 174,256 of record NZ_JBNJMX010000005.1, on the reverse strand, counting down.
CCCCTCGCTGAGGGAGCGTCCGAGGCCACCGCAGTGCGCGTCACGGTCACCGGCAGCACCCTCGGCTGGCTGGGCATGCGGCACCACGTCAGCCAGACCGCCTACAGCCCCATCGAGCAATTCACCACGGAAGACGACTCGTGAGACGGAAAGCAGACAGACAACGAGGCTCAGTCACCATGGAGCTGGCCATCTTGGCACCCAGCCTGCTGCTGGTCGCCGCCTTCGCCATGCTCGTCGGCCGGGTCTCCCTAGCAACCGCCGCGCTTGACGCGGCGACCTACTCCGCGGCGCGGGCCGCGTCGCTCGCCCGCGACGCGGCCACGGCGCAAAACCGCGCGGAATCCTCGATCCACACCACGCTCGACGCCCAGGACATTCACTGCCTCAACCTGCTCGTTACGGTCGACACCACACAGTTCGCCCGCGACGTTGGCGAACCAGCCAGCGTGACAGTCACTGTCGAATGCCGCGTCGACCTGTCCGCCGGCGCGATGCCGGGCATGCCGACCTCGCGGTGGATCAACGCGATCTATAGCTCCCCCCTCGATCTCTTCCGAAGCAGAACCGGATGAACCAACGCATCTCTGCCAGCCCGAGCCACCGCGACGCCGGCCGGATCGGACTGTTCTACGCCATCTTCCTGCCCGGCCTGATCGCCATGATCGGCCTGGCCGGAGACGGGGCTGGATACGTCCGCACCACGCATCGGGCGAACAACATCGCCGCCGAGGCCGCGCGGGCGGGCGGCCAGGCGATCCGGCTTCCCGAAGCCATCAACGGCGAGACGAAGGTAGTCGACACGGCCAAAGCCATCGACGCCGTCGCGGACTACCTCAACACCGCCGGCATCACCGACTGGCACGCAACCGTCGACGCCGACGGCCAACAGCTCACCGTCACCGTCACCGTGCGGTATGACCCGCTCCTGGTCGACGTTGTTCCCGGCGTCACCACGATCCCCGCAAACGCAACAGTCACCGCAACCTTGTTGGTGGGATGATCCATGGCTAATCCGGCACCTAAGAACAGTCCGCTCGCGCGCAGCTCGCGCGTCGTCGGTTTCGCCACCCGCCTCGCCGCTCAGCTGAGCATTTTGACCACCCTCGGGGGAATCCCCTACGCCCTCTACACCCTGGCCGGAAATCCGCTGCCGGACCAGCAGCTACCCACATGGTCCCAACTCGGCGAGCTGCTCACCGCCCGCGACGACGGCAGCTTGTTCATGGCCGCCGTTACCTGGGTAGGCTGGATCGGCTGGGCATCTTTCGCACTACCGCTCCTCGTGGAGATCACCTGCCACGTCTTCCGGTGGCGGCCTCCCCGGATCCTTGGCCTCGCGTGGCAGCAACGCCGCGCAGCCGCGCTCGTCGCCGCAGCCCTGTCCGTCGGGGCAGCGCCGGCCGTAGCCAGTGCTAACGCGGTCACGATGCCGGCCGCGCCCTCAGGCATAGCCGCCGTGCACGCCTCCACACCGGCGCCTACCACTCACCTTGCGTCCCTCAACACAACACTGCCGCTCACTCTCAGCAGTGAGAAGACCGCAGCGACGAAGGCGCCGGTCTACGAAGTCGCACGCGGCGACTGGCTCTACCACATCGCCGAGCGATTTCTTAGCGACGGAGACCGCTACGTCGACATCGCCAAGCTCAACCCAGCGCTTGAAGAGGCGGATCCTCGGTTTCCGGACCACATAGTCGCCGGGCAGGTGCTGAACCTTCCCGCCGACGCCGACGACCGCGGCGCCCGACACCACGCCACCGGCAAGCTCCGCACGCCTACCAAACCGCCAACGACCCAAGACAGCACTCGCGCCACCCCGCAGCACGCACCCGCACAGGTCACACCTGTGGAGCCGACGCCAGCAACGGCGACGCCGGCTCCGTCGACAGGAGCCACCACCTCACCGACAACCGAGGCATCCGCCCCGTCCTCACCGACGCCCGTCGAATCGTCAACACCTGCCCCAGCGCACACCCCAGGAGGCGAGGACCACGAACCGGTTGTCAAACCGGACGATGGTGACCTCGACGCCGCACTGCCCATCACCGCAGCACTCGCGACCGCCGGCCTCCTCGCCGCGCTCCTACTGTTGCGCCTCGCGCAACGCCGACGCCGCCAACGCCAGCACCGCCGGCCCGGTCGCCGAATCCCCACGCCAAACCCGAGCATCGAACGGCGAGTCCGTGCCGCCGCGCAACCGGTCGACGTCAACCGGCTCGACCACGCCCTCCGCGCGTTGGCCGCCGGCCTACGTGATCACGATCCCGATGACGTGCCCGACCTCGCCGCTGCCTGGCTCTCCGCCGGCGAGGTTCACCTCATGCTCGCCCAGGCCAATGCCGGCGCGCCTCCGCCCTTCCAGGCCGACAGCACCGCGATGGACTGGATGCTGCCTGCCCACGCCACCCTCCCCGACGTCGACGACACCCTGGCACCGCTGCCGGTCCTAGCCACCGTGGCGTCCCGACCCGGCGGTGACCACCTACTCATCGATCTCGAACGCACGGGCCTGCTCACCGTCAGGGGCGATGCCACACGGACCGCTGACCTGATCCGCTACATCGCAGCCGAAGTGGCTACCAACCAATGGAGCGATGACGCCGAAGTGGTGCTCGCGGGCTTCGACCCCGTCGACGCCGACAACCTCATCACTATCGGCGGCAACCGTGTCACCGCGGCAATCTCAACAACCAACGCGATCGAGCGCGCCCGACGCCGCGCCGCAGCCAATGCCAAGGCCATGACCGACACCGGCATCACGTCCACCTTCGCTGGGCGGGTCAGAGACGTTGTTGCCGACGCCTGGATGCCACACGTCCTCCTCATCGCCGACGCCACCGACGCCGAAGAACATCTGACCGCCCTCGCGGACGAACTCCGCCTGGCTGGCCGATGCGCAGTCGCTGTCGTCGCCGTCACTGGAACCGCGACGACCTGGCACGTCGATGTCAACGAAGACGGCGGTCTGGCTGTCGACTGGCTCAACATCAGCAACACCGCCGCGACCCGGCTGCCCCGCGAGCAACTCGCCCGCCTGGCGCCCGTCATGCGCGCTGCCCGTGCCGCCGCACCAACCGAGGAGCAACCCGGCGACGAGCCGGTGCCCGTCGCGACCGATGCAGACTCCTGGGCCGATGGCGCCGACGCACACGGGCACCTGCTCAACGCCGACAGCACCCCAGATCACGCCCAGGGCGGGAACCCAGAAGACACCGACCACGCCGTACACGACGACCGGGCCAACGCGCACCGAGCTACGGACCAACACGCGCAAGAAAGGCGACCGGCCGTGCCCGAACCCCGCAGCACCCCGGCGCCCACTCAACCAGGCACGACCGTGGTGCAACCAGTCGACATCGCAGCCCTCACGCCGATCGCCAACGGAGCGACCGCCCGCACCGCACCCGCAGCCTCAAGCCGTCCCCGCGAACCCCATGACCCAACCCTCGATGAGGATCTCGACGCCTGGTATCGACCGGATCCGCATCGGCCGCGTATCGCCATCCTCGGCCCAGTCGAAGTCCACGCGCCTGGAGAGATGCCCGACGAGCGCATCCGCTTCTACGGCGAACTGGTCGTCTACCTCATGCAGCGGGGCCGAGCCGGGGCTACCGGCGAGCAAATCGACGAAGCGCTCTGGCCAGACCGAGGCGTCAACGCACGAAGTCGTCGCGTCGCCATCAGCAAGGCACGCCGCTGGCTCGGGGAAAGCGCCGAGGGCATCCACTGGCTGCCTCCCAACGCCGGGGCAGACCGGCTCTACCGCCTCACACCCGGCGTGCTCCTTGACTGGCAATTGTTCCGCCGTCTCCGTGCCCGCGGTGAAGCCAGGGGAGTAGCAGGCACAGTCGACCTGCGTCGCGCACTCGAACTCGTCCGAGGCGAGCCCTTAGCTGGTGCCGAGTTGCCTTACTCGTCCGGCTACCGCAACCCGTACACCTGGCTCCCTGGAAGCGACGTCCAACCGCACAACCTCGCCTCCGCCGTGGTCGATACCGCGCACCAACTCGTGGACCTCTACCTCGCCGCAGGAGACACCAGCGGCGCACGGTGGGCCGTCGATCGTGCCTGGCTCGCGGATCCCGCCCGTCTCGATGACCATCCCTGGGTAGACGCCATGCGGGTGGCGCGCGCTGACGGCCGCTCCGCCGAACTCCGCGCGCTCCTCGACGACCTCGTACGTACCCGCGAAGCTGAAGTCCCGGAGGACCTCTCACCGGACACCTATGGGGCCATCCATGAACTGGTCGGAGACCTCCTCCGGGTCGGCTAGCGAGTTCCTGGTCCGGCTCCTGCCGTTCGCCTGGTCGGGATGCCGGCGCCCCCGGTGAAGACCCTCAGGCAATCTCCAGGTCGCACCAACACGGTTCCCAGTGACCCCGCCAAGGGATACCCTCGAACCGCGGGCGCTTGCTGCCGCCCGGACAGCCTGGTCGATAAGCCAGGCTTCTCTATTTGGAGAGGAGGCGGCAGGTGGCAGTGTCGGCGTCATCTACAAGAGACTCAGTGCCGGTCAATCACCCGGGTCCGGGCGACGCGGTGGGATATGACGCTGCGGCGGTCCGGACCGTCGGTGATCTCGTGAGGGTTCTCGCTGGCGTAGATTCCGACACTCCGGTGTCGTTGGATCCTGTCGTGAGGGGAGCCGTCGGCCTTTCCTTCGAGAGCCATCCCCACGTCGTTATTGTCCAGGCGACTTCGCCTCCGACCCTCCGGATATCAGAACTGAAGCAGGCTGTGTCAGCGCTTGAATTGGGAGCGCGGTTGGTATCGGAGCGGGGCGCGCCGGTTCCGTGTGAGGCATCGCCTTGTGATCCTATCGATCGAATGGTTGAAGCCACCGACGCCGGCGATGTAGGCGAGGGCCTGCGCGCCGCCGCTGACGCGCTATCTGATGTGGCACGTCACCTGCTCTCCGAGGCGGCCGCTTGGCTTCCGCCTCAAAGTGCCAGTGGTGGTGTGCTTCGTGGTATCGGCGCTGCACTCAACGGCATCTCTGCAGAAATGCGATCAACTCTAGCGCCGGCGGTGTCTGCTGAGATGGCGGCGGCGGAGATTACCGAGGCGTAAAGTCGCCGCCAAAATCGGGTTGTCGGTTCGGTGCAGGAGCGAACGCATCGGCGTAGCGATGCCGCGCACAGGTTGAGCCTTCGGGCAACAGCGGGACCCCGTTCGGGGTCAGAGGCCGCGTATTCGTCGCCAGGCGTTGGTCACATCGAGCCCCGGTCCTCACAGCGACACGCTGACACGCAGTGCGCTATGTCGCCGCCAACCCAATCGTGGCCGCCGCCGCGAACACCATGAACGGTCCGTGCGGGATAGCGTCCCTACAGTACGCGCGCTTGAGCGCTAGCAGCGCAACAGCGGTGATCCCGGTGAGCATCAGGGCGAGCGCGGTCGCGAACAGCACAGCAGGCCACCCGGTCCAGCCGACGGTGAGACCCAGGCTGAAAGCCAGCTTCGCATCGCCGATACCGATCCCGCCTGCCGTTAGTAGGGCCGCAGACAGGTAGAGGAAGGCCGCCCCGAAACCAGAGGCCAACGCCTCCGTCAACCGGCCGGCGTCGTGGGTGATGACCGTCTGTGCCGTAAGGGCAGCTCCCGCGCCGACGGCCAGCAGCGCGGTCAACCGGTCCGGCAGACGATGAACCGCGAGATCGACGACCCCGAGGACAATGCCGACCGCAGCCATCCACCAGTACGCGAGTAGCGGCAGCACGTCATCGATCCTGAGCGTGAGTGTGCTGAGCGAGATCGCGGCGACCAACTCGACCGAACCTCCCGGAGGCCCAAGCTCCAGCCCACACCAACGGCATCTCCCAGCCGGTAGCGCTAGGTAATCCGGCAACAGCGACCTGCGGCGGAAAAGCGGCCGGGAACAGCGGGCGCAGTCGGCCCGTCTCGGGGGTCCGACGGGCACGGAACTTCGGAAAGCCTCCAGTCGCAATACCGGCCCGACTGCCACACCCAACCCAGCGGCGAGCGCAGCATCCGCAGGGTTCATTCCCGTCCCGACCCCAGGCCACGGTCGCTTACGCTTCGCGTCGTAGAAGTGTTCCGGCGGTCAGGGGCGGCGTCTCGACGTGTTGTGTGCTCACCCTGCCCCCGGAACGACAACGCATGGCACAATGCTTGAAGTGCCTCCAATCGATGTCGTCCGCTCTCGGTGAGCGCGAGGACCCTGTGCCCGTCCACAACGGAATCCGACGCGCTTCCGCTCTTCGTCAGCCGGTGGATGGTCCGCGTGATCTCGCCGTCGCCGACACGGTTGCCCGTCCACTCGCCGATCGCGCGGGCCAGCTCGCCGTAGCGCATTGGTCGATGACCAAGGCATACGAGCGCCCCGATTACATGCTGATATTGCAGCAGTTCCCGGATCTGTAATAGATCGTCGAATCTCACACCGACTCCATGCGTGGAACGCGCTGCGACGCGAGGAAAGGGGTAGGGCTCAGACTGGTGGTGTCCGGTCATCGGCTGGTCCTATCGGTCTGTCATTGTGGAGCTTGTCGGACAGGTGTTCCTGCTGTCTGCCTCCGCTCGACGAGACGGCTCGGCTGATCAGCTCCCGCCCGGTCAGGCAGGCGACTACCGCACTGCCGAACACGAGTACCAGCAGTGCGAAGGCGGCTAACGCGTACAGGGCCGGTTTAAGTCTCCACCCGAACCCAGGACCGCAAGTGTCCGAATGTGTCGGGTCGTGTGGGGGTTCCCTCTCGGCGAACTCGGTTGTGTTCGAGCTGCTTGGCGCAAGCTCGGGGATAGGGCGCGCCGAGGCAGTCGACCATCCTTCGAGCGGGGGCCGCGCGCCCCCATGCATGTTCGGATCGGCGGGCACCACGCGGTGATCGATGGATGCGGTTTGGTGCGCCTCCGCAGCATCGGCCCTGAGGGCGCCACATCGGCTACCCGAAACATGTGGCCAGACGGATGACGCTACCAATCCGGCCGTGAACAGTCCGCATGCTGCGGCGGCCCCTAACTGACGGATCCAATTCATTGTTCAAGACCCTCGTTTGGTCATTGCTGCTCCGGGTCGTAAGCTTCGAATCGTTGCTAGATAGCGTGTCCGGTGTTCGTGCGGATGCGTAGCTTCTGAGCCCCCGGTGATCGGATTCGCCTAGGCCAGTAGGTAATCCAGTGTCTGTTGGGCGACGTCGATCAGTGCGCGAGCGATGTCCCCGTACATGGGTAGCGTCTGCTGCTGGCTCGGTGCCCAAACAAGCCTGATGTAGGCGTTGCCGTCGTAGGTGACGAGAACCGGGCCAAGGTCTTCCTCGACGTACGCGTATGCGGCGGTGCCAAGGCCGGATACCGGGCTAACGACGGTGTCCTCGGGCACCGTACGGCGGAGCCACTGGAACATGTCCTCGGCGCTACCGTCTTTGATCAGGGTGATCTCGGCCATTGCCACGCCACGGCTGTCGCCCTCGCCGAGCGCCGTGCTGCACGTCATCGTAACGATCGCGCCCGACGCCGTGCGCTTTTCTTGCGGGTCGTTGTCTGGTCGACCGACGTGCGTTGCGATTGGCCCCCACCCGACTGCCGTGCAGGGGCGGCTAACGGGTTCGTAACTGCCGCCTGTCGGCTTCGGAGACACGGATATCCCGATCTGTCCGGGGATCGGCGGCGCCTCGGTGGATGGCGGCAGCGAGTGTTCCGTCGGGGATCCGTTCGGCCAGTAGATGACTGCCGTAGTGATCACGGATGTGCCAGCGATGGCGACCACAACGGCGAGGATGGCCATGGGGATCCGTCGCCGCGATTTGATCGGCGGCCGTAGGGCCATACGGCCATCGTGTGAGACCGAATCCATTTCGTTGGCCGGGATGGGACGCATCATAGTGGTATCCTTCATCTACTTTCCGGTGCAGGGGAAGCGATCACTCGCCGTTGGTGCCTCCGGCCGATGACGGGTCTGTGGACCCCTCACTTGGCAGCTGCCAGCCGCCGAGCGCCCAGTTGAGGTCCATACTCATAGCCCGAACGAGGTTGTGGAGACCGACGAGGTTTGCCCGGTCTTCTTGGCTACGCCGTGCTCTCCTGATGGAGACCCGAAGGGTGACGGCGGCGGCCTCAATGCGGGCAAGCGTGGCAACGTACTGGTTGTGGGGATGCCGTTCGGTGGGGGACTGGCCCACGCGAGCCGGGGTAGGGTTAGACATTGACGTCGCTCCAATCCGGGATCAGGTGCCAGATGTTGCCACGGAAATCCCGGCACGGTGTTAAGGCGGGGAGAGTTTATGGGCGGGTGACGGTAGCGGGATCCGGATCTGAGTGGCCGGTTTAGCTGGGCGGCCCGGATCGGGGACCCTGGTTGTGGTATCGCCCTTATCGAGGGAGCGGATGGGCATCGGCTGGCGACTGCGGCAGCAAGGCCCACGACCTGCTCAAGCCTCTAGTGCCGACGTGTTCGCCACCTGGGCGCTTCTTTGTGTGCGCGCCACCCCTCGAACGGATGGACATCTGGTCACGATTTCGGCCGCCAGATTGACCACTGCCCGGCGAGCTGCCGCGCCGAGGTGCCGTACGTCAATCGGTTCGGGCCTTGCCAGTACGGGATCCCAGGGCACGGTGATGACACCATGCACGGCATCGGTGGCTTGTTGCTGGGCGAGCCGTAGCTCTCGCGGGTTGTGTGGCCGGCCGGCGACCAGGGTGAGGATGACCTGATCGGCTAACGGGCTGGAGACCTGTCGGAGCTGTGTCAGCAGGCGGAGTGTGTGTTGAACGCTTTCCCGCGTCGCCCGAGACACGAGGACGGGAATCGTGCAACCCGCCAACGGTGACCAGATACCTCGGACTTCGACTTGCGGGAGATCGAGGAGAGCGATCGAGTAGACCTGGCGGATCCGCTCAACCAAGGCATACGTCTCATGCAGCATCGGGGCACGTCGCCCACCCCCGGCCACCGCATCCTCCGCCGCCAGTGCGTGTAGACCAGTCGGCCCCTGCTGCACGTGCCCCTCAATAGACCCTCTGTCGATGAGGGAGTCCGCGTTGGCCACCGCATCCCAAACGCTGCGCGGCGTTCCGGCCGAGACCCGGATCCCGAGTCCGCCCCAGGTACGACCGGTGGCGTCGATGGCTATCACAGGATCGGGACAAGCGAGCGCCAAGACCCCGCCGACAGCAGCGGTAATAGCCGACCGACCAACGCCACCGTCGGCGGACCCGACGCCGACCACGGCGCATGGCGGGCTCAGCCACGCTGAACGCAACCACAGAACATCGGCGCCATCGGATCGGAAGCGTCGTGGCACCGGTGGCAACGGCAACCCCTCATCGTCGCGGCTTGTCTGGTCACCCGGACTGGCGTTTCCGACCGAACCGCACACTTCAAGGGGCGGCCGGAATTCGTCGGACTCGTCAGCGCTTTCGGCCATATCAGCCACCTCCGGAAGTCGTCATGCCGCTGCCGCATCAGGCGAGGTATGAGCCGTGCCGGGTGCCGGGAGCGGACACCCGACACGGCTGCGATTCCCGCACGCACGGTCCCCCCTCACAGAGGTCACTCTCGACCCCATCGTGCGTCTCGCAGGTTTCACCCTTCGCAATCTGCCCTACCCCGTGTGCCGGCGGCTAGATGACGCCGGGTGACTAGGTGTGCCGGCATGTGCCGCATTGTGCCGCGTCGTGCTTACCGTTTGCCCTGGTAGGAGCGCCGAAGCTCCATTGCGAGTAACACGGCGGCACATGACGAAGTTCGCCTTTCCCGCTACGTTCCTGGAACGAAGGCGGCCCAAGTCGAGTCGATGCAGCCCACCGGTTGCCGTCTTATGCGGCAGACGCCAATCGCCCTCAACAAACACATTGAACGGAGGCGCATGATGCAGTTGCGGCCTTTCACCGGCACCTACCTCATCGACCCGGCCCTCGTCTGGCGCGAGCTGTTGAACGCTCCGCAGGACGCGCACTTCGCCGACGATCTCGGGCTGTGGTTGATCAGCCGGCACGAGCACGTTCGCCGGGCATTCGCAGACGCGGCGACGTTCGGCAACGCGCTCACGCTGGCGCCGGTCTACCAGATGTGCCCGGAGGCGCTGGCCGTCGTGATGCGCCTCGACGTTCCGCCGACCACGGCCGCGGCCGACTCCCCGGTGCACACTCGCACCCGCCGGGCGCTGCGGGCCACCTTCGCCAACACCGGTCCCCGGGTCGCCGACCAGTACGGCCCGATCGTGCGTCGCCGGGTGGACGAACTGGTGGCCGGGATAGCCGCCCGGCGCGGTGCGGTCGTCGACCTGGTCGGCGAGTTCGCCGCGCTGCTTCCGCTGCTGGTGGTGGTGGACATTCTCGGCGTGCCGGAACGGGACGTCCCGCGCATCCGAAGCTGGGCCGACGGCCAGATAGGGCTGATCTGGGGCCGGCCTGAGCCGGCCGAGCAGGTACGGCTAGCCCAGGGGCTGCTTGACTTCTGGCGCTACTGCCAGGGACTGGTCGCCCGGCGGATGACCGAGGGCGCGGCCGGCGATGACTTCGTCAGCCGGGCGCTGCGCCACCGCGGCGGCGACGACGCCGTGCTGACCCCGGCCGAGATCGCGAGCATGGCGTTCAACCTGTTGGTGGCCGGCCACGAGACCACCGCCGGGTTGTTGGCGCACGGCTTGGACCAGGCGCTGTCGGTGCCGGGGCGCTGGTCGGATCTCGCCGCCCGGCCCGAGGCGGTGCCGGCCTTCCTGGAAGAGGTGCTGCGGTTCGCGCCGGCGATCGACGGCTGGCTGCGGGTCACCCTCCGGCCGCTGACGATCGGCGGGGTCACCATCCCGGCCGGCGCCCGGTGCCTGCTGCTGATCGGGGCGGCCAACCGGGACCCGGCCGCCTTCGCCGATCCAGACCGATTCGACCCGACGCGTGCCGGGGGCCGGGGCCACCTCTCCTTCGGGTACGGGCCACATTTCTGCATCGGCGCGACCCTGGCCCACCTGGAGGCCCGGATCGCCCTGGTGCGCCTCGCCGAGGCGATGCCCGAGCTGCGGCTCGCCTCCGGCCACCAATCGCGGTTCAAGCCCAATCTCGCCTTCCGGGCGCACCGAACGCTCCTTGTCACCCAACCGCGCTCAAGCCAGCGCACCTGATCCCCGTCGAAGGACGGACCAACCGACTGCGGAGGGGGATGGTCGATACAGGCCCACACATCTGAAGACCACGAGAAGGAACAGGAATCGCATGTAAGGGGGGAAACAACATGCGCAGAAGGATCCTCGCCAGCGCAGCCGCGCTCCTCATCACACTCAGCGGCGTTCTCATTGCTACCGGCACTCCAGCTCAGGCTGCCAGCGCCGAATGCACCGCCCCGCTGTTTACCGTGGGAACCCGTGGCTGCACCACCGGCGCCATCTCAGCCCACCCCACGAGTCGCCACATCGACGTCACCTACTGGGGCTGCCGTGACACGCGCTGGCGCGTGTGGGACACCGGCACCGGACGGACCATCGGCAGCGGGAGAACACCATCGGGGGGGTACATGACCAGACGGATCGGCGGCCTTTACGGCAACTACAAGGCGCAGATCTCGATGGCCTGCTACCAAGATCGGATCAGGATCGACAACGCCTGACATCCGAATCCGCGGGGAGCCAACGTGGACGGCACCCGCGCGGCGGCGGAGTCGGAGTCCTTGACTTCTGATTCGACATCTATCCTTTAACAACAAAACCTGGCGGACGCGTCTTCCCGAGGAAGAGGAAGACGCGTCCGCCAACGCATGGCAGTTGCCTGGTAACACAGTCAACTCTGATGGTTTCGAGCCCATCGGTGCGGTAGCCCAAGTTACACGCCTTCGCGCCGCTGTTCGACAAGGTCGCACAGCTTTTGGGTACCGGCTCGGTGGCAGGCTGACCGGTTGTACTTGGACGTCGAGGAGGGTAGAAGGCCCCGTCCGCTGTCCCTGCCGTTCGAGCGTTGCCCCGTCCGTACGTTGGGTGGGGTGCTGCCTATTGTTCGGACCGCCGTCTCGGCGCGGGTGGGAAACCTGGCTTGCCGCGGTGACCGCAACAGTTCTTGGCGGAACCGTAGCGAGGCCAGTTCACCGCTGCGCTACTTCGCCCTGGATGGCACCGACCGAGAGGTGATTCAAGAAGGTTCAACGGAGGGCTACAGCTGTTCGTCCCGCAGGACGTCGAGGTCCCAAAACCGCGGGCCGTCGGTGCATAGAGGGACGAACGCTTGATGTGTGGCCTGCGTTTGAGGCAGGTTGGAGTTGATGGCGGCGTCCTCGGCGGAGTCGAACTCAAGGATTTCCATGTAGTGGGTGGGATCGTGGCGGTCGCGGCACACTCGGGTGCGGCGGGCTGTGCGAATTCCCGCTGTTGCGTTGATCCAGTCGGTGAGCACCTGGTCGACATCGTCGGGGCGATTGGTGCGGTAATCGATGATCTGGATGAAGGCCACGAGCTTCCTCTCGCTGCTGGTACCTCGGGGTTATCGGGATACGGGTCGCAGTTCGCGCAGGTAGTCCCGTACGAGAGGTGAGTCGTGTAGTTCCGCCACCTGTAGCAGGTGGCCAACTTCGTCGTCGAGGTCGTCACCGGTTGGGCCGGCAAGGTTGTGGACCTGTGCCTGGGGCTGCTCTCCGCTGTCCTTGGCGGCCGTTGCCGCCGTTAGCCAGCAGGCCATGACCGCGGCCTGTGCCTGCGACCCGGTCAGGCCGCTGGCCCGCACGTGCCGTTGGGCCACCTCCAGGGCTCGCTCGGTGGCGTAGCTGCGCAGTACCAGTAGGGCGTCCCGGATTTCGACGACGCGGCGGTAGAGCCCGAATCTTGCTCGTCCGGGCATGGCCACACCCGTCGACGCCGGGCTGAACACGACGTCGGGTACGGCGGTGACGAGGTCATGCCACAGCGGTTCGAGCCGGCGCATGGCGGTGCGGTAGGTCAAACGGCGGTGTAGGGATACCAGCAGCGGGGGTGCTGCGGCGATTACGAAGGACAGGCCCGTTACGGCGTCGATGGGTGCGATGGGGTCGAGCCACGCCGTGTTATTGGTTAGCAGCCAGCCGAGGTTAAGTGCCCACGGGATACATAGCAGCAGCATGCCTACGCCCAGTGCGACCAGGCTGATTCGCATCGCGCCGTGGGCCCGCCGGGCGGCATACGCGCACAGTGGCAGGGCGGCCAGGTGCGCGAGGGTGTGAAAGATCGACAGGAGATGCCAGTAGCCCAGTGGCACCTCCGGGGGGACGTCCACCGTCGGGGCGGCCGGGTCCGCGCGGACGTATATGGCGATCATCGTGGCGGCCACCATGGCGCCTGATGCAACGGCCAGCAGGCGGTAGCGTGGCCGTTTGGTCATCGCTGTGAGCAGGTACAGCACCCCGACGGCCTCGACCACGCTGACTAGATGAACGCCGATGAAGACCACGTGTCCGTTGACCGTGTCGTAGAGCGGGGCCTGGGTTTCGGGACGATAGAGTGTGATCTCTGCGGCAACGAGGGCGATGACCACCCACAGGACTCGCCGCTGCCGATTACGTACTGCGGGCGCGATCAGCAGCAGGGTGGCCACCCACAGGCAGATGAAACCGGCCTCCTTGACGAAGGTCATAATGCGTGGACTCCTTTAGTTCGACCTCGGTAGCCAAATGCGCTCTCCAGACTGGCCAAGAGGTCGCTTGAGTGCGATGGAGTTGAGCGGTTGCCAATTTCCTCCAGCAGGAGGGTGGCCGTCATCTCGGCCTCTTGCTCTTCGCGTGTGGAGTAGCGCGTTCGAGAGGAAAACCGCTTGATGATGTCCGAGTCGAGTGGGCTGGTAGGGGCGTGCAAGACGGCATTGTCTAGGAGTAGTCGGTCATTGTGGTTGAACAGGATATGACTCATCTCATGCAATATGATGGCGAGCCTATGGAGCCCGCTGGTTTGGCCGTCGTAGAAGATGTGGTCATCGCGGTTGGTAGCGAGCCACATGCCACTGGGGAGCCCCGGAGCGGTCGGCTGAGGAAGGGCGTGAAGGTTCAGAGGTCGTCCGCGGTGTTCTGCCAGGGCGAGCCGAAGCGCTTCCAGGTTGAACGGCCGGGGGAGTGGGATGCGCTCGATCATTCGTTCGCATCGCCGCCGCAGGTGGGCCTTGCTTCTCACGACTCCTCCTCTGCCGCATCGTTGTCAGGCGTCGGGAGCCCCTCAGCCAGCCGCGCTGTGTTGATCGCCTGCAGAATGAACCGCTGCCCCGCCTCGGACAGGGCGGCGGCCCGCATTGCGATCCGGGTGACCCCATGCCGTCGCAGCTGCACGAGGAGTTCGAGCTGCTCGTCAATGCTTCGTACCTCGTCGTCGCCCGAAAGCAGGTAGCTGACCGGGACCCCGAAGAAGTCAGCAAGTGCGTGCAGCACGTTGATGGTTGGGTTGTCTCGGATGCCGGTGCGCAGCATCTGAATGTATTGCGGGCTACGGTCGATGCCGTACCGTTCGCGCAGTGCGGTCGAGACGGCCTGCAGACTGTAGAGGCGGCCATCGACGTCAGTAACCGTGCTGAAAAGGCGGTCCAGTCGGCGCGCGATGATGTTGTCGCGGCCCTCGTTGGCGACCACACCACTCCTCGGTCTGCTCTTGGCGCGTCGCGGCCGGGGTTGATCAATTGGCGCCACGACGGGCTCAGTTGATTGCAGTACGCCCAGCATCAACTACCGTCGCCGTGACGGTCAAGAGTGTTGGAGCGACGGATCGTGATCGCGTCCGTGGCGACGGCAAGATCGCTACGAGAGCCGGGTAGTGGCCGGGGATCCACGACGGGCGCATCCGCAATCGTATTGATCACAGATGGTGCGTAAAGGAGGGATCGCTCCCGGGTTACTTGATCAAATGGTGGCCTCAGTCTTAAGTCAACGTAGTCGGATCCAGACAAAACGACGGAAACGCCCAGTCGGTGGAGACTGCCGCGAAAGGGGGTGCCGGGGGCGGCGTCGGAGCGTAGAGTTGCGCAAGGTCTGGTCTGGTTTAACTGGCAGTTGAGACGCGGGGGATCTTGCGCATCTGATAGACAGCCTGTCTGGCTGGCCGGGCAGGCCGTCCTGGGGAGGACCGCCGATGAACTACCCGACACGTCGACGCTGCCCACGGCAGCGCCTGTGGGGGCTCAGTCTGCAATGGACCCGCCTGCGGCGCCAGGACGGGCAGGTTGTTGCACCCCCTGGTCGGTGGGTTACGGTGCGCGCTGTCGCTTCTCGCGAGGAATCAGTCGTCCAACCGCTTCAGTCAGAAGACGCGGTACTGCCTCACCGGGTCCTGTTTCCGACTCTCGATCCGGCCATGGTCGACAGGGTTTTGGGCTTGGGGGGTGATGACGATAGCGACAACGCCCGACGGCGCCAGGCATAGACGCTTGCGGGTGGGCTTCCGCGCGTCGCGAACGAGTCTGCCTTCCACGCCTCGCCCTAAACGAGGGTGGACGTACTCGACGCCCGCGGAGCGATCGACGTCCCCTGTAGCCCGGCAAGGGCTCCGTGGAGCGGATCGCCAAGGACTCCGGCGCACCCGACGCCTGGACCGGTCTCGCGCCAGCGCCGACGAGGCAGACCGGGCCGCGGGCGGCCGGTCGACGCAGGGTCTACGGTCGTCTGCTGCCTGCACCGGGAGGAGATGAGGCGCTGTGAGGACCGGTCGCGGAGCGTTCGACGGCGATCAGGTGGTCAACAATGCCTGCGACCAGCTCCAGGGAGGCAGGCGAGAGACGTCCGATAGCACAGACGATCTCGTTAACCTTCGGATCCTTGAGTGCCTGTTGAACCTCGTTCAGCTCCTTGATCTGCGCCAACCGCTCAAGATCGCTGGTGACCTGCTGTGCGGTTTGGTCATCGAAGAAGTACCCAGGCGGCACACCGAAGTGGCGGGCAAGCCCGTCCATGACCTTCATGGACGGGTTGTCGCGTTGCCCCGTTCGCAGCATGTGTACGTATCGGCTCGAAATCGTCCTTGCATCATCAGCGGAGGCAAGCGCAGCCGCTACCTCAGCCTCCGTGTAGGGACCCCGCCCTGCGGGCACCACGCTCGCGAAGAGCCGGTTCAGTCTGTCGGCAAAGGTTTCCTGCCCGGTGGTCGCCACGGCGGCCCTCCCTCTCGCTCTGAACTATTGTTCCATCGCAACTACGGTCCGAACAATAGTTGACAACACAGCGTGATCTTGCTTCACTCGAAGTGAGAGTGATTCACGTAGATTCACGTAAGCGAGGTGCCAACCCTGTGCGGGGCCGACAGAGTCGGCGCACTGGTGGGCGCTCATCTGCCGGCGCGCGGGGGGCGTGCGGCCGGCCTATCTTGCTGAAGATCCTTTGTCTCTGTCGGGAGAGAAATGTGGCTAGGACGCGGGCGGCATGGCCAACCACGTCGAGTCCCTGGTGCGCCGACGAAGGAAGGCGACGCGACACCCTAGCCAACCTGGTCAGTCTGAACCTCGGACCAATGGTGTACTACTGCTCCGATTGGACACGCGAGTCCGGTAGCCGTCATTCATTCCTCAGAGCGCCAGCGCCTTGGGGACGCTCCAAGTTCGCCGACCGCTGGCGGCCAGGCGTGCCAGCGCGGCGATCTCCCGTTGGCAGAGAATCGGTCGACCGCGAGGCGAGTTCCTCGGCGATCCCGACCGTTGCAATCACGTCATCGCCCGCTGACGGCACTGGGGGTGCGCTTCCAGGACGGTCCGGGAACCTATTGGTCTTCTTCTGAGGGGCGGCTAGACCGGGGGTGTGTTCATGACTTCATTCTCGACAGGGGGCAGATCCATGACGCCGGGCGCAGTAATTCGGCGAGCCCGGATGCAGCGTGGGCGTGGGTGGACTCAGTATCGGCTCGCGCACGAGATGGCGCGCGTCGCCAACGCGTACGGGCTGGATTCTCCCAGCCTTGGATGCCTTCGATCCATGATTTCCAGGTGGGAGAATGGTCATCGAAAGCCAGACGAGGTGAACAGGCGACTCTTATGTGAGGCGTTGGGAATTCCTCTGGAGCACCTTATGATGCCGATCGATGAAGACATCCCATGGCCTCCCGTGAGGGTGGAGTAGCAGCTAGCGCGGCGGTGGCCGCCGCTATGCTGACCCGAAATGGCTGTTGAGGGCAAAAGCGAGTGCTGCGGCGTAAGCATGGAGAGCGCTAGGCAGGGCGGCGTCAATCTCTACGGCTCCTGCCGGGCGACGCCACATGCTCTCGCCCTCATAGAATGCGGCAGCATCACCTGTCACGCGCGATAGCGCGCCCATGACCGCCTCGCGGGCGGATGCTAGCTCTTCGTGGTCCTGTCCTAGGCGCACTAGCGGCACATAGACGTGCGGTTGCTTGATGACTTGCGAGGGTTCGATGGGTGTGTCCATGGGGTCCGGGGCCGGCCTGCTGGCTGCTATGGCTCCAGCAACTCGCACCGCAGACGTCGCGTACGTGGCTGCCCGTCGGGCGTAAATAAAGATCAAATGTTCTGTATAGTCCAACGCGGACAGTGCCAATTCGTGGGCAACTTCCCGCGTGTGACCCGCGCTACGACGGTCCGACTCTGCCGAATAGATCAGGCTCTGGGCCCTGTTCTCGATGAGATTTGCAGTTCGGATGGCGTCGACGACGTGGTTGCAGGCCACGCCGAGGTCGACAAGTCCGTCAATGACGACAGTTGGTAGAGCGAGGTTATCGCGTGGCGAAATTACCTCATGGGTCATTAGATCCATATGTGTCCCTAATGTTTTGCAGTGGCGGCGCGGCGAACATAACTCTGTTCGTATTCTAGGCGAGGGTCGGCTAGCCTGCGCAGGCTCCCTTCGTCTCTGGACCATCTTGTGATCGCCGAGAGCGCCGACGCCGTGGCAACCTGTGCGCGGCGATCCACACGGTCACGGCGGCTACGAACAGCGACGGTCCCCATTCCAGGACGTGATTGCCGCGCAGTATCGACCGGATGCTGAGGGCCACCACATAGGCCGCTAGGGCGGTGACGACGGCGAAGTGTCGTCGCCCCGTAGCACGGCGCCGAGGCAGCGAACTAAGGGGTTACGCCTGTTCGCGGTGATGCTCCATCGCTGGTAGCTGACGAAGGCTGCGGAGTTGGTCCTCGACCTCGGCTGCCTCCGCGTCGCCGAGTGCGGTGTAGATCTGGTGGGCCTGGGTGAGGTGGTCGATGGCCTCGGCGTGGTGGCTGGTGTGGGTGGCTAGGTCGCCGAATGCGTGCAGGGCTTGCGCTCGTCCGCGCGGTGAGCCCAGTCGGGTCATCTCGGTCAGAGCCTGGTGGAGGGTGGTGGCGCCCTGCTCGGGTTTACCGCTGTCGGCGAGGGCCCGGCCGAGTTCAATCCGGACCAAGGCCATGTTGTACCGGTCGGTGTCGCCAAGGTCGGCGAGGACCTGAGTCGCTCGGGTGAGGTGGTCGACCGCGCGCTCAGGGTGGCCGGCGTGGCGGTAGGTCTGGCCAAGGTGCCAGTGGGCCAGCCCGATGGCACGGAGCTTGCCGGCCGCAGTGGCGAGATCGAGTTCCCGGCCGAAGTGCGCCGCTGCCTCGGTGAGGCGGCGGTGAGCCAGGGCGACCAGGCCGAGGCCGGCGACCGAGCCGAGGACGACGTGACTGAGGTCGGGAAGGGCCTCGGCGAGTTGCAGGCTGCGGTCGAAGACCCGGCTGGCCTCATCGAGGTGGCCGGTGTCGTAGTGGGCGTAGCCCTGGCGACGTAGCATCGCCGCCTCGAAGGCGGGGTTGGCCAGTCGGCGGGCGCAGTCGACGGCGATCTGGTCGACGACGGCGCGATCGGTGTGGTGGCGGCGAAGATGGAAGAGCGGCCACATCGCGTCCGCAATCAGGTACACCAGGTCGGGCAGGTCGGCGGAGCAGGTCTGGCAGGCGGCGACCAGGTTGGGGCGCTCATGTTCCAACCAGTCCAACGTCCGGTCACGGTCGCCGTTGAATCCGGCAGGGTCTGGTGGCAGGTCGACGTCGGTGATCGGGGTGCGGTGCCGGTACGGGGTGAGGATTTCGTCGGCGGTGCGGGTGGCGGCCAAGTACCAGGTGAGCATGCGGCGGCGGGCCGGCGCGCGCTCCGGGTCATCCGCGGCGAGTTGGCGGGCGTGGACACCGGGCAGGTCGTCGTATTGGTAGCTGTCCGCCCCGGTCTGGGTGAGCAGGTGCGCCCGGACCAGCTCGTCCAACATGTTGGCTGTCTCCTCGCGCCGTGCGTTGAGGACGGCGGTCGCGACGGGGCCGCCGAATCGGGATCCGGGGTGGACGCCGACGACCAAGCGGTAGGCGCGGGCCGCCGTGGACGGCAGGGCCTGGTAGGCCACGTCCAGTGCTGCGGTCACGGACAGATCTCCGATCTGTAGCCGGGCGAGCCTCTGCTGCTCGGCGGTGAGGTCACTGACGAGGCCGGCGACGGGGCGGTGCGGGTGGCACAGCAGGTGGGCGGCGACGACCGTCAGCGCAAGCGGCATCCCCGCGCACAGCCGCGCCAGGTCGGCGGCAGCGGCCAGATCATGGTCCGAGCGGCGGTCAGGTATCGCCTGCCGCAGCAGCGTGTGTGCGGATGACGGGTCCAGGGGCCGCACGGTGATGATCCGGGCGCCGTCGATGAGCAGCCCGCTGATCAGCGTCCGCGCTGTCACCAGGAACACGCAGCCGGGTGTGCCGGGCAGCAGAGGACGCACCTGCTCCGAGGCGACGGCGTTGTCCACCAGGATCAGTAGGCGACGGCCGGCGGCCACCGAGCGCCACAGGGCGGTCTGCTCGGCGGGGTTGGCCGGTATCCGCTCGGCCGGCACGCCCATGGCGCGCAGCAGTTGACCGAGCGCCTCGGCTGCCGGCGCCGGGCCGGCGCTGCCCGCGTCGAGGTTCAGGTATAGCTGACCGTCGGGGAACGCGCTGGCGGTGCGGTGAGCCCACCGCACCGCCAGCGCGGTCTTACCAATCCCGCCGAGCCCGGTCAGCAACACCAGCACCGATCGCTGATCGATCTCGTCCAAGGCCTGGTCCAGGTCGGCCAGTTCACGCCCGCGGTCGACCCAGAGGTGCGGTCGCGGGGGTAACTGTCGCGGCAGCACGGTGAACAGGGCCGCGCCGTCGTGGTGAAGGTGGATGCCGCCGTGCACAGCACCGGCCTGCACGAGCGTGCCGCCGACCGTGCCGGCCGCCACGTTCCGCACCCCCGGCCCGTCGGCCGACCGGGATGTGGACCTGCCGCTCACCAGGCGTCCCGCACATCGGGAGGGGGCGGGCCGAAGCGGATGCCGCCGGTGATGTCACGGGCTTGCACCACCGGCCCGGCCACCCAGGCATGCCCCGCCACGGTGTTGACCACTCCACCGTGGGCCGAGGAGGGTTGCCCTTGGACCTGTTGCCACAGCCGCTCTGCCTCCCTCGCAAACTGCTCGTCGCCGGCGACCGCCGCCCGTACCGCGCTGACCAGCGCCGTGTCGTTTTCCTGGGATGGTGTGTCCCGGGCGGCGTCCAGGACGGCGCGCGAGGACGCGTCCAGGCCAAGCCTGTTCCGGATCAAATCCACCAGTGTGCGCAGGGCACTGCTGCCAGTCTCGGTCAGATGCGTCGCCGCACCGCCGGCCACCGCTGCCGCTATCGCCGTAAGAACCGTCTCGTCCATCACGGCCTCGCGAGTGCGGTACACAGCGGCGGGTTCTCGGGACTACCACAGAGGGTCAGAGCCACGCCGAGAGGTGCGACGAGCAGATCGGCGGTCGCTGGCAAGGTCGACCATCCTCGAAATGTTGGGCGGGAATTGGGCCTTGGGGGTGTGTGAGGTGGCGACTGGGTGCCACTTCCGCGCCGCGCAGCTGATGGCATCGAGCGATTCCTGTGTTGTAAGCGCGACATGCTGAATCCGTTCGAAGGTTTTTGTGAACTGGTCGATATGCGCTGGTTTGCTGGATAGGAACCATCTGCCCTCGCGTCTTTGCCAATGAAGCGCCGGCGGTTCAGGTTCTGGCAGCTCTAGTAGGGCGTACGGGGGTGCTTCACCGTCGTTGACGTCTTCGGGAAGGATTTGAAGTTGTACGTGAGGTAGAGCTGCGATGCTGAGCAGATGGCGCAACTGTCGCGCCATCGCGTCGGGTGTGCCGACCTGCCGATACAGTGCGCGTTCCCCAATCACCAGGTTCAACGAGGGCGGGTTGTTCCTCACCAGGATTTGTGTATGCCGTTGCTGCGCCTGCTGCAGCCCAAGTTGGATATGCGGTTGAGTGGCGATACCGCTGAGGGTGGCGCGGTGATAGTCTCTCGTCCGCAACGGCTCCGGAATCAGATTGGGTGCGTAGCGACGTTGCTGTAGTGCTGCGTCTTCGAGTCCGAGATACGTACAGTATTCCCGGGTTAACACAGAGGATGGGTATTCATTCCACCAGTCCTGAACGTTCGCTGCTCTCTTCGCAAGCTCGCGGAGTTCGGTGGTCTGCGCTTCGTCTGCTCTGTATCGGCGACACAGGGCGGCAATGGTCTCCGGGGTGATCCTCGCGACGCCGGCCTCGTGGCTGCCTAACCACTTGCCCGACCAGTTGACAGTCCGAGCCGCAGCGGCGCGGCGCAAGCCCCGTTGCAGCCTGAGTTCCTCCAGGCACCGGCCTAGAAAGCGCCGGGCCAAGGTAGGGCTGGGCGGCTCGTAGCGGCCTAACAACGACAAGCGCGACTCGGGTGGTGGATTGTTGGGCATCTCGCAACTTCCCAAAGGTAATACGTGCAGTGTCGGGGCGGCCCCTGGCGGCAGTGGCGGTCATGCTCTGCCGTCCTCCGTGTGCCCGGACGCGATGCGCGTTTCGCGCCGCGTCCCGGGCTTCCCTGAGTAGCCGAGCCGTGCCCTGCCGAGCCGTGTCGTGCCGTGAGCTGACGTGGCGAGTTAAGACGAGATCCGGCCGGCCGATGCGCTCCGCCCGAGGAGAGCGCGCAGCAAACCCGTCAACGTGCGTAACGCCCTACTGCCCGCCTCGGTCAACTGGGCTGTCGCCCGCCAGCCACTGCGGCGGCGATCGCGGTGAGCATCGCTTCGTCCATCACCGCTGACCCTATTCCTCAGGCTGCGTTGTCATCACGCTTGGCTTGCGATGCTGTAACTGGCGAGGAATCCGGCGACACTGAGGATGTAGCCAATGGGGTAGCCGAGCCACCAGCAGTCGTCCAGGCGCCGCAGCGATATGCGAAGTAGGAGCGTCACCGCGAGCGCGACCGTCGCGGCCCATTGCGGCAACTGGTACACGAACTGCTGTCCCTCGACGGTGCAGATGAGTGTCTCGGCGTCGTCGTTGCAGCCCGCGCTGGCGGAGGCGAACATCCAGCCGAGGAGTGGACTCACGAACCACAGGGCGACAGTGGTTATGGCGAAGCATCCCTCGGCGGCCCAGCGTCCGTACGAGGGCCTGCCGCGTCGGGTCGGTGGGACAGCGTGACTAGGGCTGAATAGAGGCGTCACGCGAACTCTCCTTGTCGAATTGTCCGGTGGGGCGATATTCCTGGCGAATGGCAGGCGCGGGAGCGTTGGGGTCACAGTGACTCGGCATAGAGGGATAGTTGGCGGACGTTGACCCCCGCAGTGGACAGGTGGCGATGGGCCACATCGACGTGATGTGCGATTAGCCGCAATCGGGTCCCGCACGGTGGCGACTGCGGGGTGTCCGAGGTTGGGACCGGGAGCACGGTGTGCAGCTGGCTCGTCAGGTCGAGTGCCGCGGCGATGTGCCTGGCGCCGGCGCGGATTTGGTCTTTGACCCAGCCGATGCACCCCTGCGGGTACTGGCCCGTGTACGGCTCGACGGCGGGCACGGCGGCCAGGCGCGCGTCGTAGCGGTACGAAAGGTACCGGTCAACCCCGTAGCTGACGGCAGTCGCCGCCAGAACCATCGCGACGGATCCCGGGAAGGTAGGCCGCTTCGCCCAGTTGCCCAGCAAGGGTGGCACCAGCAGGGGCGCGATGCGGACGAGGTCTGTCCCGACGCGCCCGCGGCGGGACAGCGTCTGGATGACGATGCCGAGGTGCTCGCTGACCGTGCAGAGGTGGCTACAGATGCCTCCACCGCGGCTGCCGTCCACTGCGTCCAGGCCAGCGTCGATGGAGGCGATTGCCGCGACGGCGCGGCGCCTCGCGACCTCGGCTCGCGCAAGGAGGTCACCCTGACGGAGGGCCCGAGCCGTCCGGGTCTGGCCGGCAGGCTCACTCGGGGTCCAGGTGAGCCCGCTCGGCTTGCGGCCGGTGTCGGCATACGCCACGACCGCCGCGCGGGCGGTGGGAACCGACACCCGCGCCAGGCCCGGGGGGATCGTGACGAGCCCGGAGTCAGCGTGCCGCACGACCACGATGGGCCGCCCCGGCGGCAACTTGACCGCGTACGTTCCGTCCGGTAGCCACCACAGGGCCGCACGACCGGCGACGATGTCGATGTCGACGCGCATCTCGGGCGCGTCGAGTGGTCCGATCCGCAGGGTCCGGCCGACGCCCCCGTCCGCCTGAATCGCCGCAACTTGCTCGTCAAACCATTCGTCCGCCTCCTCGCCCGAGAACAGGTAGGTCTGGTCATGGGCGTCGCATCCGTAGATGGGCTGAATCACAGGTCACTTCCCTCTTGCGATGGGCGCTGATAGCCCTATCGCGTGCTGAGCTGGGCGAGCATGGTACGTAACCGTTCTGCGGCGAGCGTGGCCAGAAAGCAGGAGGTTTCGGCTCGGGTCTGGTCGGTGAAACCCCGAGGACCGCTGTCGGGCAATGTGGTGCAGAGTTGTTGAATGAGTTGCAGCCCTGCGCGTGCGTAGTGCAGGGCTGTGGCACGGGGGCTGTTCCTTTGATGCGGAGGGAGAGGCCCGGCTCCATTTTCGCCCTGCTGGGCTTGGAGGTCGGTCCGGGCGAGCAGTCGGTGAGTTGCGTCGAGGTAGGCCGTTGCGTCGTCGAGTGCCTCAGCGGCCGGCGACGGACCGGGGCCGTGGGCTAGCGCGAGGTACCGGGAGGCGAGGCGGACGCATCGGGCTGCGTTTCGAGCTTGGCGAAGCTGATCCGCTGGTCTTGTTTGCCGCACCATGATGGTCCCTTCCTCCGAGGTCGATGGTTGGCCAGCTGGGAGATATGCCGCCGCCCGCCGACGGAACAAGCCAGTGATGGATCCTCAGTGCCAGGTCGGCCCACGCGTCCAACAGTGCTTTCCGGCCACGGCGTGCCAACGCTGAGGTCGTTCGTGTGCCAGGGACGCGACGCGAGATTCGCGTCGCGTCCCTGGCTTCCCTGAATGGTCGGAGCCTTGCCATGGCGAGACCTGACATGGCGAGTTAGGACGAGACCCGGCCGGCCGATGCCCAGGCGTGCCGTGCCTTGCCACGGGCTGGTCGTGGCCTTCCTACAACCCGCTTCCGGGAGGTAGGAAGCTCATCTGTGGGAGCCGCTGACTTTGTTGGCCTCCAGTTCGGCCAACCGCCGCTGCAACTGCTGAATCTCCGCCTCGTTCGCGTCCACGCGCTTCGAAGCCTCGTCGACGCGCGTGACGGCGGTCTGTGTTGTTTCCGTCAGCGCGGCCATCGCTGTCTCCAACCGCTGTTGGCGGACGTCGAACTGACGCATGATGACCGCCTGTCGGGCAAATCCCATCGCGGTTGCCTCGACCAGGCGCGCGGTTGTCGCGTCGAGCCCGCTGAGGTCAATCGTGTCGATCGCCGCGTGCCCGGCATCGACCTCGGCCACCGCTCGGGCCTGGTGCCGGTGCGCCAGCTCTATGACCTGTCCGGGCTGGGCGACCTGATATCCGTGGCCGCGCACGATGCGGAGGACTTTCTTTTCCTGGCGCTGTAGCTCGTCGGCAGCCTTGCGGGCGCTGACGGAAATTGCTTGTTTGTGGTCGTGGTCGAGGAAGTTCAGACCGAGCAGATTTCCCATCTCCTCGTAACTGATCAGATCGCCGGCGTTGAGCCGCGCCATCGCCTCGTACAGGACCCGCCACCGGGCCCGCCGATCTTGACTGTGCGCCGGCGCCGTGGCGGCAGACACCACCGAATTTGTCACTGGTCCCCCTCCAGGGTGCAGGTGAATCGTCCATACGTCGGCCGACCGTCACCAAGGCCGATCATGGAACCGGCTGTCTCAGCGGCATTACGGAGGTCGGCGAGGTTGATGACGGTTCCGTCGAACTGTCCGGTCGCCTCCAACGACCATTGGGGAAAGACCGGTCGTGTCCGCATAACCCGGGACGTGCCGACCTTGACCGGGGCGCGATGCACGAATCGCTTGTCTTCAAACAATTCCTGCGGGCTTCTCGGCCCCTCATACTGTAGCGGAATGAACATCGTATCGATGAGTACGCCCCGCTCAACCTTCTTTCCATCCTTGCTCAGTCGAGCCCCTTCGACCAAGGACTTTAACAGATTAGGACCGGGTATGAACGGCCCCGTCTCCGGTTGAAAGTAGATGCCACCGAGCCACTCCAGATGCGCCATTTCGGCGTGGTCCTGATCGGTTTTTCTGGCCTTGGTTGACACCGCCCTTATCTGCTTTACCAGAGTGTCCAACGGATCGATCATTCGGCCATTGTGCATCAGTAGCGGGGTCGTTCCCTTGCACACAATCTTGAACCTATTCACTGCTGTGATCCCCTGTGTAATCTGCGATAGTGTCCCGGCCGGCCCCCGGGCTGGCCTCGGTCACGCCCCGGCCCCGGCACGCCGATCCACGCTGAGGTACAGACGGATGTCGAAGACGCCACGGCGGCCGACATGCAGTACCTCATCGAAGGCGAAAAGGACACCGGTCGCCGGGTCGAAGAAGAGCCGGCTGGTGCTGCCGGCGGCCGTGACGGTGACGGCGACGCCAGCACGAGCCAAGTCATCGGCGGCGCCAACGACACCGATGCCCTCGATGGAGGCGAGTAGCCGCAGTACGGCGGCCCGCTGCTCCTGGCCGAGGTAGTGCACGTCAGCCATGTCAGCGATCCCGGTCATAAGCCGGGCGGGACCAGCCTGGGGCGGAATGTGGCGGGCGAGTTGGGTGGCGAGCGCGTCCGGGTCGGTGGCGATGGGCTCGGCCACCACCGCCGGCAGGCTCCCGGCACGATGGTCGACCTGCTCGAACTTCGCAGCGGCGAGCCGGGCACGGTCGTCCTCACTCGGCCGGGCCAGGTTGTCGGAACCCGGCAGGGTCTTTTCCGTGACCCGGCCGGCCCCGTCGGCGTTGCGCCACTGCCGCCGGACGAAACCTCTCAGCCGCGCCGAGTCGCGTGACCATCGCTCCGTGTGCTGGTAGGCGTACGGCCCGGGGTGCGCGTCGGCTGGCACGGTGCGGATCTGGTCGGCGAGCGAGTACAGGTAGGTCCGGGCATCCGTCGAGTGGAGTTTGGACCTCGGGGTGGCCATGACCGGCGCCGGTTGGGTGGATGGGGCGGTCGTCGTGGACGCTGGCCGTGCGGACGGGATCGGGCTACGTGCTGAAGCCATGATGCCGCCGCTGGCCGCGAGGACCAGGATGCCTGCGCTGACGGCGATGTAGCGTCGCGTCGACGAGTTCGGGGACTGGGTCATGGTGGTGCTGTTCCTTCTTCGGTAAGGGGTTCAGCCGGCATAGGCCGGGGTTGGTGTCGTTTGGAGGGCTGCCACCCGCGTGGCCGTCGTGCGATGCCGGCCTTTTCGAGACGGTTGATCACATAGGCGGCCGATACGCGGAGGTCATCGGCGATACGTGCGAGCGAGTGCAGCTTCACGGTGTACCGGTCGATGATCTCCTTGTCAGGAGGATGGGTCCTTCGCTGCTTGAGCGGACGGCCGCCCTTCGCTGGCACAGCCACTCCGGCGTTCGTGAGTCGGCGTCGGACGTACGGGTAGCTGCGGCCGATGGCCCTGGCGACGGCCTCGACCGACTTGACAGCCCCGTACAGGCTGGCGATCGCCTGAACCTCCGGATCGGGCTCTTCGTCTTCCACGAGAGAGGGGCGCGCTTTCTCCAAGGGCCGGACCTCGGCGTCGCAGGACATACGAGCCGCTGATGGAACTCGGCTCGGGCCGGCCTGTTCCGGCGACGGGGGTGCGCCGAAACAGGCCGGCTGCTGAGGGGCCGGTCACACAGTCGTGACCAGGGACTCGGCTACAGTCCGCCAGTCCAGTGCAGGGTGGCCGGTGATCGAGGACCAGGCGGCTTGATCGGCCCCGGTTCCTTGCCTCCGAAGATCGTCCACCAGATCCAGCTCTCGTAGTAGCTGAGATCGGTGTAGATCGTCGGCGCCACGCCACACACGAGGACCGTCTCGCGGCTGGCGCCACCGACGGCCCACCATCCGTTGCCCACGCGCTTTAGGGCGGGTCCGCCGCTATCTCCGTAACAGGCGCCGGAAACAGCGCCCGGGGAGTCAACGCACAACTCCCCGACGCCGATCCCGCCCGCCGCGCACGCCTGCGGTGGCAGGATCGTCGTGTCCAGCTCCTGCAAGGTACTGGGCAGTGGGCCCTCGCCGCTGGGTTTGGTCGACCCCCAACCCAACAGCCGCGCCGGATCTCCGACCACGCCGGCAACACCGATCGGGAACGGCTGCAACCAGACGGCCCTGGCCAACCACACCACCGCGATATCAGCGACCGGGTCCTGGCCCTTACCCCAGTCCCACAACCGGTGCGTCTTGATCCGGGTCACGTCGAGGACCTGACCGCCGCTGGCGTGATCGTGGGAACCGGCCCGGATCCGGTACCGGGCCGGGATCGGGGTGGCGCCGTCCGGGGTCGTGACACAGTGGGCGTTGGTGACCACATGCAACGGCGTAATCAAGAACGCCCCGCAGCGCAGGGAGTGTTGCCCCGTTCCGGTCCGGTCATACAGCACCGACACCATGCCGTCATACGATTCGGTAGCGCCACGCCCGCCGACGATGAGCGGTGTCGCGGAGGCGGGGGTGGGATCGTTGGCCGCCGCCGCAGGTGTTGCAGCCAGGCCACTGGCCAGGACAACCCCAACCGCGGCTAGCCGTTTGACGAAATTCAATGTTTTCCTTTCCTTCCGCTCCTGCCGGCGTGCTCGGAGGAGCACCCGCCGCTGAGTTGCGGCGGGAGTCATCGGACGTGGTGCCGTCGACTGGACGAGGCCGGGCGTTAGCACCGCCCGGTGCGTCTCACTGGGTCCAGTCATCGGATCCACGTGCCGTCGGCCGTGAGGCCTTCCGTGTGGAGGGGGCCCTGCCGAGAAGCAGCTGCGCGGTTGTAGCTCCGCAATGAGGTAGCTGGCCGACGCGAAGCCACTCGCTCCACTGACGGACGAAGCCGAGACCAGCCAGTGCCGTCGCGATACCGGGCAGCACATCGGGGTCCCAGATGAGGACGGAGTGGTTGTCAGTGTCGCGGACCGCTTTGACAGCAGTAGTAATCCGGTGTTGCGTAAGAGCCGGGTGGTCTTTGACCCAGCCAGTGCGGCCGTGACGAGCCGCCAGCCGAGCGGTGGTGGCGATGTATAGGCGGTACTTCGCTGGACCACGGCGGTTGGTGTCCGGCCAGTCGAGGAGCCGGATGGATCGGCGAGCCTGCTGCCGGGCCCAGTGCGACCCCGTATGACTGAAGACTTCTTGGGCAGTGACGTCGTGGTGCTGCCAGCCGTCGCTGGGTCGTAGCGCTTCCCGCACGTCGATCCACCCCAGAACACTGGCTCGCGCGATTCTCAGAACCTCGACCTGGTCGATCTGGCGAATCACCTCCAGCTCGTCCGGGTGAATGCGCATTTCTTCCTCCGGTGGGTGAACGAACAGGCGCTCGTAGTGCACCTGCGACCCTTCGGAGCGCATTCGCTCAATGATGTTGCGGAGACTGATGTAGTAGTCAGCCTCGCCGTGGGGGTAGACACCGGCGACAGTGACCCATCGGAGGGTAGCTGAATGCTGGTAGTACCAGACGGCCGTTTCGAGTCGCCGGAACCGACGTACGCGCAAAGCCTCCATCCTCGGTTGCCCTCCTCGCTTCGTGGATGGGTTGCTCACGGAATTTGCCGGCGAATCCGCCTGCCTGGATCTGGTGCCTCTACGAGGTTGTTTCCGATGCCCATCGCAGCATGAGCCGCTCGATTCCGACGAGACTAGAGAAGAAGGCGGTGCTCATTAGAGCGAGCAGGGTAATGGCGGCAAAAGCTCGCGGGGTGTCGGCCGTCGTGCCGGCAGTCAAGATCACGGTACCAAGACCGCTGTTGGAACTCGATAACTCAGCTACAACAGCCCCGATGACCGCTAACGTGACTCCGGTCTTAAGTCCTACGAGGACTTGAGGCAGTGCCCACGGCAGCCGAATCTTAACGAATGTCTGCAAGCGAGAGGCAGACAGCGAGCGCGCAAGGTCGGCCAGCTCCTTGGGTGTCGAGGCCAAGCCCGCTGTCGCAGCCAGCATGATCGGAAAAAAGCTGATCACGAGAACCATTCCAATCTTCGGCTCCGGTCCGAACCCCAACCAGACGACAAGTAGTGGAGCTACGGCGACCTTCGGAACGGAATGTAATGCCACGAGAATCGGGAGGATCGCGTGTTCGATCATCTTCGATGTGGCGAGTAGGGCAGCCACGGAGAGGCCGAAGATCGTGGCCAAGCCGAAACCAGCAAGGGTGACGCTGGCCGTAGCCGCCGTTTCTCTGAGCAGGTAGCCAGGAGCCGCAATAAATGCACGAACGATGTCGGGTGGGGATGGCAGGAAGAACGGATCAATTGCGAAAACGATGGTAGCCAACCACCAGCACCCAGCCATGCTCATCGCTGTAAGGCCGGGTATGACCCAGGCCATGCAGCGTCTCAAAGGACGCTTTGAACGCGTCGCGTCCAGCGTCGCCATATCAGACCCCACAGCATCAAGTTTCTCGGCGGTTCGCTCTTCTGTAGACCGAGCCCAGTGAGCGAGCCCTGATCCGATCCCTGGGAATACGCTCGCTCACCGGGAGCATTATTCGGGGCGCCGCCCGCTCGTGATGTAGAACGGATGACCGTGTATCACGAGGCCGGGATCGTCCAGGATCGCTAAGGTCTTGTGGAGTTGCAGGTCAGTCATACCCGCGGCGAGCAGTCGAGGCCGGACCTGTTGGAGGACCGCAGCCACGAAGCGCGTGCCGGCGCCGCCGCCGGTCCAGTATTCGGCACTGACGCGCGTTTCGACCTCGGTGAGCCCTGCGGTGAGCATCACCGGGTGGATCCGTCGCGCCCAGTTGCGGTCAGTGCCGGCCGCATCGAAGACGTCTTTCCCCACGGTCCGCTGATAGGTCGCGTACAGGTCGGCGGCCTCCTCGCTAGGAGCGGCCACGATGGTCTCTTCGCGGTCACGCAGGGTCGCCCAGTCGGCAACCACGAGCGTCCCCCCGGCCGCGAGCCTGTTCGCCAGGCGGTGAAGGATCGCCTCGCGATCGGGCAGGTGACTGAGGACGAGGCGCGCGATGATCAGGTCGTAGAGACCGCCGGCAAGCGGATCGTCGCCGCGTATGTCGTGTTGGACCCGAAGCAAACGTCGATGGTGAGGTATCTGGTCAGGGTCCATGTCGGTCGCGAATACTCGGCCGTCGTCGCCGACCTGGTCGGCGAGCCACATGGCGATGCTGCCGCCGCCGGCGCCGACGTCGACGCAGGTTGCGCTCTTCCAGTCGCCGAGTTCGCTGAGGCGGGCAATGGTGACGGGGTCGAGAAGTTCGGCCAGCGCGGCGTGGTGGGCCGGCGAGTGGCCGTCCTTGTTGTTCATGGGGTAGGGCCGGAAAGCAGTGGGTGCCATGTTGCTCACCGGATGCCGCTCGGGACGAGGTCGAAGTTGACGAGCTGGCGAGGCAGGTCAGGGTTTGCCCCCGGCGGTACGAGTCCAACGGACTGTAGGAGCGCCACGCTCTTGGCGACTCGGGTCTCATCGACGGCTCCGACCGGGGCGCCAGAGGCCGGGACGACGTAGGGGCGCATGAGCTGGAGCTCTGCGGCGGCCAAGTTCGCCTTCTGGCCCGGGACCCGCTGTGCGAGGATCTGCCCGGCCTCCTCCGGGTTGCGTACCGCGTAGTCGAGACCCTTGAGCAGCGCGGTGGTGAACCTCCGGACGAGGTCCGGGTTGCGGCCGATGGTTTCTCTCTGGGTGACCACTACGCCACCGAACAGGTCGCGCATGTAATCGCTGTATCCGAGATGCGAGACAGGCTCTTTCGCAGCGGCGGCGACACCCGGCTTACCGACGAGGAAGATACCGATACCGTCGGCTCGTTTGCTAGCCAGGTAGGCATTGAGCTGCTCCGCCCCCCCGTATTGCCAGGTGACCTTCGATCGGTCGATCCCCGCCAGCCGCGCGTATGCCGGGAACAGCACCTCAGGCGCGGCTCCCTTGACGGTCGCGAGGATCCGGCCCTCCAGGTCTCGGGGAGAGTTGATGCCGGATCCCTCTAAAGACACGACCGACAGCAGCGTAGACTGGTGTATCGCCCCGACGATCTGGAAACCGGTGTCGGCACCGGTCCCGTATCGGACGAGCGCACCTGAAGCGTCGACAACCGTGAACTGAGCCTGCCCCGACTTGAGCATCTGGTGGTTGTAGTCACCCGCCTTCCCAGGCTGGATGTCCACCTCGACGCCGGCCTCCGCAAAGTAACCCTTGGCATCCGCTACGAACGCGTAGGAGTCGCGCCCCTGGGTGCCCAGCGTCGTGACGAAGCGGACCTTGTCGATGCCGCCCTCGGACCCCGACTTGCTGCTGGCGTCGGTGCACGCTGACAGCAAGGTTACGCCGGTTAGAAGGCCCGCCCCCGCGCCCACCGCGTGCTGGTGGAACGCGCGACGGCTGAGCCCGGGTGTCGTGGGCGCGGCCGATGGGTGGGCCGGGTGACGTTGTCGCTGAGCCGATGAAGCTCTGGCCAGCACAGCTGTTGGCATCTTTCGGACCCTCCCGATGCACGGTTGAGAGCCGGACGGAGGTGCCCGTCCGGCGGCAAGACGTGGACACCGGGCCGGCGTGTACGCCAGTCGACTGGGAATCTTCCGGAGCCATCCGCCAGCCCGATGCCCTATCAGCCAAGCCAGTAACCGTCTCCGCGCGGAAGGTCATCGAAGGTGCGCCAGGGGGTTCTCAACGCGTGCGCTTGGGGGTTCTCAAGACGTGTGCCGGGGGGTCCGCGCGGCGTGTGCGGCGCCCGCTTCACTCCTAACCTTGACGGTGAGGAGTTTGTGATTCGCAGAGTGAATGCCAGACTGCTGCTAGCCCTAGTCCTCGGGACGGACGGGTGAGGTCCAGGCGCTGGGGTCTGGTCGGGTGACCGGACCCACGGCTCGCGGACCGAGGCCGCACCGATGCCCCCTGAGCCCTGCCCCTGGAGATGCTTGATGAGCGATGACCCGGCAGAAACGCCCTTCGTAGCAGGAATGTACGACTACTACTTAGGAGGGTCCGCAAACAGCCCCGCGGACCGAGTCGCTGTCGACCGGATCCGCGCCGTCCTCCCCGAAATCCCGCTAGTCGCGTGGGCAAATCGAGGCTTCCTGCAGCGCGCTGTCACGCGAATGGCCTCCGAGTGGGGCATCAAACAGTTCCTCGATATCGGCGCCGGCCTACCAACGCAGCGCAACACGCATGAGGTGGTTGGACAGGTCATCCCTGATGGCAGAGTCGTTTATGTCGACATCGATCCGAAGGTGATCGAGCGCGGCCGTGAAATGCTCGCCGCCGTGGATAATACGGCTGTCATACAGGGTGATGTTCGCCAACCCGACGACATTCTCGACCATCCGCAGACGCGCCAGCTGATCGACCTCGACAAGCCGGTAGGGCTGTTGCTGGTCGCGGTCACGCAGTTCATACCCGACGCTGACGACCCGTGGGCGATCGTGCGCACGTACAGAGACAGGATAGCCTCTGGCTCCTATCTCGCGTTGTCGGCTCCCACAGGCGATCACCAGCCCGAAAGGATTCTTGAAGCCATACGAAGCGTGTATGGGAAGACGCCGACGGCTGCGAAGGATCGAACGCGGCAAGAGATCGCCCGGTTCTTTGACGGCTTCGACATCCTGCCGCCGTACGAGGGTGCGGAGCCGGTGCTGACTTACGTCGGACAGTTCGGCGCGGAGGATCCCGCAGCCGCAGACGACGATGCCAGCCGCTGGTTTTATGCCGCAGTCGGTCGGAAGCTCTGAGGGGAGGTGGGACTATGAGTGAGGGTAAGCCGACGCTGGGGGAATTGGGCGTCGACGTTGATGGCCTTAATTGGCAACGGTCGAGTTCAGGGTCGGACGCGATCGAGATCGCCATGGTGGAGGCTCTCGGTAGGCAGTGGGTGCTGCTGCGGGCCGGCGGCGACCTGGTGTCAGTCTTCAGCCGGCACGAGTGGGAGTGCTTCCTCGACGGGGCACGCAACGGCGAGTTCGACGACGCTCTCTGACGACCGTGGCGTCGTCAGATCGCATCGCCCTCGGCGGCGGACGTCGCGACGATCGTCATCGTCCTGTCCAAGGAGGAGCTTGACCAGCCACTCCGCCGGCCCCAGGCCAACCGTCGACTGTGTTTGTGAATCACAATCTAGTGAGGCGTTATGCTGAGGCCCAAGTCGTGTCAAGGAGGAGCCAGGTGGCGGCTGTGGACACCTACGGTGCGACGATCGCCAAGCGCCGTGTCGCGAGGCGGCTTATGGAGCTGCGTCTTCGCAGTGGCTACACCGCCAACCAGGCGTGCGACAAGCTGAACTGGGGCCGCGGAAAGGTCGGCCGGTTCGAAGCCAACGTCTGGCGTCGGCCAGAGATGTCCGACATCCGTGATCTACTCCGAATTTACGGAGCCTCGAACGAGGAGGCGGAAGAGCTGGAGCGCCTGGCCGTCGTGGCCCGCCGGCGCCCGTGGTGGCGTGACTACCCTGAGGTGTTCGGCGACAGCGAGTTCCCGGGCTACGAGTCCGACGCCAGCCGCATCAGCGTCTACATGCCGCTGGTTGTGCCCGGTCTTCTCCAGACCCCGGCCTACGTTGAGGCGCTCACCGGTCGCAGCCCGCGACCGCCTGAATGGCGCAAGACAGCAGTCGAGGCGCGCCTACGTCGTCAGGAGATTCTCCATCGCGGTGACAGCGCTCCAAAACTGGTGGCTGTGATCACCGAGGCAGCGCTGATGTACCGCTGGGGCACGCAGGCTGACCGCCGTGCGCAGGTAACCCACCTGGTCGAAATGAGTCGGCGCTCGAACGTCGAGCTGCGCTTGTTCCGCTTCGCGGACGGTCTGCACCCCGGGAACAGCGGAATGATCAACATCTTCGACTTCCCCGGCGATCCCAGTCTCGTCTGGCTGGAAACCGACACCACGCTCAAGGAGGTGAGCGATAAAGAGGACGCCGCCATGCACATGACCTTGTTCAACGAGATTCATGCCGCGGCGATGGACCCGGCCCGATCCACCGAGCACCTTGTGATGCTTGCTGAAACACTGGAGTAGATCATGATCGACCTGTCTCAAGCCAACTGGCGCAAGGCCAGTCGCAGCGGGGGAAGCAACGGCGGTTGCGTGGAGATCGCGGGCAATGTGCCTGATTTGGTCGCCGTGAGGGACAGCACCCGCCCCGAGGACGGCGCACACGTGGTATCGAGGCCGGCGTTCGCGGCGTTTCTCCGCGAAGTGAAGGCTGGCGCGTACGAGATCTGACCAACCGCAGTTGCACAGAAGGTCCCCGGGGGAGGGCGCCCTCGGGGACCTTCTGTGATCGCCTGTCTCAAGGCTTTCCGCACTTTACAACGGGTGCCTGAGGGAGGACAGCCCGTTGATCGAGGGCCGTTGCAGGTCCATGTCCAAAGTCGCCACCCCGGCCGGGGGCCCTTCACCAGGCCCGCTAAGCACGTCAAGGGGCAGTCTGGCGCACGTTCGGGTTCGCCCTCGAACACGTCCGGCGCCACTCCTACGTACGCGCGACGTGCCTCTTCGCGCATGTTTGACGCGCCCCCTCGCGCATGGTCGACGCGCCCCCTCACAAAGGGATCAATCCTTCGACATGCCTTGTCAACGATCGGTGCGCCTACGTAATCTGTGAAGCACAGATGGGCGTGTCACTAAGGCAGATTGAGCAATCTGGATAGTCGGCACCGACTGCCGTCCAGGCTGCTGCGGTGTCGCGTCCGTTGGCGATCTGCCCATCCGAGGCCTCGGACGAGGTCGAGGTCAACGAGAGCGTGCAGATCCCCGGTTCAGGGTCAAACTCGACCGTAAGGAAGCCGCGATGCATCTGACTTTGAGGTCAGCGGGCGATTCCCGGAGCGCCGACGGTGGCGCCGATCGCAGTGAACTACGGCCCCAGCCGAACTCGATCGCTCTGAAACAGGCCCGCTGCGTTGCCCCACCTGGCCCCGGGGTGGGTCATCGCGCGTCTCGCCAGTCCTCATCAGCCGAGCCCCCGTCAACATCACCCATCCGAAGACATCCCGCCGCCCCCACGAGTGGAGATCACCGCGATGGCTGCTCCCGCATCCGACCCCTGGATCCGCAAGGCCGAGGAAATCATCCCAGCTGGCAGTTATGAGCCTGGAGACCCCGTATGGGTCCACCGGCGCGCTTGGCGGGCTGGGGTTGTTGAGATGGCATCAGCGTTGGCGGCGACCGTCACCTATCGGCCGACCGACGCACGAGGAACGCAGGTGGACACTGTGACCGCCATGTATCTCGACCGTCGCGCCGATACGGACCCGATGATCGACAGGAGGGACAGCAGTGAACGAAGCAGGGGATGAGACCCCCGAGGCGCCAAGAATACATAGATACCGCGTCCGACTTTTCGACCAGCTTAACAAGACCGAGTTTGGTCAGGTTACCGCAATCGTGGACCTCGATGACGCGACGATCGCTTTCAAGCTGCCCGGCGTCGTCGAAGCTAAGGTGGATGTAGTCACGGCCAGAGCCCTGCAGATGATTCTCTACGAAGGAGTCTTTGGGTCTCTTCAGCCCGGGGGGCCGCGCCTCCTGGTGGAACGAGATTCGGGCAGTGGATTCTAGGCCTGGGTAACGGAGGGAACTGTCTTGTATATGCGCGCTGCGCGAGTCGTCGCTGTTGCTGGCGTGGCTAGGGCGCGCTGTCGGTGGTGTGCACGGCACATTTATCTTCGCATCTGTGGGAATTGTTGGACCTGGGTGCACTTCGGAAATGCCTATACATGCCTCGACTGGTCCGGCCTTCCGCTCCAGACTTACGCTGAACCCCGCTCGGTGGCCAGCCCGGAGCCGTTGCTGCTTAGGGATGTAGGCGGCCGGGCAGCGGAGCGATTCGCGGGCGCAAGGAGGCTGCGTTGATCCTTCCGGCGAATGTTGCCAACCCAGTCCTCGGGGTCCTCATCAAGGGCTCCGGATATCCCTCCCTCGCTCAAGTCGCCATTGCTATCAACAAGCGGGGCCAGCACAAGTACGGCCTGGAATTGAGCTATGACCACACGAGCGTCAAGCGCTGGTTGCGGGGCGGTCGCTGTGATCATCAGGATCTTGTGGCCGAGGTACTGAGCGACGCCTGGGGTGTCGACGTGGCACCAGGCCTAGTTTGGTCCGACGCGCGCGAAGGCGCCAAGCCTCTGCCTGCCCACTACCATCCGTTCGTCGCCACACGTACTCTGGAGGAACTGGGAATCTTCCTGAGGAGCGACATGCTGACCAGGCGCTCGTTGCTGGCCAGCTCGATCTCTGTCGCGACGGGATCGACGTTTGTCGACTCGATAACGCGATGGCTCGGTACCGAGCCGGTCGGGCTACCAAGCTCAGAAGGGCACAGACCGGGGCGTATAGGTCTCGCCGTGGTCGAAGAGATCGAACAGGCCACGATGCGGTTCATGGCGGGTGATGCGGAAGTCGGGGGCGGACTCTCGCGGGAGGCTGCCGTGGGGCAACTCAAGTACGCAGTAGATCTTTTCGACGAGTCTACATATGAAAGTCTGACCGGAAATCGCCTTCTCGCGGCGGTCGCCAAGCTTTCTGGCGAGATCGGTTATATGTCTCATGACAGTGGACTTGAAGGACCGGCTCAGCGGTACTTTGTGTACGGGCTACAGGCAGCTCGTGAATCCACCGATGAGCGAGCGTCGCTGGTGGGCGTATGTATCCTTGCGGACATGGCTAGACAATTGCGGTTCCTGGGCCAGCCTGATGATGCGCTACGTCTTATCGACCTTGCGGTCAGCTATTTGCCCGAGAGGAATCGGCACACTGCTGTCCAAGCGATGCTGTGGAACCTTAAGGCCCACGTCCTCGCCTCGACGGGCACAAGCCGCCTCAGTGAGGTTCGCAGTGCGATCGATCTGGCCTCGGACCTCCTCGCTGAGTCTCGCGACGAGGACGAGCCCCCGTGGCAGCGCGAGGTGTTCCTATATATAGGCGACGCCGAACTGCACCGCCATGCCGCGGGCGCCTATATCAGACTCGGGACCATCGATCCTGCCCAAGCGCTCGGCCTCGGGGCGCGAGCAGAGACCGAAGCGCTCAATGCGTTGGCTAAGTGGGATCCTGGTTTCATCCGTGAGCAAACGTATAGCCGGATCGACCTTGCCCTTGCAAGGTTCCTGCTACGTCAGCCGGAACGAGCTTGCGATGACGGGGAAGAGGCGATTCGGATGTCCACACGAGTTGTCGGGTCTTCCAAACTTAAGGCTCGACTGCGCGATTTGGTGGCCGCGTCCGAGTCCTTTCGGGACCTTCCGCGGGTTAGGGAATTTCGCGAGATTTTACGGGCCGCCACTTGAGCGGCGGGACCTGGCTGTCCCGGGCTCGATAAGAATCCGAGTGGCGTACATCTCCAGACGCATGCCCTCGGGAAACCGCCCTTGGTAGTGAACGGAGCAATCTTTGAGTTGGCGGGCGTGGTCGTCGGTAGGTTCGTCTCGCCGCTCTCGTTGGATAGCAACGCCTGCCAGAGCCGCCTTAGTACTCCAGCCGGGGATGTTGACCTTTAGTTGAGCCGCGGGGTGACGCGGTGCGGGAACGAAGGCAGCCACGGTCGATCATGGACAGCTGTGTGGACCAACCATGACGCAGGTGGCTGCCGGATACAGGGCAGACGCCCGGCGTTGGCAGTTGTTGTTCGACGACCTGCTGTTGACTATCGGAGTACATTTCCGCAGGCTGGAGCCCTGTCGTCGGGTGGGTGACTTCCTGCGGGGGCTGTTGGCGCCGTTGCCGCGTAAGAACTGCTGGACGATCGCCGAAACACGCCGGCGACGCGAGCCCGGACGGGATGCAGGATCTGCTAACCCGCGTGAAGTGGGACGATGCCGCGGTCCGCGCCGATGTCCGTGAGTTCGTCGCCGATCAGCTCGGCGAGACCGACGCCGTGCTGGTGATCGACGAAACGGGTGATCTTAAGAAGGGCTTCCACACCGTCGCAGTTCAACGTCAGTACTCCGGTACCGCCGGGAAGATCGAGAACTGCCAGCTCGCCGTGCATTTCATCTACGCCACCGAGCAGGCGCACGCGATGCTCGATACCGCTCTCTACCTGCCCAAAGCCTGGTGCGACGAGCCGCAACGCCGAACCGGGGCCGGCGTCCCCGGACAGATCCGGTTCGCGACCAAGCCACAACTCGCGGCCCGGATGATCGAGGCCGCAGTGACCGCCGGCATGCCCTGCCGATGGGTGGCCGGCGATGAAGCCTACGGCGGCGACCCGCGCCTGGCCGCCGGGCTGCGCGGACTGCGGCTCGGCTACGTCCTCGCGGTCGCCTGCTCGCACCGGGTCACGACCGGCCTGGGCGTCTACCGCGCCGACCAACTCGCCAAAGACCTGCCCGCCACCGCCTGGCAACGGATGTCCGCAGGCCGCGGCTTCAAAGGCCACCGCTACTACGACTGGGCGTTCACCGTACTGCCGCTCGCCACCGACCAGCACGGCGGCCGGCACTGGCTGATGATCCGCCGCCACCGCCGCAGCGGCGAGCTGGCCTTCTACCGCTGCTGGTCACCGCAACCCGTCGCGTTGCACACCCTCGTCAGCGTGGCCCCCGTCGATGGAAGATCGAGGAGGCGTTCCAAACCGCGAAGACCGGCCTCGGCCTCGACCAGCACCAAAACCGCCGATGGACCTCGTGGCACCGCTGGACCACCCTGGCAATCCTCGCCCACGCCTTCCTCGCCGCCGCCCACCGCGACCAGCCCGACCCGGCCGGGCTGATCGCGCTGACCGTCAACGAGCTAGCCACCTGTTCAACATCCTGATCATCGAACCCGCCCGCGCCACACCGACGCGCTGCTCTGGTCCATCCGCCGACGCCGCCACCAAGCCCGAGCGATGAACAGCCACTACGCCAGACAGGCGCTCATCGAACCATGATCACGATCCCCGGCTGGAGTATTAGCGCCGGTAGTGACCCTGATCTGCTCGCTCACCACAGGTTGATCTGTTCAAGGGTCTGGGCGGGAAGAGGCAAGGGCGGAGTCGCCTGATTCGCGATCAGACCTTCGGGTAGTGGGACGTCTCGCCGGAGGCGGATGAGGTCTCGCCATCCGAGGAGTTGGCGCCACTGGGCTTGCACGGGTCCGCAGCGGGGGTTCCGGAGTCGGGTTGAACCGGCGAGATCGTCCAGGTGCCAGCCGTCGGCGAGGAGGGCGGCTGCCGTCTTGGGGCCGATGCCACGAATTCCAGGGATGTTGTCGACCGGGTCCCCGGTCAACGCGCGATAGTCCGGCCACTGGCGCGGCGTCACACCGTACCTGTCCTGCACGTCCGAGGCGGTCACGACCGCTCGTACCGGGGTGAGGATCGTGGTGGTCGGACCGAGGAGCTGGTACATGTCTCTGTCACCGGTAAAGCAGACAGTGGGTCGGCCCGCGCCCGAGGCGACGTTCGCGGCAGTGGCTATGACGTCGTCGCCCTCATGGTCGCCGAGTTCGACCCACCGCACACCGATCGCGTCCAGGGCCTGCTTCACGGCCGCCAGAGATTTGATCGGCGTGTGGTCGGCCGCCGCCCGGTTCGCCTTGTACGTCGGGTCGCTATCGGTTCGGGCTGCTGCAGCGTTCTCCCCGTCAAACACGACGATCATTTCGCTCTCGGGGGCGCGGAGCCGGTGGGCCTTGCGGGCGAGAGCGAGGAACCCGAAGACCCCCGTGAGGTCGCGAGTCTTGTCGCGGCTCATGATGCGGCCGGCGGCGAACCCGAACCAGGCCCGGTACAGCAGGTGGTGGCCGTCAACCACGAATAATCCTGGCACCGCAGACCCTCCCGATGGTGGGGATGATCGCCTGTGACCGCGGCGGCCGGGTGCTCGCATCACGAACGGACCGAAGAATACCCACCAACCCGCGACAACTGGAAGCACCAGCGCGCAGTGTCGGCCAGGTTGGGGACCACATCACGGCTGTCGACGACGCGCTGGTGAGCTGCGGTTCTCAGCATGGCGGCGGCACCTGGACCGAGAGCGAGCGCACGTCGGATCCCGGTGGTCAACGCACCGTCCTGGTCAGGGTCGTACAGCAGTCCGTTGACGCCGTCGCTGATCTGCTCAACGAACCCATCGCGGTTCGGCGCGACGATGACGGGCCCGGAGCGGCGGGCCCAGAGACTAACCTCGAACGGAACATTGGCCAGCGATTCCCCGCGCGAGGGGCAGACAGCGACGCGGGTTGCTGGGTGCGCTGCCAGCGCGCGCGGCAAATCGCGCGTGAACTGGGTGACGAGGCTTGCGCGGACGCGAGCCCGATTGATCTGCTCGATGTACTCAGGAATCAACGGATCGCGCCCAGGACCGGCGACGACGACGGCCGCGAGGTGAACGTTGTCGGCGATCGGGCGTAGCGCGTCGATGAGCAGGTCGAACCCTTTCGTCGGGTCTGACCGACCGATGAACATCACGATCGGTCGGTCGGTCGGGATCTCGAATTCGGCGAGGACGGCGGCGGCCTGGGCGCGGTCCATCGGGGTGAAATCGGGGGCTGTCAGGTCGAGGCTGGAGCGCCATGGCACGAAGCAGGCCGGGTCGACGTCGAACCGCCGGACGAGGTGCCGGGTGAGGAAAGCGCCGATGTCGGCGACGTGGACACGGCCGCCGACGGCACCGAGCCCGGTACGTTCCCAGCCGAGCCGCCAGGGGTCCGGGGGCCGGTCGTGGATGTAGCTGGTGCCGTAGGGAGCGAGTAGGACATGGATGCGGGCGGTCAACTCGGAGGGCAGGGTCCGGTGGACACGACCGCTGCCGAGAAAGGGGGTGTCGACGGCGATGAGGAGCACCTCGTCGTAGTCGGCGGCGATAGTGGCCGCGGTTCGTACTGCCGCAGCCGACAACTGTGTCCACACGGGTGGGGACCAGAACGGGGGGGCGGTGTCGTGGGGGAGGTGCAGAATACGGCCGCCCCTTGCCTGGACGACGCGGGTGGCGGTGCCGAGCTGCTGCGGATCGTACGCCCAGGTGCGCGGCCCGGGTGTGGGAATGGCCAGGTACGGGGTGAGGGGGCCGGTCACGGCGGTTACTTCGTCCCATCGACGCTCGATGGCCGACAGCAACGTCTTCGTCTGCCGACCGATACCGTTGGTGCAGTTCGCGACGCCGTTGAAGGTGGCGTAAAGCAGGGCTCGGCGCATGATCGACTGTCTCCTCCGCTCATCCGGCGAGGTAGAGGTCCTCGGGGTTCGGGTGCCACACCTTCGACTTGGTTGGGTTGGCTCGCAACCCACGGGCGGCGAGCGCGGCGCTGATGCGGCTGGCCGCAGCCTCGGCCTCAGGCCAGCTACAGCAGAAGGCGGTGTAGTTGTCCGTGACCCGGATCAGCGTCAGCTGAGTGAGCTGCTCGTCGACCGGGATGAGCCGCAGGTTGGTGAGCATCGGCGTCAGCCCGCCGCCGGGCGCCAGCGGCGTGGGAAGAGCGTCCAGGATCCTGCGCACGAGCGTGAGCACGGCGCCGTCGTGGACCCAGCGGGCCAGCTGGTCGATCAGTTCGCTGCTGGTCGCGCCGACAGTGGCGGCGGCTACGTCGAGGTCGGCAACCGCGGTCCGGCCGGTGTTGAGGTGCCGCGCCGCGGCGGCGACGGCGTGCAGGCGACCGGCGCGGGGCCGCCAGCCGTACAGCCATGGCGGGTAGGCGTCCTGGTCCAGGACCGGTTCGACCGCGGTTCGGATTGCCCGGTGAACGACACGGTCTTCGACGGTGGGGACGCAGATGGTCATCGTTTTGCCCCACGACGGCCAGCTTCTGACTTGCGTCAGCCCCGGTCGCCATTGGCCGGCGTGTAGCCGTTCCGCGAGCGTGTTGAGGCGGTTGTCGAGGCCGCGCCGGTATTCGGCCCAGGTGATCTGGTCGGCCCCCGGCGTTGTTGGCCGGCGCATCAGGGCACGGGCAACCTGCTTGAGCCGGCGGGGGTCGGCAATCAGCGGCATCAGGGTGTGGCTGGCCGGATGACTCATCGGCTGTCACCGGGGATCCACGGGTGTACGTAGCTGCCGTCGCGGAGCACCTGCCGTGCGCCGTCGGGGCCACACCAGAGAAGCAAGTCGATGGCGGCGAGATCCGGCGTGAACGGGCCCCGCCGCTGTGGGTACGGGGGATGGGTGTAGGCGGCGCATTCGACAGTGACCCCGGCCTGGGTGATTACGTCCGGGCACAGGTAGTTCCGGGAGCCGCCCATTCCGATGCGCAAGGTGTTGGCGTCCAGCCGGCGACACAGGTCGACAAGCATCTCCGTCTTTGCCCCCTCCGGCCTGATCCCAGAGGATCGCAGCAGGGTGACGGGCAGCCCGAGCGCGTCGAGGACGAATCGGGTGAGGGCGATGTTCAGGTCGACCAGCAGGGCCCACGGCCGCTCGTAGATCGACGTGAGGGGTGGCCCGAACATGGACCAGAACGGCGCGGTCCGATACGCCTGTTCGATCGCCCGCCAGTGCTTGACCGCCCACGGCTGATCGGCGATGTGAACCGCGTTGATCGGTTGGCCGAACCGCCGGCGGACCGGCACGGTGAGCCGTAGTTTTCCTCCGGTCGGTGCGAGGATGACGTTGCGGTGCTGCCGCCCCCGCTCCGCGAACTGCACATGATCGAGCAGGACGAGACGGTCGACGTCGAGCAGCCGGGCGAAGTACCCCGACCAGGGCAGGTACGCCGGCTGGTGCGCGACGAGGATCGCTGGGCGCATCATTAGCAGACCATCCGGTACGGGACAAACGCCTCCGCCCGGGGCGCCCCGACCCGCAGGCCGGTTGCCT
This sequence comes from Plantactinospora sp. CA-290183, assembly GCF_050936375.1. Lineage (NCBI taxonomy): Bacteria > Bacillati > Actinomycetota > Actinomycetes > Micromonosporales > Micromonosporaceae > Plantactinospora > Plantactinospora sp. CA-290183. The sequence continues at coordinate 131,243 of NZ_JBNJMX010000005.1, read as the reverse complement.
CATCCAAGGTCGAGATGACCTCAATGCTGCGCGGGTGCGGGGCCGGCCGCAGCTGGGACTGGTACGCCGAAAGTGCACGCCGCTTGGCGTCCCATGTGCTGCTGGTGTCGACAAACACCATCCGGTTGAAGTCGCCGGTCCACTGCTCCTCAGGGCCGCTGTAGCCGAGTACGATTCGCGGCGCGCGTTGGGCGGTGCCGCCGAGCCGGGCCGCAGCCAGCCCCGCGCGATACACGGCGTGGTGGTCTTGGTGGAAGCCGTTGCCGGCAGGGATGAGCAACACGTCAGGGCGCACGCTCGCGATCGAGATGTCGGTGCCTGACTCGATCAGCTCGACCAGTTCGCGGGGATGCCGATGAGGGTGCACGGCCAGATCGGTGTCGACCCACGCGAGGCGTCGTCCGACGACTCCGAGCGCGTCACAGGCCACCTCGAACTCCTTGCCCCGCAGCCCCGGGTCGCTTCCCCCGAGACAGGTCACGTTCGTGCGGCAGGTCACGGCCAGAACGTGCACGGTGGCACCGTGGGCCGAGAGTTTTGCGATGGTGCCGCCAGCGCCGAGGGTCTCGTCGTCAGGGTGGGGAGCAACTACGAGGACCACATCGCCGAGGCGGGCGCTGGAAAGGTTCACCGTCGTCCTCCAGCAGGGTCGATTGCGGCCAGGAAAGCTGCTGCCGCGACGGCGGGTGTGTGGCCACCGACCCGGGCCGGCCCGGCGGCGGACGCCTGCCGGTAGGCGACCGGGTCGCCGAGCAGTCGACGGGCGGCGTCCCACAACCCGTCTGGTCCCAGCGACCGGTCGACGACGCTCCCGGCGGGGCCCACCAGCTCCGGCACATGCCCGAAGTCGTAGGCGACGACCGGTGTCCCGACCGCCAGCGCCTCCGCTGCGGCGTTGCCGAACGTCTCCGGGCTGGTGCTCGCCACGACGGACAACGCCGCCCCGCCGAGGAAGGGCGACACGTCGCGCCAGGACAGCGGGGGAAGGATTCGGACCTCACCGGTGGCGACCCCGGCGGCCTGGCGGCACTCGGCTAGCACATCTGCCTGCATGCCTGGCCAGTACTCGAAGCCAGCCTCGGCGAGCACCACGTCCAGCGGGCGGCCGAGGTTGCTGGGCATCGCGTCGATCAGCTCCCGAATCCCCTTGTGCGGCTCGGCCCTGGCCACCACCCGGACCGGCCCGGCCTGTCGTTGGCTCTCGCGACCGAGTTCCGTCGTCGGCATGCCGAGATCGATGAGCGCGTTCGGAACCACTGCCCAACGATCGGTGTCGTTGCCCAGCCGGGCACATTCGGCGGCCGTGAAACGGCTGTTGGTGAGGACCACGTCCGGAGGGCGGGACAGCGCCTTGTGGAGCGGGCCGTCGGCACGCGGCACCCGCACCATCAGAGCGGTCCGTATCCCGGGCGGGGCAGGGGCGAGGTAGCCGAGGCCCCACGTCGCGTCCGTCCAGCAGACGACGTCGGCACCCCAATGTGTCAACACCTCGACGACCTCGGCCCGGACCGGCGCCGGATCAGCCAAGACGGCGAGGAGATCCTCCTCAGTCGCGGGATCGGGAAGGCGTACGCTTCGCAGCCGCAGCATTCCTGGCTCGGTGCGATCGCGTCCCGCGCCGGTCACCGCCGTGCCCGTCACGATGAGAGTGCCGTGGCCGAGTTCGCGAAGCCCTGCGGCGAGGGCTGCGATGCTACGTTCGATCCCCGCCGGTGCGTCGGGCCTGTAGGTGAGCAACACGAAGGCGACGATCACAGCTAACGCACCCGCTCGGGGACCGGCAGCGGCTCGGTGGGCCTGCCCGCGTCCCTTTCCCATGGGAAGTGGACCCAGTCGCAGACGTCCCAGACCCAGCAGTCGGGGGCGAAGTCAGCGCCTGCGTTGCGGCAGAGGACGGCAGTTCGGATGGCGCTCGGTGCCCGCAGGCCGGTGATGGCGGCTGTCACCGCGCGGAGGGTGGCGCCGCTGCCGCAGATGTCGTCGACCACCAGAATCCGGTCCGCCTGCGGCAGTCGCTCGATCGTCTCTATGTCAACATGCACCTGGCCGGTGGCTTGGACCTCTACCTCGTCGCTGTCGTTGTGGCGGGCGCGAACGAAGCCGGGCGGCACCGCCATCAGTTCCGCGACCAACGCGGCCAGTTCTCGACCGCCGCGCTCGATACCGACGACGAGTTGAGGCCGGTACGGTTCCTCCGCCTCAACGATGAGTTCAGCCGCGGTGTCGAACGCCGGCCGGGACATGTGCCACGTCCGCTGTCCCGCAAACGTGCGGTTTACTGCCATCCCCACTCCTTCAACACACTTTCCGTCGCTGACCAGTCGGCCATCGGGTCGGTGATCCACCTAATACGGACGCCGGGTACCGCGAGCAGGTCCGCGAGCAGCACCAGGTACAGCGGTTCGACGGCGACGAGGACCTCCTCAGGAACGCCGTTGACGTGCATCTCCCTCCACAAAGCCCGGGTCACTGCCGGCCGCAGGACGACCGCCCGGTCCATGTCCAGCGGTCGGTCATACGGCAGCAAGGGCGTGTCGGCCCCGACGATCCCGTGCTCGGCGGACAGGACCCGGATGCGTGACCGCAAGTCCGGCCGGTGCCCGACCCGCGCCCGTAACTGCGGCACGGGCCCCTCCTGGTAGAGGTCTAACGCCGGGATCGGCACGAGCGTGTCCGCCTTCTTGGCGCAGCAGCAGACGATCACCAGTCGCCGCTGGGTCGCACTGCCGACCTGGACGGCCGGCGCAGCCATCCCGCTCATGCCGGCCGCACCACCCTGAGCCCGATCCCCCGTGAAGACAGCGACTGCGGGATGTCGTTGCCGAACCCGCATCTCGCATAAAGCCTGATTGACTGGTACGACCCGCCACGGACGAGCGCCCCACCGCCGGGAACAGTCGTCGCCGTCCACTCCCAAACGTTGCCGGCCACGTCAAGAAGCCCGTCCGGAGTCGCTCCTGCCGGATACGCGCCAACCGGTGTCGACCGGCCGGGGCCGAGATCGCGAAGGTTGGCGTGCCGAGCCGTCGGGTCGACGTCACCCCACGGGTAGCGGCGTACACCGCCGCCGGCCATCCACTCCCACTCGGCGTCGGTCGGCAACCGGCCCCCGAGTGCCGCGGCCACCGCCGACGCCCGAGTCCACGTCAGCCGCGTCATGGGCCAGTCGAGGTCACTGACAGGGGGCGCGGCACCTAGGCGTGTCGCCACGCCGGTCGTGACAGGCGTGCGTGACCACAGCATGTCCGCGACCTGCGTCGGGGCCCGCCACCGGTTGCCCGGCAGCAGCCCGCCACTGACGGGTACCCACCACCAGTCACCAACGGCTATGCTGTCGGTTACCTGGGCAGCAGGAACGATTCCCGCCACCGCAGCACATGGCCCGCTACCCGACACGCGCGGGCCGGTCGGGGGGAAACGACGGCCCTGCCCAGGCCCTCGCAGATCAGCGGCCACGGAGATCACCCCACAGCAGGATGTGCAGCCGGGTCGTTAGGTTCCACCCTCGCTCGATGACCGGGCCTGCGAGGAGTCGCATGCGGTCCAACACCACGGTCGGGTCGGTGCCCTCCGGCATCACCCACACCGGGGCGAGTCCGAACTGGTCCACCAGCTCGCTGATCTCGTCGAGGTCGTTGATATTGGTGGCGACGAACTTGAACGCCGCCTTCCCTGTGGCGGTCAGTGCGGCGAGCGCGGCAGGGTTGATCCGTCGTATCATGTCGGCCGGGGCGGCGAAGGACGCGAGCTTGGGAGAAACGTTGAACCCGCGCACTGCGGCGGCAAGTTCGTCGCGGGGCACGACGGTGCCGCTCGTCTCGATTTCCACCCGCCGCCCGGCCTGCGCCAACGCGACGACGACCGGCGTCACCCCCGCCTGCTGTAGGAGCGGCTCACCACCGGTGATCACCACCAGGTCGGCTGACGTCGACAGCACCCAGTCCGTGACCTCCGCCGGTAAGAGGCGGCGGCTCTGGGTGCGCAGGTCGTACCGGGAGGTGTCCCACGTGTAGGGGGTGTCGCATCGTGGGCAGGACAGGTTGCAGCGGGAGAGCCGGACGAAGGTGGCCTGCTGGCCGAGGGATGGGCCCTCACCCTGGACGGTTGAGGTGAACGTCTCCGCAACCAGGAGCGGTCGCACCGTCGCGGCGGTCATCGTCGCCCCTTTTCATCAGGGCCGTACTCCGCCCACGTCGATTCCGTCTCCGAGACCCGGATCGCCTCGATTCGGACCTGGTTCGGAAGGAGCAGCCCGCCGTTCGTGCACCAGTCGTACAGGTGGCGGGCGATGTTCTCGCTGGACGGCACTGCCACCACAACACCGAGGTCGCGGTGGTCGAGCTGCTCCGCCAGGTACGCCTTGACCGGGTCCAGCTCGCCGAAGTCGATGACGAACCCGTTCGCGTCGAGTTGCTCGGCGCCGAGGATTACCTCGGCCCGGTACGAGTGGCCGTGCAGCCGGGAGCATTTGTGGGTCGGCGGCAGCGGCAATCTGTGCGCCGCCTCGAAGCCGAACGTCTTCCCGATTCGGTACATCAGGCCACCCGCCTTCCCTCGTACTCGGTCGGGTCAGGGATGCACGCCAGATGGAACGCCTCGCGCCGCTCCACGCAGGTCCCACAACGGCCGCAATGCACCTCGTCGCCCAGGTAGCACGACCAGGTGTCTTCGAACGGCACCCCCAACTCGGCGCCGATGGTGACGATGTCCGCCTTCGTAGCGTCTATGAACGGCGCCAGCACCCGAAACCCGGCGGGCAGGAACCCCTGATTGCCGGCGAGCACCATCGCCGAGTACTTCCGCACGAACGCGGGCCGGCAGTCCGGGTAGATCGCGTGGTCGCCTGCGTGTGCGCCGAACACCACTGCGTCAGCGCCTGCCGGGATCGCCACGCCGACCGCCAGGTCGAGCAGCAGCGCGTTGCGGTTCGGGACCACCGTCGACCGCATCGATTCGTCGGTGTAGTGACCGGCTGGCACGTCGACCTGGGCATCAGTCAGCGCCGACCCTGCCAGCAGGGACCCCACCGCCCGCAGATCCACCCGGTGATGCCGTGCGCCGAGTGCCCTCGCAGTTTCGGCGGCGTACGCCAACTCGCGAGAATGCCGCTGCCCGTAGTCCGCCGACAGGAGGACCAACTCGGTGCCGCTGGCCCGGAGCAGGTAGGCGAGGACGGTGCTGTCGAGCCCACCGCTGATGGCCTGAACGGCGCGGCGCGGCGCCACCAAATCGGACCGAACCAGCCCGGCTTGACTCGTCATCTGGCTGAACCCCCCGCCCAGGTCAGCGATAGGAACTCGGCGCGGGCCGCTGGATCCTGCCGAAGGATGCCGCGCCACGCGGTAGTCGTCATCCGCGCGCCGGCCGCGTGGACACCCCGAGCCGTCATGCACATATGCTCGGCGGTGAGCATCACCGCGACGCCTCCGGCACCTAGTTCGCGTTCCAGCCAGTCAGCGACCTGCCCGGTGAGCATCTCCTGCATCTGCAATCTTCGGGCGAACATGTCGATGACCCGGGCGAACTTTGACACGCCCAGGATCCGGTTGCCAGGCAGATAACCAAGATGCGCAACCCCGACGAACGGCAGCAAGTGGTGAGCACAGACCGACCGGAACGGGACGTCGCGGACCAGCACGAGATCCTGCTGCCCCGAGCCAGTCTCAAACATGGTCGCGTCAAACGGCCGAGGCGTCAGCATCTCCACAAAGGCCATGGCCACCCTGCGGGGCGTATTCTCGGCCACCTCGCTACCCGGCGCGACTCCGAGCGCGTCCAGCAGGGCAGCGACTGCGCGCTTCACAGCCTGCGGGTCAACGGAGGTTGGAGTTGGGATGTCACTTCGGCCGTCAGCACGGGGGGCAGCTGTCTCTGTCTCTACCGCGGTTGGCACGTCGGCCTCCTCTGTGAGGGTGCCCCAACGGGGGCAGCCGTTCGGGTTCGACTCCGGTCCTGGCCCGTGACATACAGGGCCGGCGGTACAACCCCGTGTGCGTTCCCGCGCAGGCTCGCTGCGGGCTCAGGAGCCGGAGCGCGAAGACGAATTGACGCCGGGCGGCGTCAATGGGGCGGTGATCCGGGTGGAGGAGCGGCTTGTCGAAGCAGCGTGTCGGCGGCTTAGATCCGGTACCAGGCGGAGCCGGATCTCGGCCGCGTTCTAGAACGTGGCTCAACGGTAGTTCGCGTGCTAGAACGCGGTCAATACCTGTTGTCAAACTGCCGGCACAAAGAGCGAGGGACGGGCGAATGCCCGTCCCTGCGCATCTGTGGAGGGGTGCAGCTACCCCAGCTCGTACTCGTACGTCTGCCAGCGCTCAGGCGTGGAGACGTACTCGCCGTACTCCAGCACCTCGCCATCGGCGTCCCTGTACCAATTGCGGCCGATCAGGACGGGGCTGTGCTCGGCGACGCGGAGGTCGGCAGCGATGGCGGCGTCAGCCAACGCGGCGGTGAACTGGTCGCGGCCCTGGCGTGCCACGCGGCCGGTCTGCTGTTCGATGTAGCCAGGCGTGCCCTGCTTGAGCCGATCGGTGGACAGCAAACCAGGAGCCAACTCGGCCAGCTCGCCTGCGTACCAGCTGGTCGACGCGGACACCGGAGTCTCGTCCCGGTACGTCACTCGATGTCGCCGCACAACGAGCGAGCCGGACTCGATGCCGAGTGCTGCGGCTATGTGCTCAGGTGCGTCGACCAGCTCGGCAGCCACGATGCGGGCGTGCTCCCCGGGCGGGTAGATGCGGCCCCACCTGCGGACCGACAGCACCCGGTCCCGGGGGGATTGGCCGACGTCCCGAACGCTAACCAAGGTCCCGCCCGCGCCACCCGACGTGGTCGTCACCAAACCCTCGGCCCGGAGGGTGGCCAGCACCTTCGCGGCCGTGGCGTGCGCGACATGCCACTGCGCGACCAGTTGACGCGCCGAGGGGAGCCGGCTCCCGTCTCGCAACTCGCCGCTCCGGATCAGATCCCTGTAGTGCTGACAGATCTGGAGATACGGCGGCACCGGCCGTTGCACCTCTGGAGACACTGACCCTCCGTTCACGTTCCGCGTTCTATAACATCACTCTACGGACGACGTCTAACCGGACGGGTCGCAGGTCCCAGAGCTCAGCGCAGGGAGAATCGTGGAGCTAGTGCATCAAGGCAAGGTCAGGGATGTCTACGTCGACGGGGAAGACGTGATCCTCGTGGCGTCCGACCGGGTCTCGGTCTACGACGTGGTGCTGCCCACCCCGATCCCGGACAAGGGCAAGCTGCTCACCGCGTTGTCCCTCTGGTGGTTCGAGCAGCTCGCCGACCTGGTGCCGAACCATGTCGTCTCCGGCACCGACGTGCCACCAGAGTGGGCCGGGCGGGCGGTGCGGTGCCGACGCCTGCAGATGATCCAGGTCGAATGCATCGCGCGTGGTTACCTGGCTGGCCTTGGACTGCGGGAGTACGAAGCAGGCGGAGCGGTGTCGGGCGTCCCACTGCCGGCCGGACTGTTGGAGGGCTCTCGACTCCCCAAGCCGATCTTCACGCCCACCACGAAATCCGCCCCGGGGGCGGGCCACGACGAGTTCATCACGTTCGATGACGTGGTTGAGGGCATCGGGAGCGACGTCGCGACCGAGCTGCGCCGGATCACTCTGGAGGTGTATCGCCGAGGTGCTGCCATCGCCGCTGAGCGAGGCGTCATCATCGCGGACACAAAACTGGAGTTCGGGCTGACGCCGGACGGCACGTTGGTTCTGGGCGACGAGCTGTTGACGTCGGACTCGTCGCGGTTTTGGCCGGCTGCCGACTGGCAGCCGGGGCGAGCACAGCACGCGCTCGACAAGCAATTCGTCCGGGACTGGGCCGCCGGAACGGGCTGGGACAAGACGCCGCCAGCGCCGCAGGTGCCCGAGGAAATCGTTGAGGCGACACGGGCACGGTACATCGAGGTCTATGAGCGAATCACAGGGGAGCGCTGGTGACGTTGATTCCGACCACCGACCATGAGGACATGGATTCGGGCGCGATGCTGCGCCGAGCCTACGAGCGGGGAGAGCAACTGCAGACATACGACCCCGAGCAGCTCGTCTGCGAGGTTGCTGCTCTACTGCGCGACCGCGGCTTCCGCCCCGAGCTGCCGGCCGGCACGGGCCGGGCCGGCACGGCGTCCGGGGCCGCAGGGATGATGCTGCGCGCGTTCGGCATCCTGCCTGCGGGTGGCCTGGCGTCGGTCGCTCGGGACAACGCCCCAGATCCCGATTTCCGCTGAACAGTACCTAGTACTCCAGCCGTAGCTGGTTGGTTCGGTGTCTTCGCTGGTAGTGGGCTTGTTTGGCGCGGTATTGGTGTCGGCGTCGCCATCGTGACCATCGATGGATGTGGTCGAACGGTCGGGCGGTGGCGATCAGGTGTGCCAAGAGACGGCGGACCTCACCGAGGGTAAGGGGGATGAGCTTTTCATGATCGGGATCGGTGTCCCTTGAGCGTGGGCGGCGGTGATGGCGAGGTAGGCGTGTGCCACCAGTACGAGCGTTACGGAGCCTTTAGCGAGATCCGGGCTTGTCCGGCCGTCAGGTCTGTGCCGCGGCGCGCGCCAGACGAAGCGCTCGGTGGCGAAGGGGCTGGGAGAGTGCGGGCGAGTCCTTCATATCGGCCAGCACGTCGAGCAGGTCTCGGATCGGCCAGCCGGACTCCAACCAACCGAGTGCCAGTGCCGGCCAGTGCTCACCCCACGCGGTGAGCGCGAACCGCACGAGGGCGGGTAGCGGCGTGTCGGCCAGGGGCACGTGAGACAACGCCGCCCTGACGTCGGTCAGGGTGCGCTCCAGTAACGGCAACAGCCACACCAGTCGGTCTCCGGCGGCGTAGATCGACCCGTCGGCCGAACCCTGAATCAGCCAGGTGCCGACATTGTCCTGAACGAGAAGCAGGCCGCAGTCGTTGATCGCCAGCACCGAACGGTGGCTCTGCTCGGCAGCGCCCATGCCGAGCATCCTGTCATGCCGCTGACCGAGCGGTCGGCGGCCAGGCTTGCGGCCCACGAGCGGCACTCAAATCTCAGGAGCTCTGTCGGGCTGGGGTGAAGAGCAGGTGGCGAATAACGCCCCGCCACCAGGCCCACGACCGGACCTGTCGGTATACGACGTGCCCCTGCTCCTCGGCGAGAGCGACGAACCGGATGCGCCGCAGTAACCCGCTGACTATCGGGTCCGGTCTAGGAGTAGGCACCCCGGGCGATGCCGCATCGCATGCCCGCCGCCCGTGCTGATCAAGGGGCGCCCATCAGGGCATTTGGGACGGCTTCACGGCGGCGGCTAACCTGCGACCCCGCCAGCCGGAATCCGACCCGGTCTCGGCGGCCGGCCGACTCGAACATCCGGGCGTCGTCCTCGTAAAGGCCAAGATCCCTGTCGGCTTAGGAGAGGCCCTCCCGTCGGATCCGCTCGGCGAGCTGGCCGTCCTGCTCTGCGAGCAGGGCTAGAGAATCCGCAGCGCTGTGCGTGCCGGCCTCGACCTCGTCCCGGCCTACTCCAAACGCCCTGCGCCTTCAGAGATCAGTTCAGAATGATCGGACGGACTCTCCGTCCGATCATTCTGAACTGATCTCTAAGTAGGCTGGCCAGGCGCACGCCTAAGAGGTCCTAACAAAGCTGTGTGACGTGTCGATAGGTAATGATGCAGGTGGCGAGGGCGAGTAAGGCTTCGTGGATGGGTCCATCGTGGATCAGTCGGGGTGCAGATGATCTCGGCAGCTCGCCCGGAGTGGATCTTTCCGTTTACTGGGCTGCGGCCCGTCCAGTTCGCGGTCAGGGTGTTCGCCGTGACCGATCCGAGTACGTTCCGGCTGCTCAAGTTCCTCGGCTTCTTGTAGCCACCGCTGCCGAGTTAACTCGCGCCATTGGGAGCGGTGGACAGCCTGGCATGAAGGTTCCCACATTTTTCGTGCTCACGCGTGCGCTCACACATCAAGATCAAATGACCCTGACCAGTCGGTACGTGGCGACATTGGGCGGCACTCGGTGCGAAGAGTTTTGGCTGCTCAGCATACGTGGCGGTACGGGCCGGTAGGGCGTGACAGAATCGTTACCTTACTGGCAGTGTGGGGGTCAGGGGTTCGAGTCCCCTCGGCTCCACCCTTGCGGAAGACATGGCGGTAGCCCTGGTCGGGAGCGATCCCGAGGAACCAGGGCTACCACTGTCTTAGGGCGTCGAATTCCTCTACGTGCCAGATCCGTGCCAGATCAGGCAGCGGTCGTGCTTCTCGCCTCCTTGATCAGAGCGTCTAGAGCCGTCGCTATGGTGTGGTCGCGGTCACGGGTTCCGTACTGGTAGATCATCGCGGCTCGGATGCTTGGGTCGCCGATCCGGGCCAGCAGCTCCTGGAGCGTCGCGCCGCTCTGCACTGACCACGTGCTGTCCGTGTGTCGGAGGTCGTGCGGGTGCAGGGCCGTGTCCGCCAGAATGCCGGCATCCGGCGCTACGTGACGAGTGGCTGATAGCGCTCGTCACCGTCGCGGTGGGCCAGCGGGCCGCCGCCGATGCCGCGATGCGCGTAGCGGTCGAGGCTACGGGCCGTTCCGGGGGCTGTTTGCAGCACCCCGGGGCGCGGGCCGTTCTGCAATGGCTGCGCTCGCTTACTGCGTAGCGAACTACGTCAGGCATCGACTGTCGCATATGGACGACCGACAGATGTGGCGACGCGCATAGTCAATGAACGGGAGGGGTTGACTGGCGTATGCAGGTGTAGCACAGTGAGGACCGACGGTAACTGGCGGGGCAAAGGGACGAGGGCGTCGATCTCGATCTCGATCTCAACCGATGGCTTTGGTGTGTCAGTCGCAGGGTGATAAGGGCCAACCTTCGACAGCGAATGTCCCCATGCGTGATCAGCAGGTGCCGACCTGCTCCGTCATGGGTATCTGACCGGGCAAACCCGAATTCCAGTGTCCTCAACTGTGCGACGACTCTGATCAAGGAGGTGAATTCCAGGTCGGCTGCCTTCACCGCGCGCTCTCCGCCATAGGACAAAGGCATCGATACCGTTATCGCTACAACAGCAGACTGTCAACTGGGGAGGTTTCATGCGGAAGATTTCACGGGCGTTGATCACCAGCGCTGCGGCTTTCGGTCTGGTTAGCGTGGGGGCAGGGGTGGCAGTGGCCGAGTCCCGCTCAGCTCTGGCGTGTACGTTCCGGGTCGACGTGCCGAACTCGGCTAACGACGCGACCGTGGGTCGTGAAGGCTGCTCCGGCACGGTCGATGGTACTGGTCGTGTGAGAGAGGACCGGGGTAGCTGGCCCGACGACACTGTCGGTGAAGTGTCTGGCGGTGGCTGGGGAACCAAGACCGTCAACGGTTCCTGCGGCAACGGCAACGGCACCTACTATTCTGATTTCAGCTCTAGCAGCGGGGGCTCTGCTGCGTCGTCGCGTGCCAACCGATGCTGACTTCACTGTGACGTCTCACTACTACGAGAGTAAGCGGTTTGAGTGACAGGGATCGTCGAGGTCAGAGACCTCTGGTTCTCGTACGGGAGGCGTCGGGCTCTCACCGGCGCCTCCTGGACGATTGGTCCGGGGGTGACCGCCCTGCTGGGTCCGAACGGGGCGGGGAAGACTACGTTGATCAAGTGCATGGTGGGTTTGGCAAAACCCAGCCGTGGTCAGGTGATCATCGATGGCCGGGACGTCAGCGAGGGTAAGCCGGCTCAGGAGTTGCTCGGCTACGTGCCGCAGAACCCGTCACTTCCGGGTTTGGCGAAGGTGCGTGACCTCGTCGCTTACGCGGCCTGGCTGAGCGGAGTGCAAGCGGCGCGGGCGGACGCGGCGGTTGAGGCTGCGTTGGGGAAGATGCAGGCTTTGGACCTGGCGTCTCGGCGGATCCGCACCCTCAGCGGCGGGCAGCGTCAAAGAGTCGCGCTGGCCACCGGCATCGTGCACGATCCGCGCCTTCTTATCTTGGACGAGCCCACTGTCGGTCTCGACCCTGGGCAGCGTCTGAAGGCACGGGAGGTGATCCAGCAGTTCGCCATCGAGCGGCCGGTGTTGCTGTCGACTCACTTGACCGAGGATGTCGAGCACCTCGCGGACTCGGTCGGTGTTCTGGTCGACGGCAGGATCCAATACCACGGCCCGACTTCGCAGCTGACCATCCCTGAGGCGTCTGATGATGGCCGACCCGGGTCGCCGTTCGAGCGTGCCTACGATGACCTGATCATGTCCCTGGGCGGTTCCGAATGAATCGCCTGCGCCTGTTGTTCGGTTGGCCGGGCCCCCGGTGGGTGTTCCCGGCCGCAGGTGCTTTCATGGCGGCCGGTTCGTTTCTGGCAACCAGGGGCACGCTCGGGTCCGACTACGTTACCTGGTCGGCGGTCACCGCCGCATGGCACGAGTCACTCTGGATTCCCGGATCTTTGGTAGCCGGTGTAGCCGCCGCGCTGGGAGCGACGTACTTCCCCAAGGAGTCGCCGGTGGCCGCGCCGATCAGGCCGAGGGTGGACGCCGGCCTGTTCCTTATCCATGGGCTTGCGCTGGCGGTGTGGCTCTGCCTGGGACATGCCCTCGGGCTTGTCCCGGTTCACGTCGCCGCGGCGCGACAAGCGACTGCCGGTGCGCTGGCTCTCCAGGACGTGGTCGTCGGGGTGGCCGGTGTGACCACATTGGCGTTGATCGGATTCTGCCTCGGTGCTGCTGTCCGGCGCTGGGTGATCGCCCCCGCGGTCGCAGTTCTGGCCTTCGCCGTGATGGGTCTGCCCAACGAGCCGCTGTTCAGGCCGATCGGGCTGTTGCTGCCGATGCGCCAGTGGGTCAGCTCGCCCAGGTTTGAGATGAACCCGCCCACCGCCGCCTTCGCCGTTGTCGCCTCCATCGGGATCTGCCTGCTCGCCGCCTCGATCGCGGCGTGGGCCGGTTCCCGCGGATCGGTCCGCCGGCAAGGCCGACCCCTGCTCATGTGGCTGGCCGCCGTAGGTGCACTGACGACAATCGCCTTCGCGTGGCGCCCTGAACTCGTCGTGCTGGACCGTCCCGTCCCACGCGTGTGCCAACAGGTCGATCGCACAGAGGTGTGCCTGCATGCGGCCAACCAGCCAGCTATGTCGCGCACCGTCGATGTCGTGGCGCGGCTGCGCGCAGCCGGGCTGTCCCCGCTCCTGCACCGGGTAACGGATATCGCCGCATCCGAGCACACCATCCCGCGCACCGGGGAGGCGCTCATCCGCCTCGACCCAAGCCCTCTCGACCGGAGGTTCCTCGCCGCTACCATCCCCGACCAGGTGGCCTTCCAGGTGAGCGAAGCCGCGACGCTCGGCGGCTGCCTCCAGCCTGACCAGACCACCGACGGCCACGACATCGCCGCCGTCCTCTACGCACGAGTCCTCCAACTGGCCGGATTCGAAAACCTGGCAGCCGCCTTTGGACCCGCCGAACCATCACCTGCTGCGCAAAAGCTAACCACTATGAACGCCGAGCAGATAGGCACATTCGTCCGGACCAACCAGGAATTGATTCGCTCATGCCGCCTGTCACCAGCCACCCTCGGGTAGTGCGAAGCCGCAGCGCGGGACTGTGGCACGTCCGCAGTGGACCCCTCGCTGCCACCGTCTTCGTCGTCGCGTTGCTATTCACGGTGGTGTTTCCCGAGCTGAGCATCCAGGTAAGCGCCGTGTTCGACCTACCATCCAGGGGGATCGGCACCCCGGAAATAGTCGCGGTCGCACTGGCCAGCGTCCTCCCGGCCATCACCGTCCCGCGATTCGATGGCCGAGAGCTCACCGCCCGCCTGTCTGCCCGGCTCGGGCACTTGGCCTACTCCGCGGTCATACTCGCCGCACCCCTGGCCGTCCTGCCGATCTGGTTCTGGACGATCACCGCAAGTCACCCCGACGAACAGTTCCCACCCCTGCACGGGCTGATCGGCAACGTGGCCACCTTCTCGTGCATCGGTACCATCCTGTGCCTCGCCCTCGGCCCGCTGGTCTCCGCGGCAGCTACACCGGCCCTTTTCGCGGGCTTCGTCGTCACCCAGCACGCACTACCAAATTCCGTTCTCACCAACGAGTTCGCCACTGGCCGTTCCTGGCACACCAACTACTGGATCACCACAACCATGACGCTCCTGACCCTCGCCCTCAGCTGGCGCCTACGGGGCATCCCGTGGCCCAACCGCCCTTGATCGCGATTTCTGCTACGCGGCATCGCGAACGCTGAAGGGCATCCACGGGCAACAACCGGCGCCGTCCCGGGTTGGCCATCATGCGGGGCCATCCGCGGCTGACAAAGCGCCACTGGCAGTGTGGGGGTCAGGGGTTCGAGTCCCTCGGCTCCACCCTTGCGGAAGACATGGCGGTAGCCCTGGTCGGGAGCGATCCCGAGGAACCAGGGCTACCACTGTCTTAGGGCGTCGAAATCCTCTCTGTGCCAGATCTGCGCCAGATCAGGCAGCGGTCGTGCTTTTCGCCTCCTCGATCAGAGCGTCCAGCGCCGCCGCGATGGTGTGATCGCGGTCACGGGTCGCGTGCTGATAGATCATCGCGGCCCGGGTGCTTGAGTGGCCGATCCGGGCCATCAGTTCCTTGAGCGTCGCTCCGCTCGACAGCTGTCCTACCTGGAGCCGCGCACCTATCGATCACCGGCCCTGCCACACCCACCCCGAGCTGCAAGATCAGCTTGGAAAAGGCTGATATTTCGGAAAGTCACGCCTAGGCTCAACCGAAATCTGGGGAACGGTGCCATTTGTCGCCGTCAATCCCGTGCGATCGAGGTCGCGGCACGGGCCAACAAGATCCCCAGCTCGTGGAGACGCCTCAACCACACCCTGACGGCAGCGACCGTGGGAAGCGCGTTGCGCTCGCAGGCGCACGGCGGCCGCGTGGCGGCGAGCGGCGCCGATCTACGACGAATTGGGTGACCAGGCCACCGAGTACGTCCGCCGCCGTCCTCGACGTCTGGGCTGATCCTCCGGTCAGCCGACGATGAATTGAGTTGCCAGGTTGGAATTCCCACGAAGGGCTTCAGTCCGCAACTGGCCACCCATGTCCTTGTTGGACCCTTGTGCCCCACGTGTGCGACAGCTATACGCCGCGTGTACTCCTCCGGATATAGAGTGCGGAAGATCACCGGCAAGTTGTCAAGATGGGCCGCCGTCAGCCGTCGCCAGCCTTCAGGGATATCCCCGAAATTGTCGAAGCGGGGCTTTGCGGCGCAGGATCCGTGGTCCGTGCTGGCGCTTCGAGAAGAGGATGGAAATGACTGCCAAGTCAAGGATTGGCGGCGGCAGAGCGCTGTCCGTCATCGGGCTGACCCTCGGCATCACGCTCGGGACGGTCGCCGTCGTGGCCAGTCCAGCGCAGGCGATGCCGGGCAATTGCACCAGGACGCTGACCCCCGACTACTTCCGCGTCGTGTGCACCTCGGGAAGCGGCACCTACCGTGCGGGTGCGTTGTGCCGGCCCGTGGGGTCCGAATTCACCCGGTTGCGCTGGACTGAATGGGTGCGGGTCGGAGAGGTGGCGCTGGCCCGTTGTCTTCCCGGTCTCGAGGAGGTCCTGGTCGATGGGCGGGTGCAGCTCCGGGACGCCTGACCTGTGCACGCCGTCCTCGCGCCGCACGCAGCGGTGCGCGGTACCGGGCCACGATCGTCGCCGTGCGCGCCCGACTCCCTCCGGGGAGCGCGCGACCACGGTGCGAGATCACCACAGGTGGAAAAAGAAGTGACAGGACGAGGAGGAGCAAGATGAAAACAACACCAGCACCGCCCGCCATAGGTTGCGTCTCAAGGAATCCATCCGCAACGGTCGAGGCGCACTCCCTATCGAGGAGCGGTCCCATGTCCATCGGACGTAAGACGGTGGCGGTCCTGATGGCCGTGGCCGCAACGGCCGTCGTCGTCGTGGCCAGCCCTACTCCGGCCAGTGCCCTGCCGTCGAACTGCGGGGTCTACGCCCACCCCACCGGCCAGGCCGACGGCCGGATGGCTCGCTGTACCAGAGGAACTGGCGAGTACCGCCTCCGACTGCGGTGCAACGAAGGGGCGATCTACGACCTGCCCGACTACTGGGTTTACGGCCCGTGGAAGAGTCCCTCGGCGACGAGCTTCTCGGCCGCCTCCTGCTTCACCGGCAGGACCAGCGGATTCTACCGGGGGGCCTCGGTCGGCCTGCGGTAGCCGCAACCGTGGGCACGGCATCGGGTGCGAACCGGCCACCCGATGCCGTGCCCACGCGGCGTGCTGCTGCCCGTCGCGCGGGCAAGTCCCGGAAACCGACCCCGTCGCCGCCCGGGGAATCGAGCAGAATCGACCAGCGCCCCTCGCCGTCGTGTGAACCGCCGAACAGCGTGGCGACAGCCCGCAGATCGTTCCGGTCTGGACGCTGGCGCAACGGACAGCGCCGCCCCGGCGAGTCAGGGACCGAACCTCTCGCTTCCGCGACTTCCGGCCGGTGGCCGCACGGTGATGCCGGTGCTCCTGATGCGATGCCGTCCTTGCTGCTAATCGAATATCTCGATCCGGTCCAGGAGTACGCCGGTCTCGTTGGACATGACAGCGGCCTCCGGTTCGAGCAGCGGTATCGCGTCGTTCCCGCCGTCGTCCTGTTCGACGAATCAGCCTTTTCCAAGCTGATCTTGCAGCTCAGGGTGGGTGTGGCAGGGCCGGTGATCGATAGGTGCGCGGCTCCAGGTAGGACAGCTGTCGACCAAGACCCGAAGCCCTGACCGGGAGTCTCGCCATGCTGCCCTACCCCGCCACGATCCCGTTGTCTGGCCGAACCCTGAAGCACCTCACCGAACGCATTCGTGGTCACCGTAGGCAGTTCCGGTCCCTGTGGCGACGTCTCGAACCCGGCCGTCAGGCCCTGCTCGCCCTGGCCCATTTGCGCAACGGCGACACCTAATACCCGCCTCGCGGCCGGCTTCGAGATCGGCGTCGCCACCGCCTGGCGGCCGTCGACAAACGCCGAGTTTCCGTCGCTCCAGACCGTGGCGGCCCGCTGCCCGATGTGAAGTTCGGGGAACTGTCTCCTGTCTGGTACCGCGCCGCCGTCCGTGAGGCTGCGGGACATGACGTCGACGCGTCCCGCCAGCTCTGCCAGCCTCGACGCGATGCCGCGCAGATGATCCGGATCGGCCGATATGTCGCTCATGGAGCCTCCTCGGTCCGTGGAAACTGTTCCGCCGGGTAGAGATCGGGAAATCGGCCGCCGGATGCCGAACGTAGGACCTGCACGAGCGCCTCAGCCGGCTGCTCGAAGTGGTCGATGGGCACGTCGAGGATCCAGCGGGACGGGCTGACCAGACGTTGGGCGAGTTGTGTCACGGGGGAGGCCCGGACGGTCGCGCCGGTGGGGCCGGTCTGTCCGGATGTCCGCCTGGCGAAGATGAGCCGACGCGATCGGCGCGGTCGGGCCGTGACGACAACGTGGTCCAGCTCTGTCCAGGCGACGGATCCGGCGACGGCGCCGGACCAGTGTGCCCCGGCATCGTCCAGTACCAACGTGAAGTCCCTGAGCAGTGCCGCCTGGCGACGGACGTACCTGCCGACGAACATCAGCGGCGCGGCGACGCAGAGCCCTCGGCCGGCCCAGAGGAACAGATTGGTGGCGAATCGTGGGCCGTCGCCGGACACCCACCGGATGCCGAGCAGCAGGACGGCGACGATCGCCACCACGGTCAAGACGGCCAGCAGTGCACCGCCCGCGAATTCCATGCCTCGGCCGAGCACTGAGCGGGACGCTCCATCAGCAGGACGAGTTTTGATCGTCGACCGAGCCTCGGGCGAGACATCCATTCACAGCCTCCGATCGAACTCGCATCGACGGTATGGTGAGGTACCGCTGAGTGGTCGAGAGGTGAGCCCATGGTAATGAGCCGCGAGCCTGAGCGGCACCCCGTCGCCGATTCGGTGTTGGCCGCCCTGGATCGGGCCACCGGACATGGGCGGTCGGAGGATGGGCTGGTGCGGGCCGTCATCGACGGTGGCGGCATTCCCAGCGAACTCGCCATCGACGACGACGCGATGCGACAGGCACCTGCGGCACTGAGCGCGTCAATCCTGGAGGCGTTGCGCCACGCGCACGAGGATCTGCGACTTCAGGTGGGACAGGAACTTGCCAGGGCCTCCGACGCCGGCGACCCTGCCGGCACTCCGTTCACTGCGGTCGATGCCACCCGCGTGGCCGACGATCTCGATCGGATGGCCCAGGACATGTCCGGTGAGTTCGAACTGATGCGCCGCCGCCTCTTCGACGCCATCGACGGCAGGTAGGAGTCGAAGTTCGCAGTCATCCGTTTTCCGCACCCCGGGGTTCGCCTGTCACATCGTCCTGCCGTGCCGTCCGAACTGACTCAGGCGATCAGGGTGCCGCCTGGTCCCGTCGCCCGCGGGCGGGGTTGCGGGGCAAGCCCCGCAACCCCGTAGCTCTCAGTTCGCGGGTTGTTGTTCGGGCGTCGACTCGGTGAGCGGATTGGCGATCTCGTCCCGGTACAGTCCGGCGGCGACGATGACGACGACTGCCAGGGCGAGGGGTGCGAGTCCGGCGATGGAGAACAGGACGCCGGCTGACAGGTGTTGGGACAGGACCCCGACCAGGGCGATCGACACGGGCATGAAGGCGATGGAGATGAGGAAGTCCAGGCTCGCGATCCGGCCGAGCATGTCGAGCGGTACGCGTTGCTGGAGCAGCGTGCCCCAGATGACCATGCCGGTGCCGATGAGTGCGCCGTAGACGAACAGGGCCGCACCGATGATCCAGAGCGTGCTCGTGACGGCCAGCAGTACGAGCGGGAGGCAGCCGAGCGCCCAACTGCCGATCATCGCGGTGAGGTAGCGGCGGGGCATGGTGATCGAACCGGCGACGAGTGAGCCGACGAGGCCGCCGACGCCGAGCGCGGCGATGAGGAGTCCGTAGGCCGAGGCGCCGTTGGCATGCTCGTTGCGGATGGTGGCCGGCAGAATCACCTCGACAGGTCCGGCGACGACGAGTCCCATGAGGGCGGCGAAGACGACGCTGGCGAGGATCCACGGGGTGCGGACGGCGTAACGGAATCCGCCCACGAGATCGTGCAGGGGATTCGCGCGTTCCGCCCCGCCGTCGACGGTGTCGGTGGGGAGGGCGAGCGAGCACAGCAGAGCGAGGCCGAACGCGACGGCGATGAGGACGGCGCCGGCGCCCGGAACGACGGCGCCGATGACGGCTCCGGTCGCGGCCGGGGCCAGTGCCTGCTGGATGGTGGGCCGGGTGGCGCCCTCGAGTCCGTTGACGGCCATGAGGTCGTCGGTGGGCACGACGTGCGGCACCAGGGCGGTGTAGGCGGGGAAGTAGAAGGCGCTCGTCGCGCCCATGACGAAGGCGGAGACGCTGAGCTGCCACAGCTGGACGTTCCCGGTGACCGAGAGGATCGCGGTCACGAGGGCGGTGGCCAGGTTGAGGGCCAGCACGCTGACCAGGATCAACTTCTTGGGTACGCGGTCCGCGACGACGCCGCCGACGAGGGACATGGCGAGGAGTCCGATACCGGTCCAGGCGACGACGGAGGACAGCGCCGCCGCGGTGGCGTTGAGGGCCAGCGCCTGGAGGACCAGGTAGATGCTCCATGCCCCGGTGCCGAACAGGTCGAGCACCATGGCCGCGAACAGGAGCTGGTAGTTGCGGTGCCGCAGCGGTGCGAAGACGGCGAACCGAGGGCGCGTGGTCATGACAGGTCCTTGGCGTTGACGGTGAGGGGCAGGGTGGGCCACACCGCGAGGTCGTCGAGCATCTGGCGGTCGTGGGTGGCGACGACGACCGCCGCCGGGGTCTCGAGCAGGGCGGCGGTCAGCTCGTCGACCAGGGGCGCCGACAGGTGGTTGGTGGGTTCGTCGAGGATCAGCAGGTCGGGTCGCTCGGCCAGCCGCAGTGCGAGGTTCAGCCGGCGTTGCTGCCCCTGGGACATCCGCCCGACCGGAGTACGGAGGGCTTCCCGGTCGAGGAGGTTGGTCGCGGTCAGGGGCAGGAGATCGCCGTCGCCGAGGTGTCCCCCCGACCGGAGCTGGCCGACGTGCTGCTCGTACAGCTCGTGGGCGAGCACGCTCGGCGGCCAGTCGGGTACTTCCTGCCCGAGGTACGCCACCCGGGCCCGCGAGAGGTGCCGGACCTCCCCGGTCGACGGTTCGAGGTCTTCCGCCATCACCGCGAGCAGCGTCGACTTGCCCGCCCCGTTGGGACCTGTCACCAGCAGCCGGTCCCCACCGTCGAGGGTGAGCGTGACGGGTTGGTGCAGGCGCCCGGTCACGGTGACGTCGTGGCAGCGCAGGATGGGCAGTCCGGGTCGGGTGCCGACGTCGGGCCAGCGCAGTGGCAGCGGTGGCTCGGGCACGGTGATGCGGTGGGCCTCCAGCGCTTCCTGCCGGCGCCGGAGCGCCTGGACGAGACCGGGGGCGCGGGACTGGCGCTGGTGTTTGCCATGTCCCTTCTCCGGCCGCCAACCGGTGCTGAGCCGGCCCTGTGCCTCGTTCACCGCCTCGGCCAGCCGCTGGTGTTCGGCCTGTTGTGCCTCGTAGTCCCGCTCCCAGTGCTCGCGCTCACGCCGGCGTCCGTCCTGCCAGCCGGCGTAGCCCCCGGCGAACAGGCGTGGCCGTCCGTCCTCGCTGGGATCGAGGTCCAGGAACTCCACGGCCACGTCCCTGAGCAGGGCCCGGTCGTGGGTGACCACCACCACCCCGCCCCGATGCCGGCGAAGCCGCGCGGTGAGAAACGCCAGGCTGTCGGCGTCGAGGTGATTGGTCGGCTCGTCCAGCATCAACAGGTCGTAGTGCGCACCCAGCAGACACGCCAGGCGGACCCGGTAACGCTGACCGACCGACAACGTCGACAGCGGACGCCCCCGGTCGGTGCAGGCGTCGAGTCCTGCCAACGCCACGTCGACGCGGCGCTCCGCGTCCCAGGCGTCCAGCCGGGTCGCCGCATCGAGCGCGGCAGCGTAAGCCGCGTCCGCGCCGTGCCTGCCCTCGGCCAGCGCGGTCGCGGCGTCGTCGAGTGCCAGCAGCGCCCGTCGGGACTCCCGCATCGCGCCCGTGACGAGGGTGCCCACCGTCTCGCCGCGCCGCGCTTCCAGTGCCTGCCGGGCGACGCCGATCGTGCCGATCCGGTCCACCGTGCCCTGGTCAGGCGCGATCACGCCGGCCAGCACGTGCAGCAGCGTCGTCTTACCGCGGCCGTTCTCGCCGACGATGGCCAGACGTGAACCAGCGGAGACGGTCACGCTGACATCGGACAGAATCACCCGCCCACCCAGCACGACCCGAACGCCGTCAGCTCGGACATGCGCTCGGTCCCCAGCCGGCAGCCGGCCGCCCCAGGCAAGGTCAGGCCCCGCCGTCGGATCCTGTGATGAGGTCCGTTCAAGATTTTTCACTGTGTGCTCTTCAGCTCGTCATGGAGCCGGGCAGCACAAAGACACCGCCCGGCGGGAACGCCAGGACGGCGGAGCAGAGCTGGATCAGAGGAAGTCGGTCAACCCTGCCGCCGTCAGCGGAGGGACCACGGCTTCATCATCGAGGCGGTGCCTGAATACATGCGCCGACGATACCCGACCGACCGGGGGCATCCCAGCCACCTCCTCTGGCGCGCAGGCGGGGCACCACACGCTCCTCCCACCGGGCCGCCGGACCCGACTCGACGACGTCCGCGGCCCGCCGGAGAAGCGGGGACCAGCCGACGTTGCCCCATTGCGATCATGGCTTGGGCCTGATGGCGGCGCCGGCGGTGTATTCCGAGAAGATCTCGTCCAGGATGCGCAGTTCGTCGGCGGCCGACCCGTTCGCGTCGCCCACGGTGTAGGAGCAGGTGACGAGCGTCTTCCAGAGGGCCCAGCCGCGCCCGCGCGCCCAGGTCGCCTCATCGACGGACAGCCGCTCCCGGAACGCCTGCCGGCCGTCGGCGGTCAGTAACGTCCACGCGATCGCCAGGTCGCAGGCCGGATCGCCCACGCCGCAGGTCCCGAAGTCGATGACGGCTGCCAACTTCCCGTCGAGGAGCAGCAGGTTTCCCTGGGCGACGTCACCGTGGAACCAGGTCTTCGTACCGTCCCAGCGTGCGTCCAGTGCGCTCTGCCAGATCTCCCGGGCCAGGTCGATGTCGACGTGGCCGTCGAGTGCCGTGAGCGCGCGCTGGGCCAGCCCGTCGTAGGTGCGCAGCGTGCCGCCCCGGAACCAGTTGTGTTTCGCGGGGAGGGGACCGTCGGTGGTGTCGACGGTCCGCAGGGCCGCCAGGAATCCGGCCAGGTCAAGCGCGAACCGGACGGGGTCGGCGATACGGTCCGCGCTCGCCGGCTCGCCGTCGAGCCATTGGTGGACCGACCACGGGTAGGGATAGCCCGCGCCGGGTTCGCCTCTCCCCAGTGGGGTGGGGATGGGCAGCGGGAGTTGGGGGGCGAGGGCCGGAAGCCACCGGTGTTCCTTGTCGACCGCCAAGGCGTACTCGGATGCGCTGGGCAGCCGCACCGACATCCGGGAGCCGAGGTGGAAGGTGCAGTTGTCCCAGCCGCCGTTGGCCACGGGCCGGACCGGGAGGCCGGCCCACTGCGGGAACTGGTCGGCGACAAGCCGCCGCACCTGATCCGCGTCGACGGCAATGCGCTGCGGCGCGGGACCGAGATGCGGTGTGTTGCTCACGTGACATCCTCGTCTCGTCCGGCCGGGGAACGGAAGTGTTGAACTGCGGGTTGAGGTGGTGCGGAAACGAAGGCGGCCACCGTCAATCATGGACCTTTCCGGCTGGAGTACTAGGCTTGCCCGCATGTCCCGCCCGATGCCCGACCCGCGCTCGTCCGGCAAGCTGGTATGGGCCTCCGACGAGGTGATCGCCCGCATCGGAGAACAGGTTCAGCCGCAGGTCAGTCTGCCGAGAAGGGTTGCGCTGGCGGCGACAACCGCCTTTGTCTTCACCTGGCTGCCGGCCTTCGTCGTGTTAGCGGCCGCCACCATCGCCGTGCCCTCGGCGACCAACGGGGCCAGCGTCGGGAGGGCCGCCTTCTGGGCGTTGCAGTTCGCGATCCTGATCGCGATCGCGGCGATGGTCACGACAGTGGGGCGGCGCGCCACCAGGCCCGACGCGGCTGGTGCGGACACGCCGACTCGAGGGACTCCGCTGCGCCTCGTGATCCACGCGCTGCTCACCGGCGCGTTCGCGTCGTTGGTGCTGGCGCCGCAGGGGCTTTCGGTCAGCCAGATCGCCTCGCTGGTGGTCGCGCTCATCGTCGTGCTGCACCTGCTGCCCGTGATCGTGGCCAGGCTGCTGCAACGACTCCGTCGGCGCCGTCAGGCCGGCTCGCCCGACCCGGCGCCGTGACTACTCTCGGCTGCTGATCCTGTCCGGCTTCCAGGGGTGATCGGGCTGCGGACGGCGCGAATCTGCCCGCGGGGCGCTGGATCTTCTCCGTGGAGCGGCACGCGGCACCGCTCGTGTTGCGGGAATATTTAGCCTTCTTTATAGTTCGACGACAGTTGATGGCTTGCCGGCCGGGGTGCCGGGCTGGCCGCTGGCGTCGATCTTCAGGAGGAACCCGTGGGCCGTATCCGCAAGACCTTCCTGCTGGCCGGGCTCGCCGCGCTGGTCGCGGTGGCGCCCGCGACGGTGGCCGCCCAGGCGGCACCGCTTCCGACCACCGCCGATCCCGGTTCGACCGTGGCGCCGGCCCCCACGCCGGTCGAGGCCAACGGCCAGCTCCGGGTCTGCGGTCGCCAGCTCTGCAACGCCGAGGGCAAGGCGATCCAGCTCCGGGGCATGAGCACGCACGGCATCCAGTGGTACGCCAACTGCGCGACCCCCGCCTCGCTCGACGTACTCGCCGGGGAATGGCAGGCCGACGTGCTGCGGATCTCGATGTACGTCCAGGAGGGCGGCTACGAGACCGATCCGCGCCGCTTCACCGACCTCGTGCACAACTACATCGAGCTGGCCACCGCCCGGGGGATGTACGCCATCGTGGACTGGCACATGCTCAGCCCGGGCGACCCGAACTACAACCTGGACCGGGCGCGTACCTTCTTCGCCGAGATCGCCGACCGGCACCGGGCCAAGAACAACGTCATCTACGAGATCGCGAACGAGCCCAGCGAGGTGGCGTGGAGCGCCATCAGGAGCTACGCGGACCAGATCATCCCGGTGATCCGTACCCGGGACGCGGACGCGGTGGTGCTGGTCGGCACGCCCGACTGGTCCTCGCTCGGCGCCTCCGGCAGTGGCGGCGGACCGGAGACGATCGCCGCCAACCCGGTGGGCGCCGGCAACGTGATGTACGTCTTCCACTTCTACGCCGCCTCGCACGACGAGTACTACTACGACACCCTCGCCCGGGCGGCCGACCTGCTGCCGCTGTTCGTCACCGAGTTCGGCACCCAGGAGTACACCGGGGACGGCCCGAACGACTTCGCGATGGCGCAGCGGTACCTCGACCTGCTGGCGAGCCGGAAGATCAGCTGGGTGAACTGGAACTTCTCCGACGACTTCCGCTCCGGGGCCGTCTTCACCACCGGCACCTGCGACGCCGGCGAGTTCGCCGGCACCGCCCGCCTCAAGCCGGCCGGTGCCTGGATCCGCGACCGGATCCGGACCCCCGACGACTTCTGAGGACGGCACGAGATCGGGCGCCCCAGGCGACCGGGGACCGTGACGGCCGGTAGCTGCCGGGGTCGGCGCGGTCACCGGCACCCGGGTCGAGGCGCCGTGGGCGGCGCCTCGACCCGGTACACCCGTCGGACCTGCGGCCGGGCGGTCCCGGCCGGTGCGCTGGTCACCTGTCGCAGTGGCTCAGGTGCTCAGGCGTGGACCAGCCGGACGAGCATCTTGCCGGTGTTGGCGCCCCGCATCATCGCCAGGAACGCCTCGACACTGTTCTCGACGCCGTCCACCACGGTCTCGTCGGCCCGCAGCGAGCCGTCCCGGAGCCAGGTGGCGGCCCGGTGGACGTACTCCGGTATGAGGTCCGTGTGGTCGGTGGTGATCATGCCGCGCAGGGTGAGCCGCCGGCCGATGGCGAGCCGTAGGTTGCTCGGGCCCGGCGGGGCCTCGGCGTCGTTGTAGCTGGAGATCGCGCCGCAGAGCGCGACCCGGCCGTAGCGGTTCATCGCCCCGAGGGCCGCCTGGAGGTGGTCGCCGCCGACGTTGTCGAAGTAGACGTCCACCCCCTGGGGTGCGGCCCTGGCCAGCTGTCCCGCGAGGTCGCCCTCCCGGTAGTCGATGCCGACGTCGAAGCCGAAGTGCTCGACCAGCCGGCGGCTCTTCTCCGGGCCGCCGGCCGAGCCGATCACCCGGGAGGCGCCGAGCTTGCGGGCCAGCTGCCCGGCGACCGATCCCACCGCTCCGGCGGCACCGGAGACGAAGACGACGTCCCCGGGCCGGACCGGGGCGATCTCGGTCAGCCCGGCGTACGCGGTGAGCCCGGTGGCACCGAGCACCCCGAGGTACGCCTGGGCCGGGGCGAGTTCCGTGTCGACCACCCGGACGGCGCCGGCGGCCAGGACGGCGTACTCGCGCCAGCCGTGGAAGTGCACGACGGTGGCGCCCACCCGGACGCCGTCCGCCCCGGAGGCGACGACCGTGCCGACGGCGGCGCCGTCCATCACCCGATGTAGCTCGAATGCCGGAATGTACGATTCGCCCTCGTCCATCCGGTTGCGCATGTACGGGTCGACGGAGAGCCAGTCGTTGCGGACGAGGACCTGCCCCGGCCCCGGATCCGCGACGGTGCTGGTGACGAGCGCGAAGTCCGAGGGCTTCGGCTCGCCGGTGGGGCGGGCGGTGAGATGCCATTCACGACTGGAAACAGGCATCGGAAACTCCTCCAGGTGCGGTGCGGTGCGGTGCGTGGTCAGCCGAGCGCCTTGAGCAGCTCCGCCGCGGCCGCGGCGGAGGAGGCGGGGTTCTGGCCGGTGACCAGGTTGCGGTCGATGACCACGTGCGAGGCCCACGGCTCGCCCGCGCGGAAGTCGACGCCCAGCTCGACGAGCCGGTCCTGGAGCAGCCAGGGCGCCTTCTCGGCGAGCCCGGCCTGGGCCTCCTCGGCGTTGGTGAAGCCGGTCAGCCGGTAGCCCGCGAACGGGGACGTCCCGTCGGAGCGCTTCGCGGCGAGCAGCGCGGCCGGGGCATGGCAGACGACACCGAGCGGCCGGCCCGAGTCCAGGGCCGAGGTGAGCAGCCGGCCGGAGTCCTCGTCGACCGCCAGGTCCTCCATCGGCCCGTGCCCGCCCGGGTAGTAGACGGCGGCGTAGTCGGCCACCTCGACCTCCGACAGCTTCAGCGGGCGGCGCAGCGCCTCGAACGAGTCCACCGCCGCCGCCATCCGCTCGGCGCCCTCCGGGCCGCCGTTCTGCTCCGGGCCAAGGCTGCCGGCGTCCACCGGCGGCACCACACCGCCGGGGGTGGCCACGACGACCTCGTGTCCCGCGGCGGTGAACGCCTGGAACGGGACGACGGCCTCCTCGGCCCAGAAACCGGTCGGGTGCGGCGTGCCGTCGGCCAGCGTCCAGTGGTCGGCGCCGGTCATCACGAACAGGATCTTTGCCATGTCACGCTCTCCTGGGATGGGGACAGGTCGGACGTCCCCAACCTAGGTCGGTGAGCGGCGGGCATGCCAACGGACTCCGGTGGGGGTCGTCACGGCGCGCCGTGACGACCCCCACCCTCGACAGCCGGGGGTACGAGTTGATGATGCGGACGCAGTAGCGACGGCAGGGGAGAGCGGAGATCACCGGCCAGGCGGCGGGTAGCGTACGGGCGGTGAACGGAGGCCGCCAGTGATCACCCGTACCGATGTCGAAGCCGCCGCCGCGCGGATCGCCGGACACGTCCGGCGGACCCCGGTGGTGCGGGTCGAGCCGGGGCCCTACGGGTCGGCCGGCGCGGTCTGGTTGAAGCTGGAGTACCTCCAGCACTCGGGGTCGTTCAAGGCGCGCGGCGCGTTCAACCGGATCCTCGGCGCGGCCGAGGCCGGTGAACTGCCGCCCGAGGGCGTGATCGTGGCGTCCGGGGGTAACGCCGGAGCCGCCGTCGCGTACGCGGCGCGCACGCTCGGGGTGCCCGCCGAGGTGTACGTCCCGGCCACCGCCCCGGCGGTCAAGCTGGCGAAGCTGCGCAGGCTCGGCGCCACCGTGGTCCCGCACGGCAGCGAGTACGCCGAGGCGTACGAGGCGGCCACCAAACGCGCCGCCGACAGCGGGGCGCTGTTCTGCCACGCGTACGACGAGCACGCGATCTGTGCCGGCCAGGGCACCCTCGGTCTGGAGCTGTTGGACCAGGTCGGCGAGGTGGACACGGTGCTGGTCGCGGTCGGCGGCGGCGGGCTGCTGGCCGGGGTGGCCGCCGCCCTGGAGGGGGTCGCCGTGGAGCCGGAGACCGCGCCGGCGCTGCACGCCGCGCTGGCCGCCGGCGGCCCGGTCGACGTCGAGGTCTCCGGGGTGGCCGCCGACTCGCTCGGTGCCCGGCGGGCCGGGACGATCGGCTACGACGTCGCGGTCCGCACCGGGGTGCAGAGCCTGCTGGTCACCGACGAGCAGATCGTCGAGGCCCGGCGCCTGGTCTGGGACCGCTACCGGATCGTGGTGGAGCACGGCACCGCCGCCGCCGTGGCGGCGCTGCACTCCGGGCGCTACCGGCCGGAGCCCGGGGAACGGATCGCGGTGCTGCTCTGTGGCGCCAACACCGATCCGTCCGACCTGGTGACCTGAGCCACCCTCCGTGGTCGCGGCGGGGCGATGCGGCACAATCCGATGATGTCCAGGACGCACCACTACCCGCTCACCGTCACCTGGACCGGCGCCGGCGAGGCCGGGACGGTCAACTACCGGGTGTACGGCCGCGACCACGAGATCACCGCCGACGGCCCGCCGCCGCTGCTCGGCTCCGCCGATCCGACGTTCCGGGGCGAGCCGGAGCGCTGGAACCCGGAGCAGTTGCTCGTCGCCGCGCTGGCCCAGTGCCACATGCTGTCCTACCTCAGCCTCTGCGCCCGCAAGCGGGTGGTGGTGACCGGATATCTGGACGAGGCGGTCGGCACGATGGCGGAGACCGGCGACGGCGGCGGGCGGTTCACCGAGGTGCTGTTGCGCCCCCGGGTGACCGTGGCGGCGCCGGAGATGGTGGAGCGGGCCACGGAGCTGCACGAGGAGGCGCACCGGATCTGCTTCGTCGCCAACTCGGTCAACTTCCCGGTACGCCACGAGCCGGTCATCTCCGTCGCCGCCGCCGGGCAGGGCGCGTAATCCGATGGGCGAGCTGCTGGCCGTCAGTGACCTGCACGTGGCGTACGCCGAGAACCGGAAGCTGGTCGAGGGCTTCGTGCCCGGCTCCGACGAGGACTGGCTGCTGCTCGCCGGTGACGTCGGCGAGCTGGTCGAGGACATCGACTGGGCACTGCGGCTGCTCAAGGAGCGCTTCCGGACCGTGGTGTGGGTGCCGGGCAACCACGAGCTCTGGACGCCGGGCCGGGATCCGGTGCAGGCCCGGGGGGTGCGGCGCTACGAGCTGCTGGTCGAGCTCTGCCGGGAGATCGGGGTGCTCACCCCGGAGGATCCCTATCCGGTCTGGCGCGGGGCGGGCGGCCCGGTGACGGTGGTGCCGCTCTTCCTGCTCTACGACTACACGTTCTGGCCGCCGGGGATCTCCAGCAAGGAGGAGGCGCTGGCCCGGGCGTACGAGGCGCACGTGGTCTGCACCGACGAGTACCTGCTGCACCCGGACCCGTACCCGAGTCGGGAGGCCTGGTGCGCGGACCGGCTGGCGCTCACCGAGCGGCGCCTCGCCGAGCGCGATCCGGCGCTGCCGACGGTGCTGGTCAACCATTTCCCGCTGGTGCAGGAGGTCACCCGGATCCTGCGGTACCCGGAGTTCGCGCAGTGGTGCGGCACGGTGCGGACCGCCGACTGGCACACCCGGTACAACGCCGCCGCCGTGGTCTACGGGCACCTGCACATCCCGCGGGTGAACTGGTTCGACGGCGTGCGCTTCGCGGAGGTGTCCCTCGGCTACCCGCGCGAGTGGCGGCGCCGCGACGTACCGCCGGGACGGCCGCGTCCCGTCCTGCCGTCCCGCGCCGACCGGCGCTGACCGGCTCAGCGGGCGCGGCGCATCCAGAACGCCCCGGTCGGCAGCCCGCGCAGTTCGGCCGGTACCGCCTCCGGCCGCCGGGTCCAGAGCCATGAGGTGAAGAGCAGCACCTGCCAGGCGGCGTTGTCGGTGAGGAACGCCCGGAGCAGGTAGACCTCGGTCCAGTCCCGCCCCTCGCGCAGCCACTTCTCCGGATATTCGAACGGCCAGTGGATGTCGTGCACGTGCACGATCACCCCGGGGTTCAGCGTGGGGAGCACGTGCAGCAGCAGCCACACCACGTCGGAGCCGGCCTTGACCACGTGGGTCGAGTCGACGAAGAGGATGTCGCCGGACCGGAGGGCGGCGAAGGTGGACTGGTCGACCTCCTGCACCCGCCGCTCGATCAGCTCGACCCGGTCGCCGGGGCGCAGCCGGGTGCGGAGCCGTGCCGGGTACGGCTCGACGCAGGTGATCCGCAGCTCGGGCAGGTACCGCTCGGCCACGTCGAGGGCGACCGCGGTGGAGTAGCCGGAGCCGACCTCGATCATCCGGGCCGGCCGGTGGTGCCGGAGCATCGCGTGCAGTACGGCGGCGTCGGTGCGGCCGTACATGCCGTTGTGGTCGTGCCACCGGTCGGTGGGCAGCTCCC
Organism: Plantactinospora sp. CA-290183; assembly: GCF_050936375.1. Lineage (NCBI taxonomy): Bacteria > Bacillati > Actinomycetota > Actinomycetes > Micromonosporales > Micromonosporaceae > Plantactinospora > Plantactinospora sp. CA-290183. The sequence goes on along the minus strand of NZ_JBNJMX010000005.1, from coordinate 101,559 downwards.
GCAGCAGCGGTGCCAGCTCACCCGCCAGCCGGAGCTGCTCCGCCTCCCGCAGGTCCACCCCCACCGGCGGCCGGTCGCGCCAGCCCACCGCCGTCGCCCGGTCGGCCGGAGCGGTGGCCGGTGAGTAGAAGTGGCCCGGCTTCACGTACGGCGGCACGCTGAGCGCGGCGCTGATCGCCCGTGCCCGTCGGATCACCCGGGTCTGGAAGCTGCCTGCCGTCATGCCGGGAATTGTGCCTTTTAACGGGATAGATCGCTACTGTCCGCACCCGACATGCCGGGAGGAGCCTGCCGGGTGCACCGGTTCGGCGGCGTGCTCGACGCCGCGCGGGGCTGACGGCGGACGGCCGCGGCGGGGCAGAATGGGCGGCGTGCCGATCCGCGCCGCGCTGGCGCCGCTGACCAGTGGCTCCACCTACCGCCGGGGCACCTTCCTGCTGCTGGGCGGGGTGCTCCTGCTGCCGTACGTGCTGCTCACGGTGGCCTTCACCCAGATGCTCGCCGACGGCGCCGTACCCCGGGCGGCGACCATGGTGGTGCTGGCCGTCGCTGCCGTGATCGCCGCCGTACCGCTGTTCCTGCGCGGGACGCGCGCCCTGGAGATCGCGGCGGTCCGGGCGCTGCTCGACGTCGACCTGCCCGACCCGGCGCCCGGCGCCGGAATCGACCGGGAGACCCGGCTGCGCTCGGCGCTCTGGATCGGCACCCACCTGCTGGTCGGTGGGCTGGTCGGGCTCGGCCTGGTCGCGGCCCTGCCGATGGCTCTGCTCTTCATCGCCCAGCGCTTCGGGGTCAGCACCGGCGCGATCACCGGGCTGCGGATCGGTCCCCTGGACGAGGGCGACAGCGGCTGGCTCACCCTGACCGGCGTGCTGCTGCTGGTCCTGATCGGGTACGCCGTCGCCGGGCTGGGCGCGCTGGCGACCGTGATGGCGCCGGTGCTGCTCGGCCCCTCGCAGACCGAACGGATCGCCGCGCTGGAGCACCGGGCCGGCCGGCTCGCCGAGCGCAACCGGCTGGCCCGCGAGCTGCACGACTCGGTCGGGCACGCGCTCACCGTCGCCACCCTGCAGGCCGCCGCCGCCGGTGAACTGCTCGACCGTGACCCGGAGTTCGCCCGCCGGGCGCTGCGGGCGATCGAGGAGACCGGCCGCGCCGCGATGGCGGACCTGGATCACGTGCTCGGGCTGCTCCGCCAGCGGGACGGCGACGACCAGCGGTACGGCGACGACCAGCGGGACGACTCCGCGGGGGCCGGTGCGGCCGGCGGAGCGGCGGGGGTCGGCGATGACGGGCTCGCGCCGCAGCGGACTCTCGCCGAGTTGGACCGGCTCGTCGCCGACACCCGGGCCACCGGACTCCCGGTGACCGTCGAGCGGGACGGTGCGCTGGAGGCGCTGCCGGCGGTGGTCTCCCGGGAGGGCTACCGGATCGTCCAGGAGGGACTGACCAACGCGGCCCGGCACGCGGGCGGTCGGGCGGTGACGCTGCGGATCGCCGTACCGGCGGGAAGCCTGGAGATCGACCTGGTCAACGCGCTGGACGGGCCGCCGGGGCGACCTGCCGGGGCGGGGTCCGACCGCGCGGCCGGCCGGCGCCGGCGCGGTCGGGGCCTGGCCGGCATGCGGGAGCGGGTGCTGCTGCTGGGCGGGCGGATGACCGCCGGCCCGGCGGACGGCGCCTGGCGGGTCGCGGTCCGGTTGCCGACCGGGACAGCGGGGGAGCGGGAAACGTGAGGATCTCAGTCCTGCTCGTCGACGACGACGAGCTGATCCGGATCGGGCTGCGCGCCATCATCGACGCCCAACCCGACCTGGCCGTGGTCGGCGAGGCGGTGGACGGTGCGGAGGTGCCGCCGCTGGTGGCCAGGCTGCGCCCGGACGTGGTGCTGATGGACGTACGGATGCCGGCGATCGACGGGATCCAGGCCACCCGCCACCTGCTGGCCACCTCGGCCGACCCGCCCCGGATCCTGGTGGTCACCACGTTCGAGAACGACGAGTACGTCTACGAGGCGCTGCGCGCCGGAGCGCACGGCTTCCTGCTCAAGCGGGCCCGCCCGGCCGAGGTGGTGGACGCGATCCGGGTGGTGGCCCGGGGCGAGTCGCTGCTCTTCCCGGCGGCGGTACGGCGGCTGGTCGCGGCGTACGGGCGCGGGTCGGCCGGGGACCGGCTGCGCCGCGCCCGGCTGACCGAGCGGGAGGGCGAGGTACTGCGCCTGATGGCCACCGGGCTGTCCAACCAGGAGATCGCGGCCGAGCTGGTGCTCGGGGTGGAGACGGTCAAGACGCACGTCGGGAACCTGCTCGGCAAGCTCGGCGCCCGGGACCGTACCCAGGCGGTCATCGCCGCGTACGAGGCCGGCTTCGTGGTCCCGTCGACGGACGGTTGAGCCGGTCCCGCCGCAGGACACGCATCGGGTGGCACCCGGCCCGCGTCGGCGGGTGCCACCCGATGGTCACGGACTCCGACCGGGCTCAGGCGAAGTCGAAGACGAACGGGAAGACGAGGACCACCGTCCAGGCCCAGGCGGCGTAGACGATGACGTAACGGGTCTGCCACTGCTCCAGGCGGGCGAAGGGTGTGCGGCCACGTACGAAGCCGAGGAACAGCCATGCCGACCACGCCAGGTTGGTGAGGAGGATGAGGTTCTCGCCCAGTGCCGCCGTCTTGTTGGGGCTGAAACCCCACTCGGTGATCCGGCCGGTGATCGCCGCCAGCACGATGGCGTCGATGATCAGGGCGGTGACGACGAGCGCGAGCTGCACGTGGTCGAAGAGACCGGACCGGGCGGCGAGGTCACGGGCCGAGATGGCGTACAGCAGCAGGCCCAGCACGACGACGAGCAGCAGGTCGAAGAGGATGAGCACGTCGCGCTCGACGTCGATGCCGTTGGTGGTCCAGATGATGGCGACCAGGAAGGCCAGCAGGGTGGCCGCGAAGAGCGGTGTGAAGACGCGGGTCAGCACCGGCGCCATGTTCTCGATGACGCTCTGCTTCGCCTCGACCAGCCAGGCCGACACGATGATCGCGGCCATGGCGCCGCACGGCAGCAGCCACGATTCGACGAATCCCTCGGCGTCGAGGCCGATGGCGTTGAAGGTGCCCACCGTGAAGGCCGTGAGGACGCCGCCACCCAGCCCGATGAGGGCGAGGTAGATCAGCCACTCCCCGGTGAACCGGATGAAGTCCATCCGCCGCCGGTCGGAACGCCAGTCACCGCCCACGTAGGCGACGCCGACGACCAGCCACAGTGCGAGCGGCAGGTGGATCGCGGTGAGCGCGATGGTCTGCGAGTCACCGGCCAGCGGATACGCGTTCGCGGCGACCGCGCCGAGGACGAACAGTGCCGCGAGCACCCCGATGACCCGCGGTCCGACCCGCCGTTGCCAGGCGAAGTACGCGGCCAGCGCCGGCAGCGCGAAGAGGCTGATGTTTCGCGCCCAGAAGTCGCCATCGTCTCCTGAGATGTCAAGCCCGAACCAGGCCGGCACCTTGATCGCGAGCGCCGCGACGGCCGCGCAGAGCACCATGACCGGCAACTCGCGCCGGGTACGGGCGGCGGTGCGCGCGTCCGGCTCTCCGGGTAGCACGAGCTGTTTCCACAGCCGCTCGGAATGTTCGCGGGCGAATTCCCGGGACAGCTCGTCGAGGCTGCCCATGCGTTTGACCGCGATCAGGAACGCCTCGTCGGCCCGCAGGCCGGCCTCGCTCAGCTCGGTGATCCGGCTGCGGAGATGGTCTTCCAGCTCCTCGGTGTCGGTGTGGTGCAGCTCGCGGCGGCGATGGGTGTAGGCCCGCCACTGCGCGATCTGGCCCTCCAGGTCGTTGTCGCTGTCGCCGGTCATCGTCCCGCCCCTCACGCCGGTGCCGTGATCGGCCTGATGGTCTGCGCCGAGCTCCAGACGCCGCGCAGGGCGTCGACGACCGTGGCCCACTGGCGGCGCTGCTCGGCGAGCTCGGCCCGGCCCTGATCGGTGATGCGGTAGTACTTGCGGCGGCGTCCCCCGGGCGGGGTCTGCCAGGCCGACTCGACGTGCCCGTGCCGCTCCAACCGGTGCAGCAGCGGGTAGAGCAGCCCGTCGGTCCACTCCAACTGCCCACCCGACAGGTCGTTGACCTGCTTGAGGATCGCGTAACCGTAGCTCTCGCCCTCGGCGAGGATGCCCAGCACGAGTGGCGTCGCGGAGGCCGCGACGAGATCTTTGGTGATGTGCATCGGACCACCTAACCCTAGAACCTCAATGCATAATAGTTCTAGGTATTGCGGCACCGCAATCCCGGTCGTCACCACCGCCCGGCAGGGAGACCCTCCGCGTCCGGTCGGTGCGTCCGCGCGCAGCGGCCCCGCCGGCACCGGTGCCGGCGGGGCCGCTGCGGAACCCGTTCAGTCCGTCGGCCGGGAGACCACCTCCAGCGCCGGAACGCTGCTGGTCGCCCGCTGGGTCACCACGAAGAGGTACTTCAGGTCGCCGGACCAGGCCAGGCCGCGGGTGGCCGCCACCTCGCCGCTGTCCAGGTCGATCTTCTTTTCCGGCAGGATGCCGCCCACCTCGTAGATCAGCACGTCCTCCCGGCCGCTGGTGTTGCGGCCGATGGCGAGGTAGCGGCTGTCCGGCGACGGGGTCACCGAGTTCGGCCGGAACCCGGTGGCGTACGCCCCGCGCCGGGCCAGGTCGGCCGGGGCGAACGCCTCGGCGTGGTCCCGCGACCCGGAGGCGGTGAACAGGGTCGCCCCGTCCGGGCTCAGCGCCAGGTCGGCCAGGCTGCTGCCGACCACGTCACCCGTCGCGCCCTCGGTCAGCTCGACACCGGCCGCCGAGAAGACCCGCACCGTCGACAGGCTCAGCGAGAGCTGCCCGGCGACCAGCGGCCCGGCGTCGGCGCTCACCGCGCCGAGCAACGGGGCCCGCTGGAAGATCGCCTCGCCCTGCCGGTCGAGCGTGATCGCCGGCGGGGTGGCCGCGGTGTCCAGCGCGCCGATCTTCCCGGCCCACTCGCTCTCGCAGCCGTACCCGAACCAGACCGTGCTGCCGGTCCGGGCCAGGTGGGTCGGGCAGGTCTGCGAGCCGACCGGGTAGCGGGCCGTCTCGGCGTAGGTCGTGGTGTCGATCGCCGAGATGGCGTCGCCGCTGGCCAGCGCGGCGTAGAGCGTGGTGCTGTCGGCGCTCAGCGCCAGGCCGGTCGCCCCGGGCTGGCCGGTGATGGTCTTCTTCACCCGGCCGGAGAAGTCGGTCACCACGATGCCGTTGGTGGTCGGGCCGCCGCTGACGAACACCCGGTCGTGGACGTCGTCGACCACGATGTCCCCGTAGTTCGGCAGCGGCAGCCGGTCGTCGTCCGCCTGGGCCGGCCCGCCTGCGGCGGCCAGGAGCAGCGCCGCCAGCGCCGATCCGGTTGCCATTCGGAGGGTGAACCTGCGCATTTTTTCCACTCCTCTTTCGTCGGTCGCCTCTAGAAATCCGGATTTCTGTCAGGTAGGGGCCAGGCGTTCATAGACCTCCAGCCACCGATCGATCCGCGCGGTCAGGCCGGGATCTGTCACGTGGCCGCGCACCCGGTCGAGTGACGAAACCACCCGCTCCAGATCCTGGAGCGCCCGGGTTTCCTCGTCGGCTGGGCCGTCGATGCCCTCCCGAAATTCCCGACTGCGCCTTTCCGCGGCTTTGAGGGCCTCTTCCTCGGTCAGTGGAATCGCGGCTATCGCGGCCCGGGCCGAGCCGTCCGGGGTTACCTCGTCGGGGAGCCCGGGGGGCGGGGTGTCGAACCGCAGTGCCATTGCCGCGAACCTGACCAGCCAGTACGCGGCGTGCGGCGGGTCGACCTCCCCCATCGTCGTGCCCAGCTCGACGATGGACACGGCGAACGCGAATGGGTCGGCGTCTGCCGGCTCGCCCCGTACCAGCCTCGCCGAAACCTCCGTCTCCGCCGATCCGAGAACGGAAAACCACCACTGGATTCCGGTGCCCGCCGGATAGGTGCTGCGGATCCACCCTGCCCGCTCATCGGGGGGGAGGTTGCGCAGCCGGTCGTATTGCTCTCGGTGGGTGGTCATTATTGAGCGCGGCCTCCGTAATCCCTCCATGCCCTGAGCGGTATCCTAACGCCGGCCGACAAGAATGCGTCGGAACCGCGTTGGAGGAACGTCTGGGAGCATGCCGAGCAGGGAGTGTAATGTCCGGTCCAATTGTCGAACGAGGTTACCCGTCCACCTCGGACCGTCATCTGGCCCGCCCCGAGTACCGCACTTCCGCCGGTGATCACCGTGTGCTTGATTCCTTCCAGGGCAGGCGCTATTCCCAATCGGCCCGCATCGTCGAGCGCCCAGATGAAATCGCCGTCCTTGCCCAGTGCGGCGGCAAAGTCGTCCGATCCCGCATACGTCGGGCTGACCCCCCGGAGGTCGGCCTCCATCAGTTCGATCGGAAGCTCGTCGGGCCTGCTGTTCGGCACCGGATCGCAGTTGTGCACGAGCACCGGCTCGGTGCCCACCGCGACGTAGTACGTGTGCAGCCCGTCGACGGTCAGGTTGTGCACCCGCTGCTGCTGGCTCCAGGCCCGTACGGAGAGGACCCGGACGAGTTCCCGATCGTCCGTACGGAGCCAGTCACCGGCCGCCAGATCCTCGGCATCCGCCCAGCGCCCCTCGGCGTCCAGCCAGAACGGGTGCCCGGCGGTGGCGATGACCGTGCCGGTGGCGTCGCCCCGCGCCCCGTCGGTGTCGACGGTGACCTCGACCAGGTCCTTCGTACCCTCGCCGACGATCAGCGCGACCACCGGCCGGGACTCGGTCAGCCCGGTGACCGGGTCGGTCGCCAGCACCTGGTCACCGACCTGAACATCCTCGATCGGCCTGGTGGTGCCGTCGGCCAGCACCACGCCGGTGCCCGGTGCGAAGCTGTTGCGGCAGCCCGCCGGCTTCGGCGCGGCCGGCGGTGCCTGGGGTGGCGGCGGGGGTTTGGCCGGGCCGGCCGGGGCGTTCCCGCCGGCCGGGGCGTTGCCGCCGGACGGTGTGTCGCCGCCGCCCCTGGCCGGGGGAGCGGGCGGAGCGTCCCCGCCGGTCCTCGGGGTGGGCGCACCCCTGGCACCGGCCGCCACGTCGTCGGCGCCCTTCGCGGTGCCCTGGGCCGCATCGAGACCGGCCTTGCCGTACTTGCCGGCCTTGACCGCGGTGGCGCCGTACCCGGCGAGCGGGATCGCCGAGGTGAACGAAAGCGCGGCGTCGACCTCGTTGCCCTCGGCGAGGTACCAGACGCCGTTGGCGACGTCCGCGACCTCGCCGACCACCGGGATCAAACCGGCGACGTCGAGCGCGGCGTGGCCGATGTCGCTCAACGACGGCCAGTGCCCGGTCAGGTCGACCATGCTGATCGGGTTGCCGCCGCCGAAGGAGTACCGGTTCATCGTGAACGGGTTCACCGAGAGCGACAGGTCCGACAGGGCGCCGTTGTAGAGGTCGAGCGAGAGGAACCGGTTCTCCCCGGGGCTGTAGTCGCGCAGCCCCATGTCGTAGTTGCCGGAGGCGGAGTCCCAGCGGGCGGTGTTGAACCGGTAGACGCCCTCCGGTTCGGCGTCCGGGTTGCCGGCGTCGGGCTTGTCGGCGCCGGTGAAGGAGGCGGTGTCGTCGCCGCCGTACGCGGTGTAGCCGTAGGTGGAGCGGTTGTTGCCCTCCTCGTCGGTCAGGCTCTCCACGTCGGCGTGCGCGTTGTAGCTGTGGTAGGACTGCTCCCGCTCGCCGTCCTCCGGGTCGCTGAGCTGCCCGAGCAGTTCTCCGAAGGGCGAGTACTGATAGGACTTGCGCAGCTCGCCGTCGACCCGCTCGGTGAGCACCTGCTCGGTCAGCCCCAGGTAGTCCAGGGTGGTGGTCTTGGCGTCGTCGCCGCCCGCCTTCGCGGTCCGGCTCACCGTCCGGTCCAGCGGGTCGTACGCGTACCGGGTGGTGTTGGTGGCGGCCCCGGTGCCCTGCCGGTATTCGGCGGTGCGGTCGAAGCCGTCGTAGATGTAGCGCTCGGTCTGCTCGCCGCCGGTGCTGATCCGGCTGAGCCGGCCGAACGGGTCGTAGCCGTAGACGAAGGTGGTGCCGTCGACGGTGGACGAGGCCAGCCGGTTGCGGTCGTACCGGAAGGTGGTGGTGTCGTCCTTGACCTTCTGCTCGATGATGTTGTTGTTCGCGTCGTGCCGGTACGTCTCGGTGGACTTCTCGTCCCCGTCGGTGCCGGACTTCGTCACCGTGCGGACCCGGTCGCGCGGGTCGTAGTCGTAGGTGACGACGTTGTCGAGGTAGTCGTCGTGGTCGTCGGCGTTCTGGAGCCGGGCGGTGTCCTTGGTCTTGTGCGAGTTGGCGTTGTATTCCAGCGTGTGCTCGTTGACCACCGTGCCGCCGGACTTCTTCTCCACCTGGTGCCGTAGCAGCCCGTCGCGGTAGTACTCGAAGTCGACGGTGTTGCCGTTCGGCTTGACCTGCTGCCGCACGTGCGACCGGGCGGTGTAGCTGAACGTGCTGACCCGGTCCTCGGCGTCCGCCCCGGTGGCCCGGTTGGTGACCCGCTCCAGCAGGTCGCGGGCGTCGTATCCGAAGGTCGCGGTCTGGTCGTCGTGCCGCCAGGCCGAGATGTTGCCGTTCGGGTCGTACTCGTAGCCGGTGGTGTTGCGCAGCGCGCCGTCCTTGCGCTCCTCGATCGAGGTCGCCCGGTCCAGCGCGTCGTACCCGATGGTGTACTCGTCGGTCCGGGCCCCGGAGCTGGCGCCGGTGGTCTCGGTGTGGTTGGCGTCGGAGTTGTCCACCAGCACCACGTGCTGGCCGACCGGTATGCCGTCGTCCGAGCGGGACTTGAGCTTGCCGTTGAGGAAGTATTCCCAGCTCATGGTGCGGCTGGATCCGCCGCCCGCGCTGACGAAGGTACGGGAGGTCTGCGCGCCGACGGCGTTGTAGTCGTAGTTGGTCCGGATGCCGAACGGGTCGACCGAGCCGCGCAGCCAGCCGTTGTCGTAGTAGGTCTGCCGGGTGACGTTGCGGACGCTCTGCCCCTCCGAGGGCGGTGCGCTGACCTCGGTGAGCTGCCCGACCTGGTCGTACCTGTAGAAGATCTTGTCCGGGGCGTTGACCGTCCCGTCGTCCGGGTCGAACGGCAGGTGCTTTTCCTTGATCCGGTTCAGCTCGTCGTAGACGACGGTCTGCACGAAGTCGTTCGCTTCGTCGGCGGTCTCCGCCCCGCGCGGCAGGGTGGTCCGGGTCGGGTTGCCGACCTGGTCGTACTCGTAGCGGCTGGTGAAGTAGCGGAGGTCGTCGCCGTCGCCGGAGTGCGGCGTCCGGGCCTCGACCACCATGCCCCGCTCGTCCAGGCGGGTCAGGCTGGTGTTGCCCTCCTGGTCGGTGGTCTCGACGACGTTGCCGTCCCGGTCGTAGCGGACGCTGGCCCGGTGCCCGGCCGCGTCGACCACGGCAGTGACCCGGTGGTTGAGGTCGTACTCGTACTTGGTGGTGTAGTCGTTCGGGTCGGCGGTCTGGTTCTTCTTCGGGTCGACCTCGGTGACCAGGTTGCCGACCGCGTCGTACGCCGCCGTGCTGCGGTGGCCGAGCGGGTCGGTGATGGTCAGCCGCCGGTTCAGCTCGTCGTAGCTGTAGCGGGTGACGAAGTCGTCCGGGTCGTCCCGGGTCAGCGTGCCCCGGGGCCGGGTCTCCGTGAGCAGGTTGCCGACCGGGTCGTAGCGCAGGGTGCTGGTCTTCGCCGGCTCGCCGGCCGACTCACGGGGCGCGGTGAGCGCGACGAGCTGGTCGTTCTCGTCGTACTCGGACCGGGTGACCGCGCCGTTCGCCGCGGTCAACGTGATCATGTTGTCGTTCGGGTCGTACTTCGGGCCCGGCGTGACGATGTACTCACCCGCCGCCGCGTCCTTGGGGATCTTCGTGCTCAGCGGGCGGTTGAGGATGTCGTACGTGAAGGTGCGGGTCTTCTGCCGGGCGTCTACGGAGGACAACACGTTGCCGGTCGCGTCGTAGCTGAAGAAGCTGGAACAGCCGAGCGCGTCGGTGATCCGGCGCGGATAGCCGTTCGCGTCGTAGTCGGCGTAGGTGGTCGGGTTGCCGTTGGCGTCGGTGGTGCTGGTGAGGTGCCCGAACTCGTCGTAGACGTACCGGCTGGTGTAGTCACCGTCGGCTTCGGTGGCCGCGCCCTTCGGGTCGGTGACCGCGACCAGGTTGCCCTTGTCGTCGTAGACGAACTGCCAGCGCCGCCCCTCCGGAGAGGTCTTCTCGGTGAGGTCGGCGACGTGCCCGTCCAGCGCGAACCGGTAGCCGAGCCGGGTCGGCGGGTGGTCGTGCGCGTTCGCCTCGGCGTCCCGGATCTCCAGCGGGTAGCCGGTCTTCTCGTCGTACGTCCAGGTGCTCAGCGCGCCGTTGTGCTCGCGCAGCCGGACCACGTTGTTGTCCGCGTCCCAGACCAGCTTGGTGACCTCGCCCCTGGCGTTGGTCAGCTCCTCGACCCGGCCGTACCCGTCGAGCAGGAACTGTGTCGGGTTGCCGTTGGCGTCGGTCACCGTCGAGGTCAGCTTCGAGCCGTCACCGCCGTCCGCGTCGGCGTACCCGAAGTCGGTGCCGTGCCCCCGGCGGTCGGTGAGTTCGGCGACCCGGCCGCGCAGCAGCGACCCGGCGCCGCTGTCGTGGTACGCGATGTCGGTGTGGTGGCCGTTCGGGTCGACGGCCCGGACCAGCCGGCCGTCGTCGTAGTGGAAGCCGAAGGCCCGCGCCTGCGGGGTGCCGGCGCCGTCGACGATCTCCTGGAGTTCCCCGTCCTCGTTGTAGGTGAAGGTCAGCGTGCGGCCGGAGACGTCGGTGATCGAGCGGAGCTGGTGCGCGATGCTGGCGTTGGTCAGGTTCTGCGCCAGCCGCTTGACCAGCCCGTCGAAGTACGCGTAGTCGTCGCCGGGCTGGTAGTAGTCGAGGGTGAGGGTGCGCCGCCCGGTGGCGTCGACCAGCCCGGTGAGTACGCCGGTGTGCCGGTTGCCGATGCTGGCCTGCGCGTACTCGAAGGTCAGCTCGTTGCCGTTGCGGTCGACCGTCGCGGTCTGGTAGCCGCGCTCGTCGAAGTACATCCGGGTCCGGTCGGGGCCGGTCATCGACCAGCGGCGGGCGTCGTCGTCCTCCGCGGTCCGCTGCAACAGCAGGTTCACCCCGGCCGGGCTGTCGTAGGTCCACTTCGACCGGTCGAGACTGTCGTGGCGGTTCAGCTTGAAGTGGTGTCCGGTGCCGTCCCCGTCGACCAGCGTCACCCGCTCCGGGTCGCCCAGCAGGCCGCCCTGGAACTCCAGCGGCGAGCCGAGCCGGGTCAGCGTGGAGGTGGCCAGTGACCAGCCGGGACCGAGCGCGGAGGTCGAGCCGTCCTGGCTGTTGTAGGCGAGCCGGACGAAGGTGACCGGCCCCCGGCTGGGGTTGGCGATCGGGCTGTAGTCGAGGACGGCGTTGCCGGAGAAGGCGTTCACCGAGATGCCGGAGCCGGCCCCGGTCGCGGTGCCGGCGTACTGGTAGAAGCTCTCCAGGCCGAGCTGGTCGGAGGTGAGGTGCTCGACGGTGACGTCCTGGCGCAGCGGCGGCACGTCGGCGGTCTCGGAGAGCCAGGTGCGGCGGTCGGTGTCCCGCAGGTCCCAGGCGAGGACGTAGCGCTCGCGGTCCTGGCCGAGCAGGCTCTCGCCCGGTGCCTTGACCTTCGCCTCCACCAGCACCGACGCCCCGGGCGCCAGGTCCGTCGGCAGGGCGGTCTCCAGCCGGTTGGTCCCGGTGCGGTCCCGCCCGTCGGGGCTGAACCAGCGGTACGACAGCACGTAACTGCTCTTCGGCAGGATCGCGTCGGTGGTGTTCCGGACGGTGACCTGGATCGGGTACTCGTCGCCGGGAATTATCCGGCGAGGCGCGTCCGGCGCGGAGTAGGCGGCGTCGACCTGGAGCGCGGCCGTCGAGCGGAGCGCCCGGGGGGCCGGCGCCTGCCGGGCGGAGGTGGTCGCGGGCGAGCGGGTCGGCGCCGGGCAGGTGGCCACCGCCGGGCGGGGTCCGTCCGAGCGGGGCGTCGTCTCCGGCCGGGCTTTCGCGGCGGCGGGCGCTGCCGTGGCGGCCGGCGTCGGTGCCACAGCCGCCAGGCTGAGCACCAAGGTCGGTAACAATCCGAAGCTGATGAACCGTCTGTAGCGTTCCACGCCACCCGTACCCTTCGTCGGAATGTCCTGGCCGTAGTGATCGGCCACATCGGTCGCCAGGAACCGATCAGGGCATGACGATGTCAGCGCAGAAACAACTCGGTGCGCTATGAGTTCAGGGCATGCCAGGTCGGCGCATGGCGAAGAATGCGCAGGTGAATAGCAGGAATTGCGGCTGGGTGCTGCTGCCGCGAGAGAAAGATGATCGTGCTATCGGGGCTGAACTGCCCGAATCGACAGTGGTCGGATCAGAGATCGCGACCATCGGCCGTCAGGTCGGCCGGCTCCCCCGTGTGCCCCCTTCCATCGCTATCCCCGATAGCTGAGTGAAAGGATATCGATGGAAGGCAACACTTCTCGACCCCGTTTACTGTCGGGTATTCACATCTTCTGATGCGGCCCGGGAAGGGTGGGGTCCGAGAAGGGTGGGTCAGTCGACGGTGAGCGTCTGGATGGTGATGGCGACCTTCGGCACCCCGCCGCCGGCCGCTCCGAAGGAGTCGTCGTGGCCGCCGGCCGCGACCCGCTCCACGATGTCGAGCCCGCTCGTCACGGTGCCGAACGGGGTGTAGTTCGGCGGCAGGTCACTGTCCCGGTAGATGATGAAGAACTGGCTGCCGTTCGTGCCGGCACCGGCGTTCGCCATCGCCACCACGCCCCGGGTGTACCGCGCACCGTCCAGGTTCTCGTCGGCGAACTGGTAGTCCGGCCCGCCCTGCCCGGTGCCGGTCGGGTCGCCGCACTGGAGGACGAAGATTCCCTCGGTGACCAGCCGGTGGCAGCGGCTCTGGTCGAAGAACTTCCGGTTGGCGAGGTGCTGGAAGCTGGCCGCCGTGCACGGCGTGCGGGCCCGGTCGATGGTGATGACGATCGGCCCGAGGTTGGTCCCGATCCGCATCGTGGCGGTGCCGCTGGTGGGTGCCGCGGCGAAGTCCGGCGTCCCGACCACACTGGTCTCGGGCTGCGTCGGTCGGGTGCCGGCGCCGCACGAGGTGGGGTTGCGTGGCGACGATCCGGCCGACGACGGGGCCGGGGGCCGGCCGGCCGGGCCCGACGCGTCGTCGCTCTCGCCGCTGCGCAGGTAGTAGGTGACCAGACCCGCGCAGCCGAGGCCCAGGCAGAGCACCACCGCGACGGCCGCGCTGACCAGCCCGATCACCAGCGGGCGCCGGCTCTTCGCCGGAGGCGGCGGGGCCTGCTGGTACGGGGGAGCGGGCTGACCGGGTCCGACGGGCGGTTCGGGCGGGGGCTGGTTCACCCGGGCAGCCTACCGAGAAGGTCGATGAAGGTGCGGCCCGGTCCGAGCGTCAGCCCCGGGCGAGTTCCGCCTCGTACGCCTCGGTCAACCGGGTGAAGACGGACTCGCGACCGGCCGGCCGGGGGATGCCGAGATGCTGCTCGCGGAGTTCGTCCATGAACTCGTCCCACAGCTCGGGGCCGCCCCGCTCCAGCAGTTCGGCACGGATCGCCAGCTCGCGGGTGACCGGCAGGTGGCGCCGTCCCCAGGCGCCGAGGTGGGCCAGCACCGGGACGAGCTGGATGGCGGGTTCGGCGAGGCTGTAGATCACCTTTTGTTTGTGGCTCGGGTCCGGGGCTCGGGAGACGAGGCCGCGCTCGGTGAGCCGGTGGAGGCGGTCGGCGAGGATGTTCGAGGCGATCCCCTCCTCGGAGCCGTGCAGCAGCTCGCGGAAGTGCCGGCGGTTGCCGAACATCATGTCGCGGATGATCACCAGTGACCACCTGTCGCCGAGGACCTCCACCGAGAGGTTGATCGGACAGCCCGACCGTTGCTGCTCCACCACGATGCTCCGCCTTCCCTCCAGATACTGATTGCAGTCTACAACCGGATGGACTACTGTCGCACCTGTACCGATTGCTAGATGCAATCAGTAGCGATGGGACGGAGAGTTTCATGAGCCAGCGGGTGGTCTGCGACATCTCGATCTCTGCCGACGGCTTCGTCGCCGGTTCCGGCCAGACGGCGGAAAAGCCGTTCGGCGACGGCCCGACCGACCGGCTGCACGCCTGGATGTTCGAGACTCCGGACGAGAACAGGGCGGAGGTGGACCGGATCGTCGCGGCCGGCGCGTTCGTGATGGGCCGCAACATGTTCGGACCCGTGCGGGGCGAGTGGGACCTCGGCTGGACGGGCTGGTGGGGCGAGGATCCGCCCTACCACGCCCCGGTGTTCGTGCTGACGCACCACCCGCGCGAACCCCTGACAATGCAAGGCGGCACGACGTTCACGTTCGTGACCGACGGCATCGAGTCGGCCCTCGACCAGGCGCGCACGGCGGCCGGTGATCGGGACGTGGCCATCGCCGGCGGGGCGGCCACCGTCAACCAGTACCTCGCCGCCGGCCTGATCGACGAGCTGCGCACCCACGTCGCCCCGGTCACCCTCGGCGCCGGCGAACGCCTCTTCGACGGCGTGCCGCCGCAACAGCTCGAACTCGTCACCGCCCGGGCGGCGTCGCTGGTCACGCACATCAGCTACCGGCCGCTCCGCTGACCGACGCCACGGCCCCGACGCCACGGCCCCGACGCCACGGCCCCGACGCCACGGCCCCGGCGGCTCGGCCCCGGGGCTCGGCCGGCGGCTACATGCCGGTTGAACGTGATGCCTCTGAGGCATATCTATGCCTGACAGGCATCGCGCTCATTCGGCAACTGACTTCCGGCGGGGAGTCAGGGCCGGCGGGTGACGCCGGAGACGAAGCCGCGCCCGGCGGTGGGGCCGAAGGTGAGGGTGGGGCCGGTCGGGTCCTTGCTGTCGCGGACCGCGACCAGGCCGGGCAGGTTGTCCGCGACCTCCACGCAGGCACCGCCGCTGCTGTTGCTGCGGCTGCTCTTGCGCCACGCGGCGCCGGTCAGCTTCATCTCGCTGACACCTCCGAAGTCAGTGCTGGCGGGCGAGTCCGCTGAGGAAGCCGCGCCAGGCGGTGGGGCCGAAGGTGAGGGTGGGGCCGGTCGGGTCCTTGCTGTCGCGGACCGCGACCAGGCCGGGCAGGTTGTCCGCGACCTCCACGCAGGCACCGCCGCTGCTGTTGCTGCGGCTGCTCTTGCGCCACGCGGCGCCGGTCAGCTTCATCTCGCTGACACCTCCGAAGTCAGTGCTGGCGGGCGAGTCCGCTGAGGAAGCCGCGCCAGGCGGTGGGGCCGAAGGTGAGGGTGGGGCCGGTCGGGTCCTTGCTGTCGCGGACCGCGACCAGGCCGGGCAGGTTGTCCGCGACCTCCACGCAGGCACCGCCGCTGCTGTTGCTGCGGCTGCTCTTGCGCCACTGAGCGCCGGTCAACTCCACGTCTCCGCCACCTCCGCGATCAGGTCGAGCGACTGCTGGTGGGGCAGTGCCACGCTCCGGACGGTCTCCCAGATGTCGATCATATGGCCCACGAAGTCCGGTCGGTCGTCCATCTGGCCGGTCCAGTGTCCCTCGAAGTAGGCGACCGGCTCGCCCGTTAGCGGGGTGGCAAGGATGAACGGGCCGTCCAACCCGGCGTAGGCGCCGACCGAGGCCGGCACCACGTGGATCTTCACCTGGGGCACACCGCTGCCGACCTTCACCAGATGCAACAGTTGATCGCGCATCACCGCCGGCCCACCGATGCGGCGGCGCAGCACGTATTCATCGAGCACGAAGGTGAGTAGCGGCGGCTTGTCCCGGGTCAGGATCTCCTGCCGGTCCAGCCGCGCGATCACCTGCTCCTCGACCTCATCGCTAGAGAGCAACCCCGGCCCGGACAGAACCGCTCGGGCATACGCCTCGGTCTGCAACAGCCCCGGCACGTATGACGGCTCGAACCAGCGCAGCGCCTTGGCTTCCGCCTCGATGCCGGCCCACTCGCGGAAGTAGCGCACCACGATCTCGCGGGTGATCTTCTTCTGGATCCGTTCGAAGCGGCCGTCGGTCTCGAAGAACCGGTCGCAGCGGCGGGCGAAGTCCAGGCTCGGCCGGCGCTCGCAGGTCTCCACCTTCGCCACCAGCGTCGGCGAATAGCTGATCGCCTCGGCCAGCGCCGCCTGGGACACCCCGGCGGTGGCCCGGGCGAGGCGCAACTCCTCGGCGAAGTGTTCGAGCATCGGCGAGTGCTCCACTGACGTCCTCCTGACAGGGCGCGGACCGGCGGGATTTGCGCGAATACGGCTTGCTTCGTCCGACACAGAACGGGCTCAGGGTAGTGCCGTCTACAGCAGAGTGTCACTACCGGGGACCGTCGCGGAAACTTCCCCTCCTCCCCATCCGCGGCGGTCCCCGCTCCGAACTCCGAGAAGGAGGCGCGAGTGTGAGCTGGCTACGACGTACCCCGGAACGACACGGCCCGGACTGGCGACGGCTCTGGCGCTACTGCCGCTGCGGCGAGCCGTGGGGTTGCCGCGACCAGCGGCGGCCCGCCACGCCGGCACTGCCGCCGGTGGCGACGGTCCGGGGGCGGGCCCGGCCGGTCAACCACGGCCACTTCCGGGCCTGGAACGCGCCGACGGCCATCTCCGACGGTGCCCGATGACCACCGCCGACCGCGACGGGCAACCGGCGCAACCGGTGCACACGCCCCGGCGCCCGATCTGGCTCTGCCGGATCTGCGCCGTCGACTGGCCCTGCCTGACCGCGCGCAGCCTGCTCACCATCGAATACGTCAACGACCCGATCGCGCTGCACGTCTACCTCGCCAGCATGCTGCAGGACGCGATGGACGACCTCCACCTGCTCAACCCCAACCCCGGTCCCGACCCCGCCCGGATGTACGCCCGATTCCTCGGCTGGCCGAAACCCCGGCTGGAGATCGCCCGCGCCCGCCTACGGGATCGACAACCGCCACCGGCGTCGGGGGGCTGACAGAAGCCGACGAGCCGACGTGACACCATCCGCCGGGGAGGTGGTGCGGATGGCGCGCGACGAGGTCATCGCCGGGCAGGCCGTCTACAACCGGACGGTGCTGGCGGGCTACGACCTGTACGTCCTCGGATTCTCCTGCCGGCTGATCTGGCGGTGCCCGAAGCGGCTCATGCTCGCCAACTACGACCGCAACGTCGGCGAACGCCACCTCGAACTCGGCGCCGGCACCGCCTACTTCCCGGACCGGTGCCGCTTCCCCGGCCCCGCGCCGACGCTGACCCTGGCCGACATGAACCCGACCGTGCTGCGGGTGAGCGCGGCGCGGATCGCCCGCTACCGGCCGACGACGATCCGGGCCGACGTACTCCAGCCGCTGCCCTTCGACGACGACCGGCTCCGGGCCGGCGGCTACGACTCGGTCGGGGCGAACTTCCTGCTGCACTGCCTGCCGGGCACCTGGGCGGAGAAGGGTGCCGTCCTCGACAACGCCAAGACCGCGCTGCGCCCCGGTGGGCGGTTCTTCGGCAGCACCATCCTCTCCTCCGGGGTACCGACCACGGCACCGGCCCGCCGGCTGATGCGGATCTACAACGCCCGGGGCATCTTCCACAACCACGGCGACGACCTGGCCGGGCTCCGTGCCCAGCTCGACGCCCGGTTCCAGGACGTCCGGGTCACCGTGCGAGGCTGCGTGGCCCTGTTCGAGGCGGCGGCACCGGACGACCCCGCCCGGTAGCGGCGTACCGCCATCATGGGCCGATGAGGACACCACGGAACCGACAGATCGGCGTGCTGTACGACCGGGACCGGCCGCCGGAGCACCTCGCCGACTTCGCCCGCGCGGTCGAGGCGCTGGGCGTGGACGACCTGTGGGTCGTGGAGGACCTCGGCTGGACCGGCTCGATGGCCTCGGCGGCCGTCGCGCTCGCCGCCACCGGCCGGATCCGGGTCGGCATCAGCATCGCCCCGGCGCCACTGCGCAACCCGGCCCTGCTGGCCATGGAACTGGCGGCGCTGGCCCGGATGTTCCCCGAACGCCTCGCCGCCGGGATCGGGCACGGGGTCACCGGCTGGATGCGGCAGGTCGGCGCGGCCACCCCGCACCCGCTCGCGCTGCTGGAGGAGACCATCACGGCGGTACGGGCGCTGCTGCGCGGCGAGACCGTCACCCTGCACGGCAGCACCGTGCACCTCGACGCCGTACGGCTGGTGCACCCGCCGGCCGTAGCACCGCCGGTCGTCGCCGGAGTCGTACGGCCGCGCTCGCTGCGGCTCTCCGGCCGGGTGGCCGACGGCACCGTCATCGCCGAGGGCCACGGCCCCGCCGCGCTCACCCGGGCGCTCGCGCAGATCGCCGAGCAGCGGCCCTCGGACGAGCCGCCCCACGAGCTGATCGTGCTCGCGTTCCTGGGCGCCGACCCCCGCTCCGACGCCGCCACCGCGGCGCTGCGATCGCTGGTGGCCGGGCAGGCCGGCTGGCTCGGCACCACCCCGGACGAGGTGTTCGTGGCCGGCGGCACCGCCGGGACCGCCGCCGACGCGGTCCGCTCCCTGTGGGACGCCGGCGCGCACACCGTGGTGCTGCGCCCGGTCGGTGACGACCCGGTCGGCCAGCTACGTCCGGTCCTCGCCGCGCTCGACCGCTGACATCCCCGCGTACCCCAAGGAGCTGGCCAGTGTCCCCCTCACCGTCACGGGTCTTCGCCGCGATAGCGACCGCGAAGCCGCCGACCGAGACCTCGGTGGTGCTGCGCCGGGCGGTCGTGCTCGGCGGCAGCATCGCCGGGCTGATGGCGGCCCGGGTGCTCAGCGACCACGCCGAGGAGGTCCTGATCATCGAGCGGGACCCCTCCGAGGTCGACCGGGGGCCCCGACCGGGCGTACCGCAGGGCAGTCAGGTGCACGCCCTGCTCCCCTCCGGCCAGATGCAGTTGGAACGCTGGTTCCCCGGCTTCGCCGAGCAGGCGTTCGCCCTCGGCGCCCCGCTGCCGCCGTCGGACGCCGCCACCGCGAAGATCTTCGTCAACGGGGAGCTGGGGCTGCCGCCCCGCCCCGCACCCACCGGCCCGATGCTGATCACCACGAGGCCGTTCCTCGAAACGCTGGTCCGGCGGCGCACCCTCGCCGTCGACAACATCCGGATGGTGTACGGCCGGGCGGACGGCCTGGTCTTCGCCGGCCCGCGCGTGACCGGGGCCCGGTACGTGCCCGAGGGCGGCACCGAACCGGTCGTGTGCGACGCCGACCTGGTGGTCGACGCGATGGGCCGGTCCAGCCGGCTCAGCGACTGGCTCGAAGCCGACGGGTGGCCCCGCCCGCCGATGCGCCGGATGCCGATCAAGCTCAACTACGCGACCGCGCTCTACAAACGCGACGAGCAGGTCAGCGACACCTGGGTGGTGGTCTCCCAGACCACCCCGGCCAGAGACCGGACCGCCCGGATCGGCGGGATCAACTCGGTCGAGGGGGACCGCTGGATCATGCTGGTCTCCGGGTACGACCAGGACCGGCCGACCCGCGACGTCACCGACTTCGTGGCCCGCTGCCGGAACCACTTCCCGCCGATGTTCGGCCAGATCGCCGAGCGCGGCCAGCTGATCGGCGACGTGGTCACCTACCACCAGGCGGACAGCCGGCGCCGGGACTTCGACGAGCTGGACCGGCTCCCCGCCGGACTGGTCGCCACCGGGGACGCGGTCGCCTCCTTCAACCCCGTCTACGGGCAGGGCATGAGCTCCGCGACGCTGCACGCCTCCTGCCTCTCCGCGTACCTGCGCTCGGGGCCACGGCCGCACGAAGAGCCGGCGTGGGCGTACTTCCGGCAGGTCCGGGTCGTGGTCGACGCCGCCTGGCAGATCTCCACCGCCGCCGACATCGAGTTGCCGCACGTCAACGGCCCCTACCCGCGCGGCTACCGGATCACCAGGTGGGTCGGGGACCTGGTCTTCCGGGTGTCCAGATTCGACCCCGTGATCAGCTCCCGGTTCAACCGGGTCACCACAATGCTCGACCACCCGAGTGTGTTGAGCCACCCCGGCACCCTGCTCCGCGCACTCCGGCTGGGACTCCTCACCCGTCGCCGCCCCCCGACGACCTGACGGCGCTACCTCGACCTGACGGCGCTCCCTCGGGTGGGGGAGGCGGTTACCCCCGGCACGGGAGGTTTCCGGCGCCCGTCCTCGCGATGGTGACAGCACGGCCCCGCGTGGGCCGCCCGGCCGCAGCCGGGTCACCCCGAGGAGGCACGCATGTCCACAGTCACCCCGTCGCCCCAGGCGACGGCTCCACCCGTACCGCCGCCTCCGTGGTCGGCGTGGGTCGGCCACCTCGCGGCCGGATCGGCGGCGCTCGCCGGGCTCGTCGCCCTGCTCTGGACGGTCACCGGCCGGGGCTACCCGTTCGGCGTCGCCGACCCGGACGGCTCCGCCAGCCTGCTCTGGCGGGTGCCGGCGGAGGTCGCCGCCCCGGCCTTCGCCGTGCTGCTGCTCGGCGCGGCCGTCACCGCCCTGGCCATGGCCGGCCCGCACGCGGTACGGCTGCGCGGCGTACCCCGTTCCGCCCTGCTCGGCCACCTGTGGCTGGTCGCCGCCGTCCTGCTGCTGGTGGTGCCGGACGTGCAGGTGCTGATGTACGCCGGGTACGCGCCGATGCTCATCCTCGGCGCGCCGTTCGGCTGGCCGCCGGTGGACTACTCCGAACTCCTCACCGTGGCGCTGGGCGCCAAGGTGCTCGCCGCAACGATCGGGGTGCTGCTGGCCCGGACCGCGCTGACCTGGCAGCGCCGTACCGCCGGCTCCTGCCCGGCCTGCGGACGGGGTGAGCGCGGCACGGCCTGGACCTCGGCGGCGTCGGCCGCTCGCTGGGGCCGGTGGGCGGCCTGGACCGCGGCGGTGATCCCGGTGCTCTACGCGGTCACCCGGCTGGCCTGGGCGGCCGGCGTCCCGCTGGGGATCACCGAGGAGTTCCTCCGGCAGATGCAGGACAGCGGGATCGTCTGGGCCGGTGCCGGGCTCGGCGGCTTCGCCCTGATCGGCGCGGTCCTGACCCTGGGCCTGGTGCAGCGCTGGGGGGAGCGCTTCCCCCGCTGGATGGTCGGGCTGGCCGGCCGCCGGGTGCCGATCACGCTCGCGGTCGTACCGGCCAGCGGGGTCGCGGTCGCGGTGACCGCCGCCGGCCTGGGCCTCTACGGGCAGCCGGAACTCTGGGCCGAGTTGGGCGGCGGCACCCTGATGATGATCCCGATGGCGCTCTGGCCGGTCTGGGGGGTTGCCCTCGGCGCCGCCACCCTCGGCTACCACCTGCGCCGCCGGGGCGGCTGCGCCGACTGCGGCCGGGACGCCTGATCGGCGCGCCCGGGCGGCCCGGCCGACCGACGGGGGCGGCCGGGCCGCCCGGTCGGGCCGGGGGCGGGGGCGCCGGCGGACCGGCGTCGTCCGCGTTTGCCGGGAACCAGAGCTAGCGTAGGTGGGTGACTGAGCCTCCCAGGTCCCACCCACCCCACCCGCCGACCTGCCCGGCACGCTCGGTGAGCTGCGTGCCACCGGAGCGCGCTACCGCACCGTCAAGCAGGAACTGCGGGACAACCTCCTCGCCCGGCTGCGCTCCGGCGAGCCCCGTTTCCCGGGCATCGTCGGCTACGACGACACCGTGCTCCCCGAGGTGGAGCGCGCGCTGCTGGCCGGGCACGACATGGTGCTGCTCGGCGAGCGCGGCCAGGGCAAGACCCGGCTGATCCGGTCACTGGGGCAGTTGCTGGACGAGTGGACCCCGGTGATCCGCGGCTCCGAGCTGAACGAGCACCCCATGCACCCGCTGACCCCGGCCGCCCGCCGCGCGGTCGCCGAAGCCGGTGACGAGCTGCCGGTCGGCTGGCTGCACCGCTCGATGCGGTACGGCGAGAAGCTGGCCACCCCGGACACCAGCGTCGGTGACCTGATCGGCGACGTGGACCCGATCCGGGTCGCCCAGGGCCGTACCCTCGGCGATCCGGAGACGATCCACTTCGGGCTGGTACCCCGGACCAACCGGGGCATCTTCGCGGTCAACGAGCTGCCCGACCTGGCCGAACGGATCCAGGTGGCCCTGCTCAACGTGCTGGAGGAACGCGACATCCAGGTACGCGGCTACCAGCTCCGGCTGCCGCTGGACCTGCTCCTGGTGGCCAGCGCCAACCCGGAGGACTACACCAACCGGGGCCGGATCATCACCCCGCTCAAGGACCGGTTCGGCGCCGAGATCCGTACCCACTACCCGGTCGACCTGGAGCTGGAGCTGGCGCTGATCCGGCAGGAGGCGGCGCTGGTCGCGGCCGTCCCGGAACACGTGCTGGAGGTGCTGGCCCGGTTCGCCCGCGCGGTGCGCGAGTCGCCGTCGGTCGATCCCCGCTCCGGGGTCTCGGCCCGGTTCGCCATCGCCGCCGCCGAGACCGTCTCCGCCGCCGCGTTGCGCCGGGCCGGTCTGCTGAACGACGCCCCGGACCGCGAGGCGGTCGCCCGGGTCGGTGACGCGGTGTCGGTGACCAGCACCCTGCGCGGCAAGGTCGAGTTCGAGAGCGGCGAGGAGGGGCGGGAGATCGAGATCCTCGGCCACCTGCTGCGGACCGCCACCGCCGAGACGTTCCGGGCCCGGCTGGCCGGGCTGGACCTCTCCGGGTTCACCGCGCTGGTCGGCGAGGGGGCGGTGATCGAGACCGGTGAGCTGGTCGGCGCGACGGAGCTGCTGCGCCAGGTCGGCACCGTACCGGGGCTGGCCAAGGCGCTGGACCGGCTCGGCCTCGGCGACGCGCCCACCCCGGGGGAGGCCGCCGCCGGCATCGAGTTCGTGCTGGAGGGGCTGCACCTGACCCGCCGGCTGGCCAAGGACGTGACCGACGAGGGCCGTACCCGCTACGGCGGGCGCAGCCCGGACGCCGGCCGTCGGCCGGGCGGCGGCCGGGACCTCGGCGGGCGCCCGGACCGCGACGACGACCGGGCCTGACCGTGGCCGGCGGAAACCGCTTCCGGTACGGCTCCTGGCGCGGCGGGCCGGACCCGCTCGCGCCGCCCTACGACGTCCGGGCCGCGGTCGACTCGGTCGGCGCCGAGGTGCTGGACGGCGGCAGCCTGCGCGACGCGCTGCGCAACCTGCTGCGGCGCGGCCTCCAGGGGCGGGGCGGGCTGGACGACGTGCTCGCCCGGGCCCGCCGGTTGCGGCGGGAGGCGATGCGCCGGGGTGACCTGGACGGTGCCGTCACCCGGTCGCAGGCCCTGCTCGACCAGGCGCTCGCCGCCGAACGCGACGAACTGCGCGGCCGGGACGACGACGCGGCGCGGTTCGCCGAGGCGGTGCTGGACAACCTGCCCTCCTCGACCGCGCGGGCGGTGGAGGAGCTCTCCGGCTACGAGTGGGCCAGCGACGAGGCCCGGGCCAGTTACCAACGGATCCTCGACGGTCTGCGCCGGGACGTGCTGGAGCAGCGGTTCAGCGGCCTGCGGGACGCGATGCGCGGCGCCGCCGCCGACCCCGCCGCGCAGCGACAGCTGGCACAGATGCTGGGCGACCTCAACGACCTGCTGGCCCGGCACGACCGGGGCGAGGACACCACCGACGCGTTCGCCGAGTTCATGCGGCGGCACGGCGGGTTCTTCCCGGAGCGGCCGGAGACGGTGGACGAGCTGGTCGACGCGCTGGCCCGGCGGGCGGCGGCCGGGGAGCGGCTGATGCGGTCGCTGTCGCCGAGCCAGCGCGAGGAGCTGTCCGCTCTGATGGAGTCCGCACTCGGCCCGGAGCTGGCCGGCCAGCTCTCCGCGCTCGACGCCAACCTGCGCGCGCTGCGGCCGGACCTGGCCTGGGACCGCCGGGAGCGGGTCCGGGGCGACCAGCCGCTGGGCTACGGCGAGGCGGCCGGGGCGCTGGGCGAGATCGCCGACCTGGACGACCTGCTGGACCAGCTCGGGCAGGAGCATCCGGGGGCGACCCTGGACGACGTCGACGTGGAGGCGGTACGGCGCACCCTCGGCCGGGACGCCGCCGACGACGTACGCCGGCTGCGGGAGTTGGAACGTGAGCTGCGCCGGCAGGGCTGGGTGAGCCGGGGCGCGGACGGGCTGACGCTGAGCCCGAAGGCGCTGCGCCGGCTGGGCGGCACCGCGCTGCGGCGGATCTTCGCCGACCTGTCGACCGGGCGCCGGGGCCAGCACGAGCTGCGTTCGGCCGGCGCCGCCGGTGAGGTCACCGGGGCGTCCCGCCCCTGGGAGTACGGCGACGAGCAGCCGCTCGACGTGGTCCGTACGGTGGCCCGGGCGGTCGCGCGGTCCGGCGCCGGGGTGCCGGTGACGCTGGCGGTCGAGGACTTCGAGGTGGTGGAGACGGAACGGCGCGCCTCGGCGGCGGTGGCGCTCTGCGTCGACCTCTCCTTCTCGATGATCTCGGAGGGGCGCTGGGGGCCGATGAAGCAGACCGCGCTGGCGCTGTCGCATCTGGTCGCCACCCGGTTCCCGCAGGACTCGTTGCAGATCATCGGCTTCGGCCGGGAGGCGATGCCGCTGACCCAGCAGGAGCTGGCCGGGGTGGAGCCGGACATGGTGCAGGGGACCAACCTCCAGCACGCGCTGCGGCTGGCCGGCCGGCACCTGCGCCGGCACGCCGGTGCCGAGCCGGTGGTGCTGGTGGTCACCGACGGCGAGCCGACCGCGCACCTCGATCCCGACGACGGGGAGGCGGTCTTCAACTGGCCGCCGCTGCGGGAGACCATCGAGGCGACCGTGGTCGAGGTGGACAACCTGACCCGGTACGGCGCCACGATGAACCTCTTCATGCTCGGCGAGGATCCGGGGCTGCGCCGGTTCGTCGACGCGGTGGCCCGGCGCTCCGGCGGACGCGTCTTCACCCCGGAACTGGCCGACCTGGGCCAGTACGTCGTCTCGGACTACCTCCGGGCCCGCCGGGGCCGCCGCTGACCCGCCGGGATGCTGGTGTTCCGGGGTCGTCGGGGCGTCGCCGGAACACCAGGATCCACGGTGGAGTGATGCGTGGGAGCGTTCCCACGTTCTGGGACGGGCGGATCTAGGGGTGCACTGCGGCATTACGTTCCTGTTAACCGATGGGAGTCGATATGCTGCGACGTCAATCTCTGGGGCGGCTCTGCCTGGCGGGCGCGGTCGCCCTGCTCGGGCCGCTCGTCGCCCTCGGAGCGCCGTCTGCGGCGGCCCGGCCCGCGGCCGACGCCCCCGACCGGGTCGAGGCGGCCGCGGTCCCGCCGCTCGACCAGCTCACCGTCACCGGCACCCAGGTCGCCTTCGGACTGCAACGCCCGACCGCGATCACCGCACCCGACGACGGCAGCGGCCGGCTGCTGATCGCCGAGAAGCAGGGCACGATCCGGGTGTACCACCCGACGACCGGGCTCGCCGCCGCCCCGCTGCTGGACATCACCGACCGGGTCGACACCTCCGGCAACGAGCGCGGCCTGCTCGGCCTCGTCACCACCCCGGACTTCGCCCGGACCCACACCCTGTACGTCGCGTACACGGCGCTGCCGGACGGCGAGGTGACGCTGTCCCGGTTCGTCCTGGACACCGCCGGCCAGACGCCGGTGCCGCCCGACGCCGAGCAGGTGGTGCTGACCCAGCCGCACGCCCAGTACTCCAACCACAACGGCGGGCACGTCACGTTCGGCCCGGACGGCTACCTCTACTGGAGCATCGGCGACGGCGGCGGCTCCGACGACATACTCAACTCCGGGCAGAACCTCTCCACCCTGCTCGGTAAGATCCTCCGGCTGGACGTCTCCGGCCCGTGTGCCGGCCGCACCTACTGCGTGCCCGAGGACAACCCGTTCGTCGACACCCCGGGCGCCCGCCCGGAGATCTGGACGTACGGGCTGCGAAACCCGTGGAAGTTCTCGCACGACCCGGCGGACGGCTCCCTCTGGATCGCCGACGTCGGGCAGGGCACCTACGAGGAGATCGACCACCTCGCGGCCGACCAGGGCGGGGCCAACCTCGGCTGGTCCTGCCGGGAGGGTCCGGAGGTGTTCAACCCGCAGCGGTGCCAGACCGGCGCCGCGTACGTCGACCCGATCTACTCGTACCGGACCTCGACCGACGGTTGCGCCGTGATCGGCGGGTACGTCTACCGGGGGCGGGAGTTCGCCGACATCGCCACCGGCACCTACCTGGCCACCGACTACTGCTCCGGCAGCGCCTTCCTGGTCCGCCCGCCGGCCACCCCCGGCGGCGCCTACCAGACCCGGGCGCTCGGCGAGCTGACGATCCAGCCGACCAGCCTCGGCGAGGACGCCAACGGCGAGCTGTACCTGGTCAACGACCTGCCGGGCCAACTGCACCGGATCTCGTTCGGGGTCGCGGCCCCGCCGGTCGCCTGCCAGGTCAGCTACCGGGTCGACGAGCAGTGGGGTACCGGCTTCAACGCCACGGTGAGCCT
The DNA here is from genome assembly GCF_050936375.1 of Plantactinospora sp. CA-290183. Lineage (NCBI taxonomy): Bacteria > Bacillati > Actinomycetota > Actinomycetes > Micromonosporales > Micromonosporaceae > Plantactinospora > Plantactinospora sp. CA-290183. The sequence continues at coordinate 75,115 of NZ_JBNJMX010000005.1, read as the reverse complement.
CAGCAACACCGGCACCCGCCCGGTCGACGGGTGGACGGTCGGCTGGACCTTCCCCGCCGCGCAGCGGGCCGGCAGCTTCTACAACGCCGTCGGCAGCCAGCAGGGCACGGTGGTGACCGCCCGCAACGCGAGCTGGAACGGGGGCATCGCGCCGGGCGGCACGGTCTCGTTCAGCTTCCTCGCCTCGAACACCGGCCCCAATCCGGCGCCGACGGCCTTCACCATGAACGGCACCGCCTGCGGCTGAGCGTCGGGAGGCTCCCTCTGCCCGGGGGAGCCTCCCGCGCGTCCGTCCCTGTCTCCGCGGCAGACGCCGGCCTCGAAGGTGCCTCCGCGTCGCCGCCTGCGATCGCGGCCGTGCTGCGGACCGTTCTGGCCGGCCGGCGACGTTCCGTGACGCTCTCCGTCATCCGCCGACCGCTTCCTGATGCCGTGCGGTGCCGCCGTGGCGTGGCCGGCGCCCGGCAGGTGCTGCCAGGGCGGACGGTGTTGGCGGCCGGCTCACATTGACACCCTTAGCACGGTGAGTAACATAGATGAAAGTCAATCGATCGCGTGGCTCCCACCCTTCCGGACGGTGCACTCGCTCCGCACCGTCCGGCACGGTCGCCCGCCCCGAGGGGAGCACGTTCCAGTCGATCCGCCCCCACCACACCTGGAGGATCAACAATGCGCTTCCATCGCTATCGGTCGCGGCTGGGATCAGTCGCGGCCGTGGTCGCCCTGGTCGCCGCGAGCGGAGCGGCCATCACCGTCGCCGCGCCCGCCGCCGCCGACAACCCGAACTGGGGCACCACCCTGCCGCCGGCGGACGCACCCACCAGCCGGGCGTACGACCTGATCGCCACCGCCAACGAGAAGGGCTACCTGCCGCGCTCCGGCGAGTGCTCGGTGCAGGTCCACGCGCGGTACTGGACGTACGGGCCGGACGGCAAGGTCTACCCGACCTGGCACCCGAGCCGGGACCCGAGCGGCTGCAACTTCGGGCACGAACACGGTGACGACCCCCGGCCGTCGGACCTGTTCAGCACGGTCAACTGGCCGGCCTTCGGCTTCACCAGCGAGGTGATGCTGGACAACATGGCCGAGCACAGCCACCGGCACGAGGACCACGTCGGGCACAAGGTCCTCACGGTCAACAACGTCAACGTGATCCAGGGCGACAACGGCACCAGCTTCTTCCCGCCCCAGGGCACCACGATCGCCGTCTGCGACGTGCTGCTCAAGTTCCACCAGGGCACCCACTCGCCGGACGCATTCACCAACAACGTCCACGAGCTGCTCTTCAACCAGCGCTGCACCGCGAGCAACGGCGGCCAGGTCACCGAGGCCCGGTACAACGCGATGATCCCGCTCGGGCGGGCCGGGGGATTCAGCCCCAGCGAATGCCCGGGCTTCGGCGGCCAGTTCATCACCGTCGCGCCCCCGGTGCCGGCGGACTCGCCCTCGGACACCCGGTCGCTGGGCCGGCTGATCACCGAGCCGGGCTGCATCCAGGCGATCCGGGAAGGCCGCACCCACTACGACCCGCTCTACCCCAACCCGGTGCCGTTCACCGTGTCCGACATGGACGACTTCTGGTTCTCCGACGTCCAGGTGACGGGCGCCGGGCTCAACTTCCGCATCGCGCCGCTGTTCTACGTGGTCAACCCGTCGCGCTACTACGACCCGTCCAAGCCCAACAACCTGGGCCGGATCGTGGACCTGTGCTACACGGACCTCGCGGGTGGCGACTACTGCAACCAGGCCCGCCAGGCCGGGCAGAACCTCGCCTGGGACGACCCGCGTTCGCCGTTCAAGGGCACCCTGCGGGAATTCCGGCCGGGCACCTTCCAGGTGCAGAACAGCGGCGCCACCACGGTCTACACCGACGTGTACGGCCGCAACGCCTCGACCACGCGGTTCGCCGGCTCCATCCAGCAGTACTTCTCCGGCAACCAGAGCGCCCAGATGTACGTCCGTGGCGCCACCCGGGACTACGCCGCGAACGGCGTACACGCCCCGAACTGACTGAGTAAGGAAGGGCCCCTTCCTATCGTTTTTTGTATAGGAAGGGGCCCTTCCTAACACCTCATCCGGCCGGCAGCTCAGCCACGGAAGGTGCGGCGGTAGGTGCTCGGTGCCACCCCGATGTGCCGGTGCAGCTGCTGGCGCAGCGCGGCAGCGGTACCGAAGCCGGCGCGGCGGGCCACCTGGTCCACCCCGAGGTCGGTGCTCTCCAGCAGCAGCCGGGCGTGCTCGGTGCGCTGCTGGAGCAGCCAGCGGGCCGGACTGAGCCCGGTCTCGGCCCGGAACCGCCGGGTGAAGGTCCGTACGCTCATGCTGGCGTGCGCGGCCATCGCCGGCAGGGTCAGCGGCTCGTGCAGCCGGTGGGAGATCCAGTCCCGGGTCCGGGCGGTGCCGGCGTCGCCGTTCTCCGGCAGCGGGCGCTGGATGTACTGCGCCTGGCCCCCCTCGCGCCACGGCGGCACCACGCAGCGCCGGGCCGCCCGGTTGGCCACCCCGCTGCCGTGGTCGGTCCGGATCACGTGCAGGCAGAGGTCGATCCCGGCGGCCACCCCGGCCGAGGTCAGCACCGCGCCGTCGTCGACGAAGAGCACGTCGGGGTCCAGGCGTACCCGGGGGTGCAGCGCGCGGAACCGACCCGCGTACGCCCAGTGCGTGGTGGCCGGCCTCCCGTCGAGCAGGCCGGTGGCGGCCAGCACGAACGAGCCGGTGCAGATGGACATGATCCGGGCGCCCCGGTGGTGGGCCCGGCGGAGCGCGCGGGCTACCGCCGGGTCGACGGTGCCCTCGTGCAGCGCCGGGCCGTCGTGGACGCCCGGCACGATCACGGTGTCCGCCTCGTCCAGCACCGACAGGCCGTGGTCGGGGAGCACCTGGAAGCCGGCGGTGCTGCGCACCGGCCGCCGGCCGGCGGTGGCGGTGGTGACGGCGTAGAGCGGGGTGCCGCCGGAGTCCCGGGCGGTGCCGAAGACCTGCGCCGGAACGCCCAGGTCGAGCCCGACCACCGAGTCGAGGGCCAGCACCACGATCCGATGCGGTCCGGGCCGATCCACGGCGGGCGACGCGGCGTCCGTACTGGTCGAGTCGGGTGTCCCGGTCGCGGTACCCATGATCGGACTCCTTCCGGTAGGTGGCCCGATTCTTGCGCATCATGGCTGTCCGGCCACTCGTCGACATTCGATGGTAAGGCCCAGACTGGCCCGGTGACCCGTACCCGCCGTCTGCATCCCGCCTGGCTGGTCGCCGCCGTCGCCTTCGTCGCGCTGGTCGGTGCCGCCGGGTTCCGCGCCACCCCGTCCGTCCTGCTGCACCCGCTGCACGCCGAGTTCGGCTGGCCGCTGGCCACCATCTCCGCCGCGGTCTCGGTCAACCTGCTGCTGTTCGGCCTCACCGCGCCGTTCGCCGCCGCCCTGATGGACCGGTTCGGCATCCGCCGGGTGGTGGCGGTCGCGCTGACCCTGGTGGCCGCCGGCAGCGGGCTCACCGTCTTCATGCGGACCAGCGCGGAGCTGATCCTCTGCTGGGGGGTGCTGGTCGGGCTCGGCACCGGTTCGATGGCGCTGGCCTTCGTGGCGACCGTCACCGGACGCTGGTTCGTGCACCGGCGGGGGCTGGTCACGGGCATCCTCACCGCCGGCGGGGCGGCCGGGCAGCTCGTCTTCCTGCCGCTGCTGGCCCGGCTCGTCGAGGCGTACGGCTGGCGGAGCGCGTCGCTCGTGGTGGCCGGGGCCGCGCTGGCGGTCGTACCCCTGGTGGGGTGGCTGCTCCGCGACCACCCGGCGGATCTGGGCCTGCCGCCCTACGGCGGCAGCGAGGTCGTGCCGCGCCCGGCCCCGGCCGGCGGGGCGGGGGCGCGGGCGCTCCGCTCGCTCGGCCAGGCCGCCCGGACCCGGCCGGCGGGGCGGGGGCGCGGGCGCTCCGCTCGCTCGGCCAGGCCGCCCGGACCCGGCCGTTCTGGCTGCTCGCCGGCGGCTTCGCGATCTGCGGCGCCACCACCAACGGCCTGGTCGGCACCCACTTCATCCCGGCGGCGCACGACCACGGGATGGCCCAGACCACCGCCGCCGGGCTGCTCGCCCTGGTCGGGCTCTTCGACATCGTCGGTACGGTCGCCTCGGGCTGGCTGACCGACCGGGTGGACAGCCGGCTCCTGCTCGGCGGCTACTACGCGCTGCGTGGCGCGTCGCTGCTGGTGCTGCCGAGCCTGTTCGCCGACTCCGCGCGGCCGAGCATGCTGGTCTTCATCGTCTTCTACGGGCTGGACTGGGTGGCGACGGTGCCGCCGACGGTGGCGCTCTGCCGGGAGTACTTCGGGGCGGACGGTGCGGTGGTCTTCGGCTGGGTCTTCGCCTCCCACCAGCTCGGCGCGGCGGTCGCGGCCACCGGCGCGGGACTGGTCCGGGACCGGCTCGGCGACTACGCCCTCGCCTGGTACGCCGCCGGGGCGCTCGCGATCGGCGCCGCGCTGCTCTCGGTGCTGCTGCGCCGCCCGGTGGCCGCGCCCCCTGCCGTCGCCGCCCCCGCCGTCGGGCCGGCTGCGACCGCCGGGGCGGGCCCGGCCGGTGGCGGTGCGAGCCCGGTCGGTGGCGGTGCGGGCCCGGTCAGTTCGGCTGCTGCGTCCACTGTTGGTTCGGCGTCCCCAGGCAGCTGAGTTGCCGCAGCGGCACCCCGGGGCCCGGGTTGGCGTCCGGCAGGTCGAGGCACTTGCCGCTGTTGACACTGACCAGCGCGACCGGACCGGTGCCGGCGGCCGGGCCGGTGCCGGCGGGGACCAGCCGCCACTGCTGGTTGGCCCCGCCGTTGCAGGACCACTGCTGCACCGCCGCGCCGTCGTCCCGGCTCACCCCGTACACGTCGAGGCACTTTCCGCTCGCCGTGTTGACCAGGGTGACGACGTCCGGGCCGACCGGGGTCGGCTGCCAGCGCTGGCTCGGGGCGCCGGTGCAGGCCGCCTGCCGCGCGGCGGCCCCCTCGGGGTTCCCGGTACCGAGGACGTCCAGGCAGAGGCCGGAGACCGCCGAGCGCAGCACCCGTACGTCGGTGGGGCCGAGGGTCGGCGCGGTGCTCGGGGTGGGCGTCGGACCCGGCGTGGTGCCGGGGGTGCTGCTGCCGGCCGCCGCCCCACCCGAGGCCGAGGGCGAGCGGTCGGTACCGGGCGTCGGCAGCCCGGCGACCGAGGGTGTCCCGTCCCCGCCGGTCAGCAGGCCGGTGGCGAAGAGGACGCCGAGCAGCACGCCGGTGGCACCGACGGCCAGGGCCGCCAGCAGCAGAGGATCCGGGCGCCGGCGGCGGCCGTACACCGTGCCGCCGGGGGAGCGGGTCGGCTCCCGGTGGCCGGGAATGTCGTACTCGGGCATAGGGGCATGGTCGCCCAGGGGTGGCGGCCCTGGCCAGTCGGCCCCCGGCGTGGCGCGGATGTCGTACGGGGCGCTGTCGGGAGGCTGACAGTCGAGTGACGGATACGCGACAGGTGATTACTCAAAGTCACGACACGATTACTCCATGACTGGTGGTGTGCTCAGCCTGGCGGTTTCCGGGCCGGTACCCGGAAGTGTGCGCGACGACGCCGAGGCGGCCACCGCGCTGCTCAGGGAGCTGCACGCCCGAACGATCCTCCAGGTCGCCCGGCCCGGCGACGAGGGTACGGGACCCGGCCGGGCACCGGCCCGCGCCGCCCCGCTCGACCGCTTCGACCTCGGTCCCAGCCAGCGGCCGGGTCCCGGCGGCGGGCCCAAGGGCGGCGGCTCGGCCGGGGCGTTCGCCGAACTGGTGGTCACCGGTCTCTTCTCGGCCTCCACCGTGGCCGCGCTGGCCCAGGTGGTGGTCGCCTTCGTCCAGCGCGGCTCCGCCCGGCGGATCACCCTGCGCGACGGCCAACGGACGCTGACCATCAGCGACCCCTCAGAGGAGAGCGAACGGACGATCGCGGAGTGGCTGGGGGTCGCGCCGACGGCGGGACCACCAGCGTCGGGCCCGACGCAGAGCGGCGCCGGGTCCGGTGCCGACTAGCCCGCGGGTCGGCCGGTACGCGCTGCTCGTCGCCGTCGGGGAGTACGACGATCCGTCCCTGGACCAGCTCCGGGCCCCGGAACAGGACGTGGAGCGGCTGGCGGCGGTGCTGGAGGACCCGGCCGTGGGCAACTTCACCGTCCGCACCCTCCAGGACGCGGCGGACAACGAGGTACGGCGGGAGATCGAGGACCTGCTCACCGATCGGGCCAATGACGACCTGGTGCTGGTCTACTTCTCCTGCCACGGCATCGTCGACCCGTTCCACCGGCTCTACTTCGCCGCCACCAACACCGTACGGACCCGGCCGGCGAGCACCGCCATCTCGCGGTCGTTCGTCAACGAGCAACTGGAGGCGTGCCGGGCCGCCGCGAAGGTGCTCGTCCTGGACTGCTGCTTCGCCGGGGCGTTCGCCGAGGGCTTCAAGGCCGCCCCGCAGGGCGCACTGGAGGGACAGGTCGGGCGCGGGTACGTGGTGCTCAGCGCCTGTGACAGCTACGAGTACGCCTTCGAGTCCGACGGCCTGGTGGAGTCGGCGCCGCGCGGTTCGATCTTCACCGACGTCCTGCTGGAGGGGCTGGCGACCGGCGGGGCGGACCTCGACGGCGACGGCCGGATCGGGGTGGACGAGCTGTTCCGGTACGTGCACGACGGGGTGGTCCGGCGCCGACCGGACCAGAAGCCGAAGTGGAGCGCGTACAACGCCGAGCCGCACATCTACCTGGCGAACGCGATGGCGGCCTCGCGCGACGGTGCCGGCGGCCGGACCGGTGGCCGGGGCGAGGTGGCCAAGTCGTCCGCCCCGCCCCGGCCGACCAACTACAACCGGCACCAGGCCATCGTCGCGCGCGGCTTCCGGGCCGGCGCCGACCTGGTCCGCCGGACCTACGGCCCGCTCGGCCGGCGGGTGCTGGTCGAGGACGAGACCGGCGCGTACCACGAGCTGGGCGACGCGACCAGCGTGGTCCGGATCTTCACCGCGCACGACACCCGGGACGCGATCGGCACCAGCTACGTGCGGGAGCTGGTGGAGGGGGTACGGCACCGGGTCGGCGCCGGCGCCACCACCACCGTCGTGCTGGCCCAGGCCATGATGGACGCCGCCTCGGCGGCACTGCGGGCCGGCGCCAACCCGGTGGCCCTGCGCCGGGGGATCGAGTCGGCCACCCTGGACGTGCTCACCGAGCTGGCCGCCATCGCGGTGCCGGTGGAGACGAAGGAGCACCTGCGGGCGGTCTCCACGATCGCCTCCGGGGACGAGGTGATCGGCGACCTGCTCGCGGCGGCGATGGAGAAGGTCGGCAAGGACGGCGTGATCACGGTCGAGGAGAGCAACCTGTTCGGCCTCGAACTCGAACTCACCGAGGGGATGCGGGTGCCGGCCGGGCACGTCTCGCCGTACTTCGTGACCGATCCGGAGGAGGCCGAGGCGGTGCTCGACGAACCGGCCATCCTCATCGTCGACCAGCGCCTGGGCACCGTACGGGCGCTGGAAGCGTTCCTGGAGGCGGCCGGCCGGCAGGGGCGCCCGCTGGCGGTCTTCGCGCACGACATCCGGGACGCCGCGCTGACCGCCCTGATCGTCGGCAAGGTGCGGCAGCGGCTGAACTCGGTCGCGGTACGGCTGTACTGGCCGGACGAGGAGCGCCGGACGCTGATGGAGGACCTGGCCGTGCTCACCCGGGCCACCGTGGTCGGCGACACCCCGCAGGGCTCGGCCGAGGACGTCGCCGGGCTGCTCGGCACGGCCCGCCGGGTCATCACGACGCGCCGGCACACCACGCTGGTGGACGGGGCGGGCGACCGGGAGGCGATCCGGCGGCGGATCGGGCAGATCCGGGCCGACCTGGACCGGCACGACCCGGGCGCGGACCGCCAGCTGCTGCGGGACCGGCTGGCCCGGCTCAGTGGCGGGGTGGCGGTGATCCGGGTCGGCGAGTCGACCGAGGGACAGTTGAAGAAGCGCAAGCGGCAGATCGACGACGCGGTCCGTACCGCGCGGGCCGCCGTCGAGTGGGGACTGGTTCCGGGGGGCGGGGCCGCCCTGCTCACCGTCGCCGGCCGGATCGGCGACCGGCGCTCGCGCGGCGGCGACGAGGCGGCCGGGTACGCGGTGGTGGTCGGCGCGCTGGAGGCGCCGTACCAGGAGCTGATGCGCAACGCCGGGCGCAATCCCGTCGCCGGCCCGGCCGACCTGCGCCGACGCGGTCCGGGGATCACCTTCGACATGGTCTCCGGGACCTACGTGACCGCGTTGGACGCGGGGATCATCGACGCCGCCGCGACCCTGCGGGAGGCGGTCACCGCCGCCGCCGGGGTGGTCACCCGGTACCTGATGATCGCCTGAGAGGCGCCGGGCCGTGCCGGGGCCGGGCGGTGGGCGGGTGGCCGGCGCCGGGGAGAACCCGGCACCGGCCCCAGCCCATGCTGCTACGTGGTGCCGCCAACGTGCAGCAGGTCAGCGAGGCGCTCGGCGACCGGTTGCGCCTCCAGGTGCAGCCAGGAGACGTTCAGTTGGTCGTCTCCGAGCACGGCGAGCAGCACCTCGTCGCTCACCTCGTACACGGTGAAGTAGCCCTGGTGGCTGTGCACCGTGAGTTCGCGCAGGGGGCCCTGCCGGAGGGTCAGGCCGCACTGGCGGCCGACCCCGAAGGTGGTCGCGGCGAGGGCGGCGAGATCCAGCGGTTCGGGGCCGACGGCGAGGTCGTGGCCGATCAGGCGTCCGTCGACCCCCGCGAGGACGCAGCCGCGTACGCCCGGAACGCGGTCCCGGAGCGTGCCCAGCTCGGAGTGGACGGCCCGCCGGCCCGGTTGCCCGGTCCCGGTGGCGCCGGCGACCGGCGGCAACGCGGCACCGGCGGCGGTCTCGGGGATCATCTCGGCGCCACCGCTGTCGAGCCGGGCGCCCGGGGCACGGCGGGGCAGCGGGTCGACGCCGACACCGGGTGGGGCCGGCAGAAACTGGGTCACGGCTGCCTCACTCCTCGGCGCCCGGGTGCGGGCGGGCGGCGCACGGGCGGACGGCGGCCGGGACGGTACGGCGGGAGGGCGGGTCGCCCGCGCGGAAACTGAGCGGCCGGTTCTGGTGGTTCGCCACCGACAGTGCCTCCATTCTTCGTTGAACGTCACTGCCCTCGATGCCGTACTGACTGGACGGTCGGCATCGGTGGGCGGCGGCCGGTCTGACGCGCGCGTGCCACTCTGGAGCGAGGGTTGCACGCCGGCGTGCGCGTTTCATCTCTCACGACGGTTATTTGTCTGTGCAGCTAACTTACTGTTGACCCGTCCGCGAGGGAACAGGGCGATCCGTCCGATCTTGCCTGGCCTGGGCAGTCGCCCCTCATTCAGCGCCACTGCGCACAGTGACCAGAACGCAGAGTAGTCGCCGGCCGGTCGGGTGGCCCCGAGGAGTGGACGGAGCCGGAGCAGATGTGCCAGAGTGCCGGGTGAGCGACATTTACGGACGTGACTATTTAGTGTGCTGAAGCGGAGAGAGCGCTGTGTTGTCCACCGATGCCCCGACCGGGACGGGTGAGCGGCCTTGATGCCGGTCGGGGCGGGATCCCTGTTGGAGTACCGGGTGACGGAGGCGGTGGTCGCCTGCGTCGGGCTGGTCCGGGTGGAGGAGTCCTGCTTCTGCCTCACCGACCCCGACCCGCCGCCGCGCTGGCACTGGCAGGCCAACGCCCGGGACAACGGACTGGTCGGCGCGACCGAGGGGGCGGCGCTGGTGCGTACCGGCTGCGGTGCCGGATGGGTCAACCTCGCCGTCGAACTCTACGCCCGGCGCCCCGTGCCGCAGACCGCCGGCTGGGACGACGCGGTCGAGATCTCCTACCGTACGGCGGTCGGCGAGTCCTACCTCGGATCGCGCCGGGGCGCCGGCACGGACTATCCCCGGATCAGCTTCCAGGGCCCGGGCAGCTACCGGATCCGGGTGCACGCCCGGGGGCGGGACCTGCCGCCGGACGGGCCGGGCGCGGGCCGGGTGGAGGAGGAGTACCTGCTCCAGGTCTGGCGGGCGCCGGCCGGACGCACCGAGATCCTGCGCGCGCCGGCCGGCTGAGCCCCGTCGACCCGCGCGCCGCCGGCCGGACCCCGGCGGGCGGCCGTACGGTGGGCCGGTGAGCGAGGCGATCTGGGCGGCGGTCCGCGACCTGCGCGCCTGGTTGGACCGGGCCAACGGCGCGGACCGCCCCGAGTTGACCTGCCGCGTCCTGAAGGTGGCCGAGGAGGCGGGCGAGGCGGCCGGGGCGTGGATCGGCATGATCGGCCAGAACCCGCGCAAGGGCGTCAGCCACGACCGGGACGACGTAGCCGCCGAACTGGCCGACGTGGCGCTCGCCGCGCTGGTGGCGATCGAGAGCCTCGACCTCGACGCCCGGCGGGTGCTCGCCGCCCGCGCCGACCGGGTCCGGCGCCGCGCCGGGGAGCCGGGGTCCGCCGCCGACGGCTGAGCCGTCCGGCCGCGACCGGTGTGCCACGTTCCGGCGTACCCGGACGGGTTGTCCGGCACGGGTCGCCGCGCGCGCGGCACGCTCGGCTGGTCGGTCCGCCGCCGCGTACCCGACCGCCGGTGGGACCGTCCCGACCGGTGCGGCGGCGGTGCGCCGACGGCCGGCGCGCCCACGACCGTGGTGCACCGGCGCGCCGGTGTCCGATCGGCGCCACCGGTCCAGCGTCGTGCCGGTGGCGCCCCGGGGCGGCCGGCGCGCAGACCTGGAGTGGAGGACGAATTGTCACCGTCCGATGTGGATGCCCTGGCCGAGCCGGTCGGTGTGGACCGGCCGGCGGAGCCGGCCGGGTTGGTCGAGGTGCCGGCCGGTTTGGTCGAGGTGCCGGCCGGTTTGGTCGAGGTGCCGGCCGGTTTGGTCGAGGTGCCGGCCGGTTTGGTCGAGGTGCCGCAGCCGCCCTACGTGACCGTGGAGGACGTCCGGTTCGCGGTGCGGGCGGTGGTGACCCACGCGCCCGCCGGGGCGATCTGCCGGCACGACCGACGCGTACACCCGTGTCGGCTGCACCGCTGGGGGCGCCGGGTCCTCGACCGGTACGGCGTGCCGGCGCCACGGATCGACGAGTTGATCGCCAGCGGCGACCCCGAGGCGGGGCCGGCGCCCACAGGGGCCGGCGCCACTGTCACAACGGGTCATTGGCCAATCACCCCAGCGTCAGCTGCCGTTTTCGGCGGTGGTGGCCGCGTGTCCGGTGCTATAGCGTGATGGACGTGAGAGTGGAACGGCACTGGTGGAACGGTGATCGGGGCGTGCGCGCCCGGCGCGATGTCTACATCCGCACGGATGGGCATCGGTGGGAGGTCGAAGCCCTCATGGGCGGCATCGGTGGTCGGTCGAAGGTGCAGCAGTGCCCCGGTGAGTCGTCCGCGCGGATCCTCGCCGACGCCTGGCTCGGTGGCCGGCCGGAGTGGCGGGAGATGGCGACCTGACGGTCGCCGGGCCTGACCGGGCCGGTCTCGGGCGGCACTCGGACCTCTCCGCACTGGCACGGCAAGTCTCTCACCGCGTGTCGGCGGCTCTTCTCGTCATCTGCCAAAGGAGCGGCTGAGCCGTTCCATTGCGGTTGCTCGACGTTACGATTCACACACTCAACGTGATCTATTCGACCTGACCAGTGGTCTGGTTGTGATCGGCGGGTGGGGTCAGTGACGCGGGAACCGGACGAACGAGCCACGGGCAGCGGATCGAGCGGCGACCATCAGGACCGGAGACTGCTCCTGCAGTGCCGGACCAGTCAGGTCACCCGCGCCGCCGAGGTCGCCGACCGGCCCGGCAGCGGACTGGTCGTCACCGCCGAACGCGACAACCTGCGCGGCTGCCTCGGCCGGGTCCGGCACCTGCTGGAAGTCGACCACTACCGCCGTCCGGTGCTGCTCGACGCGGCCCGGTACGCCGGTGCGGGTCGGCTCCCCGCCTCCGCCGGCTTCGACCGGCGGTGGATCGAGTGCCAGCGGGACCTCGGGCTGCCCGTGCTCACCGACTCCGGCTACCTCGCCCCGGACGACATGACCGGGCTGGTGGGGATCCTCGAAGGCGCCGCCCGACTCGGCGACGCCACCGCCGTGCTGCCCGTGCACCCCGGCTGGCTCGCCGACCGGTACGCCCGGAACGCCCTGCTCCGGTACGTCAACGCGGTCGGCGTACCGGTCGCGGTGATCGTGGAACGCCCACCCGACCCCGTCGACGGCACGGCGGCGCTGGTCGGCCTGCTCCACCTGCTCCGCTGCGACGTACCGGTGCTGCTGCTCCGGGCCGGCCTCTCGGCGCTCGGCGCGCTCTGCTCCGGCGCCGCCGCTGCGGCAATCGGCACGGACTCCGCCCTGCGCCAGCTCGACCTGCCCGCCGGGCCGCCCGGCCACCACCCGCCGACACACGGCCACGGACCGTCGGCCCTGGTCCGGCAGTGCCTCTCCCACCAGCCGCTGACCGAGATCGAGGCGACCCGGCGCCGGCACCCCGACAACGGCATGTGGCAGTGCCGCTGCGCCACCTGCGACGGCCGGGACCTGGGCTGGCTCGCCCGGCTGCCCGAGGAGCAGCGCGCCCCGCTGGCGGCCCGGCACTCCGTGGACGTCCTGCTCGACCTGCGGGCCGAACTGACCGGCCCCTCCGTACAGCTCAACCAGTGGAGCTGGCAGGCGCGGTGCGCCGCCGCCGCGTCCCGCCGCCGCGAGGTGGGCTGGGACCGGCTGCCGACCCTCGACTACTGGCAGCGGGCGATCCCCGCGCCCACCTCGGCGTCGTCGGCCGTCCCGGCACCCCGGCGGCGGCGGCCGGAGCGCACCGGATTCAGGCGAGTGCCATCCGGGCCCATCGGCTCGGACTGAGGGTGAGCACCCGGAACGGACAGTTCCGGTCGGTCAGCAGGGTGTACGCCTCGATCGCCCGCTCGGCCGCGTCCTGGGCCTGCTCCGCCGGGCTCATCCCGCGCCCCCGGTTGCGGAACAGGGCGCCGTAGAAGGCCGAGCAGAAGACGCCGCTCTCGTGCCAGCCGATCTGGGCGGAGGTGCCGATGTAGGTCACCTCGTCCTGGAGGCAGTCCCGGACCGCCTTCTGCCAGGCACCGGTCCCGGTCTTGCAGCCGTCGGCGAGGATCGCGTGCGCCGAGATGCCCCGGCCCCGGCTGGCCGCCTCCTCGCCCAGCGCCTCCAACGAGATCTTGGTCCGTCCGTCGCTGCTGGCGAAGGTCGGGGTGCTGCTGTGGTCGCCGTGCGCCATCACGTGCAGCACGTCGCAGGAGGCGGTGAAGGCGGTCAGCACCGTGTCCGGGTCGCGGGACCGGACGAAGTCGATGTCGACCACCGGATGCGGGTGCTCGGCGTTGATGTTCTGCAACGTCGACTGCACGAACGTCATCGCGGCGTCGAACGACGAGTCGAGCCCGATGTCCAGCAGGCTCACCCGCTTCGGTCTCATCGGCATCCTGACCTCCCCCGGAAGCGATCACGGTGCACGCTACCCCCGACCGGCCGGTCCCGCCGGGGGCGGAACGTCCACCCGGGCGACCGCCCGGAGCCGCCGCCGGAGGCCGGTCCCGGCCGGGGCGAACCGGCCCGGGTCAGTCGACCAGCGCCGAGTAGACGAGTTGGCGCAGCTCAGCACGGAGCGGATAGGTGCTGGAGGGGACCAGCTGGGTGAAGAGGAGCGCGGTGATCTCCTCCACCGGGTCGACCCAGAACGCCGTGCTCGCCGCACCGCCCCAGTAGAACTCGCCGACGCTGCTCGGCACCCGACTGGGCACCGGGTCCTGGACGACCGCGAAGCCGAGCCCGAAACCGATCCCCTCCAGCGTCGTCTCGGCGAACCCGCCGGTGGAGAGCGCAGCCAGGTCCCGCTCGCCCGGCAGGTGGTTGCGGGCCATGAACCGCACCGTGCGCGGCCCGAGCAGGCGTACCCCGTCCAACTCGCCGCCGCGCAGCAGGAACTGGGTGAACCGGTGGTAGTCGGCGGCCGTGCTGAGCAGACCGCCGCCGCCGGAGAAGAGGTCCGGCTTGACCAGCGCGCGGTCCCCGACGGCGTCGACGCGCACCGCCCGACCGGTCCCCGGCATCGGGGTGTAGCAGGCGGCCAGCCGCTGCGCGTCGGCGCCCTCCGCCCACCACCGGGTGTCGGTCATCCCGAGCGGACCGAGCACCCGCTCGGCGAGGAAGGCGTCCAGCGACTGCCCGGAGACGACCTCGACCAGCCGGCCGAGCACGTCGGTCGCGACCGAGTAGCCCCAGGCGGTGCCGGGCTCGAAGAGCAGCGGCAGCCGGGCCCAGGTCGCGCAGGCGCCTGCCAGGTCACAGCCCTCCGGCCAGAACAGGTCGTGGCCGGCGGCCCGGTAGAGGCCGTCGACCACCGACGTCTGCAGGAAGCCGTACGTCAGCCCGGCGGTGTGCGAGAGCAGATGCCACACCCGGATCGGCTCCACCGCCGGCACCGTGTACGGCTGCTGAGCGGACCCCCGCTGGTAGACCCGCACGTCGGCGAACTCGGGCAGCCACCGGCTGATCTCGTCGGTGAGCTGGAACCGGCCCTCCTCCCAGAGCATCATCGCGGCGACCGAGGTGATCGGCTTGGTCATCGAGAAGATCCGCCAGAGCGTGTCCGGGTCGACCGGAGCACCGGCCTCCCGGTCCCGCACCCCGTACGTCGAGGCGTACGGGATCTCGCCGCGCCGGGTCACCACGATCTGCCAGCCGGCGAGCAGCCCGGCGTCCACGTACCGGCCGAAGTGGCCGTCGATGCGGGCCAGCCTCGCCGGGTCGAAACCCACCTGATCCGGGTCCACACTGCGCTGAAGGCTCACCCGCGGAACCCTACTGCCGGGTCGGAAACGGCGGCAACGACCCGGAAGTGTCGCGGTCGGCACACCCGTTCCGGGGTTTATCCCGGCGGTCCGCCCGGACGCCAGTACTGCCGCTTCCGCTCGTCCCGCACCACCACGCCGAGCCGGGCCAGCTCGGCGCGCAGCTCCGCGACGTCCGCCTTCTGGTCCTTCTCCAGGGCGCGCTGCCGGGCCCGCAGCGGCTCCGCGCCCGGCGGCAGGCCGTGGGCGCCCTCCACCCAGCGCCGGAACTCGTCCCGGTGCGGGTCACCCCCGGCCAGGCAGGGGTAGCCGTGCGTCAGGAAGGCCTCCCGAAGCCGCTGCGCGGGCAGGTCCGAGGACTCCCGGGCCAGTTCCGCGGTGCCGGCGCCGAGCAGCACGAGCTGCCTGCCGTCCACGAACACCGCCTCGATCCGGCGCCGCTCCACGTACCGCCCGGTGCCGGAGCGGGCCAGCCGTACCCCGTCGTCGCCGATCGTGACGGTCAGCCGCTCCACGGCCGCGATGACGGCGACGGCCAGGCCGGCCAGCGCGCCGAGGAGCAGCGCGCCGGCCGTGGCCCACGGCTCGTCGAAGGATTCCACCAGCCGGACCACTCCGCGCACCGGCTTCCAGCGCACCCAGTCCAGCCACTCCACCGACCAGCGCAGCAGCCCACCGGCGGCGGCGCCGATCAGCGGAAAGAGCAGCCAGACCCCGGCCACCACGAGTCGCCGCTCGGCCACCACGGTCGGCATCTCAGGACACCTCCCGCCGCAGCGTCCGGACCGCGCCGGCGACGAGGGGTACCAGCACCCAGGCCGCGACCGAGACGCCGAGCCGGGCCCACTGACCGGCACCGAGCTCGCCGGCCGTCGGCGGTTCGATCAGCGGCGCCGTGGTGAGACCGGTGTCGAGCCACCGGGCGGCCTCGCGCAGCCCGCTGATCATCTCGCCGAGCATCGACCAGGCGATCGGCAGCACCAGGGAGAGCACGATGGCCAGCGGGGTGTTCTGGAACAGCAGCCCGAACGCGATGCCCATCAGCACGTTGACCATCTGGAACACCGCCGCGCCCCCGACCGCGGTCAGGCTCGTCGACCAGGCGTCGTCCGCCCCGGTGAGCGTGGCGACCAGGGTCCCGGTGGCGGCGGTCGCCAGGCTCACCAGGACCGAGAGCAGGGCCGCGACCAGCCCGGCGGCCACCTTGGCCGCGATCACCCGCTGCCGCCGGGGTACCAGCGCGAACGTGGTGAGCGCGGTGCGCTGGGAGAACTCGCTGGTGACCAGCAGGATGCCGAGGATCGGCAGCAGGATGCCGACCGGGAACTGGGACAGGGCGAAGAAGTTCCCGAACCGCTGCTCGGCGGTCGGAGCGAAGACCAGCAGCACAGCCACGATGCCGGCCGAGACCAGGGCGACGGTGATCAGCAGCCAGTAGCCGGCCCGGGTGTCGGCGAGCTTGCGCAGCTCCACACCGGTCAGCCGGAGCAGCGACGGCGGCTCCGACGACGGATCCGGCCCCGCCGGACGCCCCGTCGAGATCGGTGCGGTCGGGTTGGCGGAGGCGGACGAGGTGGTCGAGGTGCTGCGGTCGCTCATTTCACGGCCTCCCGGACAGAATCACCAGCGGTCAGGGTGAGGAAGATCTGTTCCAGCCCGGCGCTCTCGGCGGGGCGGAGTTCCCGCAGCGCCACGCCGGCGTCGGCAGCGGCCTGGCCGACGGCGCCGGCCTCGGCGCGTACCAGCAGGCCACCGTCGCTCGCGCCGGTGACCGGCAGGCCGGCCCGGTCGAGCGCGGCGCGCAGGGCCGCCGGGTCGCCGGCCCGGACCAGCGTTCCGGCGGCGGCCAGCAGCTCGTCCTTGCTGCCCTGCGCGACGGCCCGGCCGGCGCCGATCACCACCAGCCGGTCGGCCACCGCCTCCACCTCGCGGAGCAGGTGCGAGGAGAGCAGCACCGTGCCGCCCCGGTCGGCGAACTCGCGGAGCAGGCCGCGCATCCAGTAGATGCCCTCCGGATCGAGCCCGTTCGCCGGCTCGTCCAGGATGAGCACCCGCGGGTCGCCGAGGAGCGCCTGGGCCAGGCCGAGCCGCTGTCGCATCCCCAACGAGTACGCCCGGACCCGCCGCCGGGCGGCGACCGCGTTCAGCCCGACCTGGTCGAGGCGGCGCGCGACCTCGGGTCGGGGCACCCCCATGGTGAGCGCGGAGAGCAGCAGCGTCTCCCGGCCGGTGCGCCCGGGATGCTGCGCCGCGGCGTCCAGCAGCAGCCCGACCCGGCGACCCGGATTCGGCAACCGCCGGTAGTCCGTCCCCTCGATGGTGGCGGTGCCGGCGGACGGTGGGGTTAAGCCGCAGATCATCCGCATGGTGGTGGACTTGCCGGCTCCGTTCGGGCCGAGGAAGCCGGTCACGGTGCCCGGTTCACAGCTGAAGGAGAGGTCGTCGACGACGGTGTGCCGGCCGTACCGTTTGGTCAGGCCTTCGACTCGGATCATGCGCTCAGCCTGGCGGTGGCGGCCGGGCCGGCGCTGCGGCCGGCGGTCGAGCCCGGGTGACCTTTCGGCGATTTCCGGCGTCGACCTTCGGCCGGTGGCCGGCGTCGACTTTGGTAGGTGTCCGGGGGTCGGGACGGGTTTCTAGCATGGGTTGATGACCGCTCTGCCGGCGCTGCCCGACCATCCCTGGCTGCTGCCCGGCACGCTCACGGCGGATCCGGCCACCACCGGCCGCCGGCCCCGGCGCTCGACCCGGGACTGGATCGTCGACACGCTCTGCTTCCTGATCGCCACCGGCTACGCGGTGATCGCCTTCTGGGACGTGCTGCGCCCCCAGCCGGTGCTGGTGGCGGACCGGGCCGACTCGACGCTGGCGGTGGTGATCGACGCGGTGCTGACCGGCACGCTCTGCCTGGCGCTGTGGGTACGCCGCCGCTGGCCGGTGGCGCTCTCCGTCGCCGCGCTGCCGGTGGCGCTCTTCTCCACCCCGTCGGGGATCGCCACGTTGGTCATCGTGCTCACCGCGGTGGTGCACCGCCGCCTGGCGGTGGCCGGGCCGCTGGTCGCGGCGCACTTCGCGGTGGCGGTGCTCTACGAGTTCCGCAATCCCAACCCGGTCGACGGGCCATGGGTGGGAATGGCGCTCAGCGGGGTGCTGACCGGCTCGACGCTGGCCTGGGGGATGTTCATCCGGGCCCGCCGGCAGCTCGTGCTCTCCTGGCAGGACCGGGCGTACCGGGCGGAGGCCGAGCAGCGGTTGCGGGTGGACCGGGCCCGGCGGATGGAGCGGACCCGGATCGCCCGGGAGATGCACGACGTGCTGGCGCACCGGATCTCGCTGCTGAGCCTGCACGCCGGGGCGCTGGAGTTCCGGCCGGACGCGCCGCCGGAGGAGATCGCCCGGGCCGCCGGGGTGATCCGGACCAGCGCCCACCAGGCGCTGGAGGACCTGCGGGAGGTGATCGGGGTGCTCCGGGAGGAACCGCCGGAGCCCGATCCGGACCTCGGCCAGCCCGCCGGGTCGCCGCTGGGGCCCGGGACCAGCGCCGGGCTGCGGGAGAAGTACGGGCCGGATCCGCCCTATCCGCCGCTGGCGTCCGCGTCCGTGGCCGCCCCGCCCGGCGCGGGACCGTCGGCCGGGTCCGGCCCCGCTGCGGAACCGTCCGGCGGGGCGGCGGCGGGCGGCCTGTCGCTCTCCGGCCCGGTGCCGTCCCGTGCGACGCATTCCGCTGCGGTGGTGACCGGCGCGGCGGCGACGGGTGTGGCGGCGACCGGTGCGGTGGCGGGTGCCGGGTCCGCACCGGGGCGCCGGGCGGCGGCGGTACCGGAGCGTCCCCAGCCGACCCTGGACGACCTGCCGGCGCTGGTCGGCGAGTCCGGCGACGCCGGCATGCGGGTGGAACTGCGCACCGACCTTGCCGGGGGGCAGGCGCCGCCGGCCGGGATCGGACGGGCGGCGTACCGGATCGTGCAGGAGGGGCTGACCAACGCCCGCAAGCACGCGCCGGCCGCCGTGGTGACGGTGCGGGTCTCCGGGCGGCCCGGACTGGGGCTCAGGGTCGAGGTCCGCAACCCGTGGCCGGTCGGCCAGCCCGCCGCGCCGCCGATCCCGGGGACCGGCACCGGGCTGGTCGGGCTCGCCGAGCGGGCCTCGCTGCTCGGTGGCTGGTTGGAGCACGGGCGTACGGACTGCGGGGACTTCCGGCTCGGGGCCTGGCTACCGTGGGCGGCATGACCGGGGAGGCGGAGGCGGACGGTGCCACGCCGCCACAACCGGTACGGGTGCTGATCGTGGACGACGACGCCCTGGTCCGGGCCGGCCTGTCGATGATCTTCGGCGGCGTACCGGACCTGCGGGTGGTGGCCGAGGTGTCGGACGGCACGGAGGTGCTCGCCGCGGTCGCCGCGCACCGCCCCGACGTGGTGCTGATGGACATCCGGATGCCCCGGATGGACGGGCTGGCCGCCACCGAGGCGCTGCGCCGTACGCCGCAGCCGCCCGAGGTGCTGGTGCTGACCACGTTCGACGCCGACGAGTACGTACTGCGGGCGCTGCGCGCCGGGGCCGGAGGCTTCCTGCTCAAGGACACCCCACCGGCCGAGATCGTCCAGGCGGTCCGCCGGGTGGCGGCCGGGGAGGCGACCCTCTCTCCGACCGTGACCCGGCGGCTCATCGCGCACGTCACCGGACCGGGCACTCCCGGGCGTCGGGACGCCGACCAGCGACGGGACCGGGCGACCCGGCTGCTCGCCGGGCTCAGCGCCCGGGAACGCGAGGTGGCGGTCGCGATCGGCCAGGGCTGGTCCAACGCGGAGATCTCCGCCGCGCTCTTCATGAGCGTGGCCACCGTCAAGGCGTACGTCTCGCGGTTGCTGACCAAGCTGGAGCTGAGCAACCGGGTGCAGGTGGCCCTGCTGGTGCACGACGCCGAGCTGGTCTAGCGGGCGACCGGCGCGTCAGTCCCGGGGATGTGCGGCGTCCAGGCCGCTGGTGTCCACCATCGGCCCGGTCTCCCGCATCCGTTCGGCGACCTGGTGCCACCGGCCGGCCTGCCGGGTGCAGATGGCCTGCGCCTCGTCGCCGCGCAGCGGCTCGCCACGGAAGTCCATTCCGGCCAGCCGGCGCCGGGCCCGCAGGCTGCCGTCCCCGGCCTGCTCGGCGACCGCCTGGTGGATCGCGTTCAGCCGGCGGTCCACCAGCGCGATGTTGAGCCGGGCGAGCCGTTCCACGTTCTCCTCGGGGCGGGTGCCGTCCCCGACCAGCCGGTCGGCCCCGGAGAGCATCAGGTCGTCGAAGCGCGGGATGTTCGGCGGGAAGTGGTTCTCGGCGATCCGGATCGGGTCGACCGCCTCGCGTACCAGGCGGATGAAGTCGGCCCGGTCCCGCCAGTACCGGGCGTGGTCGAGGGCGATCCGGCAGAGCACGTCCCAGGTCTCCGCGTCCCGGTCCAGCCAGCGGATGAGCTGGTGCGGGTCGGCGGTCTGCGGCGGCAGGGCCCGGTCGTGCCAGGTCTGTTCGAGCAGCACCGCGCCCTGGCAGACGAGCTGCTTCGCGTACGCCGACATCCGCGAGTTGATCACCTTGTCGGGGCGGGGGAAGACGAGTCTCAGGCTCGGGTACACCTCCTCCTCGAAGTACCCGAAGTCCTGCAACCGCCGCAGCGGGGCCAGGTCCGGCTCGCTGCTGAGGATCCACCGGCGCAACCGGTCCGCCGCGACCCCGCTCTCGGTGCAGGCCAGCGCGGCGCGCAGCTGCTCGACCGCCTTCTCCACCAGGGGCGCGACCGGCGGCGGCAACGGGTGCGGGTCTCCGCCCGGCTCGTCCGCCCGGTACGCCCCGCCGCCGGGCGCGGCGCCCGGCCGGCGGTGCCGGCGGGGCGGGTGGGCCAGCGGCAGCGCGTCGGAGATCAGCCGGCGGCCCAGCCAGAGCGCCCGGCCGGCGGCGGAGATGTGCGCCGGGGGAGCCACGTCCTGGTCGGGAAAGTAGCCCTTGAGCGCGAAGCCGTAGGTGCAGGCCGCGTTGTAGAAGTCGAAGGAGCGCAGCGGCTGCCCCGGCCACCGCCGGCGCTGCGCCCGGCGGATCGCCCGGTCCAGCAGTACGCCGCCACACGGCCACTCCCGCATCAGGGTCCTGGCCCGCCGCCGTGGCCCGCGCCGCCACCAGCCGGCCAGGCACCCACCGTCCTCCAGGGGCCCCGTCGGCCCGGTGACGCCCCGGGCCGGCCGGGCGTCGGCGCTCCCCGGCCCGGCCCGCCGCACCGGGGCCCAGCCGAGCACCGCCCAGTCGTGCCACGCCTTCGCCAGCCGCAGTGGTGCCCAGACGTCCCGCAGCAGCAGCAACGCGGAGTGCGTCACCTCCGAGCGGGTGGCCCGGACGAACCACCCGAGTACGGCGTCCTCCCGCAGCCGGTACAGCTCCTGCGCGGCGGCGATCTGGAACACCACCGTGGTCGCCTCCGGGAACCCCCGCAGCACCCGGCGCAGCCACTCCTTCGCGGCCGGCTCACCGGGCGCGTCGGCGAAGCTCGCCGCCACCGGCCAGTACCGGTCCACGAACGCCTTCTCCAGGCGTTGGCGCATCTGGCGGCGTACCTTCTCCCGGGCGCCGACCCCGTCCTGCTTGAACCACTGGTGCACGGTCCGCTCGGTGTAGGCGAGCGTGCAGGCGTACTGGTAGCGGAGTTTGATCGAGTCGGGTCGGCGGCGCAGGTAGCGGAGCGTGCCGAACACGTGCCGGGGCAGGTCGCGGAGCCGGTCGCCGCGGGTGGTCCAGATGTGGGCGTCGTACCAGCCGCCCGGCTCGCGCAGCACCAGCGCGGACTGGTAGGTGTCCAGCGCGTCGAGGAAGAGTCCCATCTCCTCCTGGACGCTCGCCACCATCATCCGCAGGTCGGCGTTGAACGGGTCCAGCTTGAGCGCCTCGGCGTAGTACCAGAGCGCCTCGTCGAACTGCCGCCGGTCCTGCAACTCCTTGCCCTTGTTGTAGGCGGCGAAGAGGTCCGCCGGCAGCTCCCGGCCACACCAGTTCCGCCACGGCGCCGCGCGGCCCAGCCGGGTCACCGGCAGGATCGTGGCGAGCACCCAGTACGCGGTGCGCCGGGTCGCCTCCTCCCAGGTGCTGCCCCACTGTGTGGTCATCGTGCTCCGGCCGCCGCCGAGGAAGGAGGTGACGGTGGCGGAGACGCCGTAGCAGGGCTCCTGGGTCCGCTTCTGCAGCACCCCGGTGACCCGGTAGCCGATCTTCGGCCAGAGCCGGGGGAGCATCTGCAGGAGCATGGCCAGCGGGTTCGTGGTCTTCGGGTCGACCCCGCTGGCCACGTCGAGGAAGCTCTCCGGCGGCGGGTCGGCCGGCCCGGCGTACGGGGGGTAGATGTGGGTCTCGGAGAGCCGCTGGCAGAACTGGCTCTTCAGGTCGTCGACCGGGCCGGTGTGGTCCGGGGTGGCGTCGGTGAACTCGTGCACGTCCACCGGGCCCGGCTGGTACGCGAGCCGGACCCGACGGTGGTGCCGCCAGGCGGCGAAGCAGGCGACGGCGAGGATGACGATGCCGAGGCGCAGCCGGGTCGGATGCGGTGCGGTGCCGCCGAAGACCACGGTCAGCCCGTCCAGCGGGGTGAGCAGCCAGGAGCCGGGGCGGCTCGGGTGCAGGTGTTCGCGCCCGGCCCAGACGAGCACGCCGAGCAGGGCGACCGTGCTGAGGGTCTTCAGCAGCAGGGAACGGCCGATCCGGGGCACCGGTAGCGCGGCCGGGGCGGCGCGGGACTCGATGCCGATCCGCCGGGGTGCGGGTTGCTCCCACTGCTCGGACCGCTGGATGCCGTGGGACGGTCTTCTGGCTCGATGAGGCATCTCGACCACCGATGGGTCAGCGCTCGGTCCCTCCGTACGGATACCGGGTATCCCCTCAGGGTAGAGATCCAGTTACTCTCTGTGGTCAGAATCGTCGAGCCCATTCGTCCCGATGGGCCCGTTCTGTCTCCTCCGCCACGGCGGCCCCTCCCGGCGGTCGGTTGGTAGCTTCGAAGGGAACGTCGATGTCTCCGCCGCGCGCCCACGGGCCTGGCGGAGGTTTGCGGGGAGGAGGACCGGTGGGTGTCGGTCTGGGTCGCGCCGCCGCCCGACTCGGCGTCGCCGCCACCGTCGGCGCGCTGCTGGCGCCGTGGGCGCACTACGGCCAGTACGAGATCGCCCTGCATCGACTCCCTGGCTGGAGTTGGTACCTGGGCGTGGCGGCGCTGATGCACGGGCACGCCGGCTGGACGGTGTTCCGGGCGGCCACCCGGGGGCGTGCCGCCGGTCCCGGCCGCCGGACCCTGCTGGTCACCGGGCTGGTGCTCTGTGCCGCCACCCTGCTCTGTGCGGTCGCGCTGCTGCGCCGGTACGACGACGCCGGCACGTTCTTCGGACCGATCGTGCCGCTGGTGCGGCCCGTACCGGGGCTCGGCGGACCGCTCGCCCTGCTCGGGGCGCTGGCCAGCGTCGTCGCGATCCGGGCGGCCACCCGGCCGGACGGTGTGGCAGGCCGGTCGGTCCGGTCCCGTTGACCAGCGGCGTTGCTGGCTGTCGCGGCCGTGAACACGCCAACCGCCGCCGTCGCGGAGCCGGCCGAGTTTCTTGACGTCGACGTGGATGAGTTCGGGTGGGGCGGTCGCGTTCGTAACGGCGGATGAACGGGACGGGCCCTACCGGGCCGGGCGCACCGCCGCTTCCCCCTGGCGCGGGATACGGCCGGCGGCGGCGACCGCCTCGGCGTACTCGTCGACGGCGCGCCACACCGCCGGGTCGACCCAGTAGCCGGAGTGCCGGGTCGCGGCCGGGGCCGACTGGCCGTGCACGTACCAGCTCGTGCCCGGGTCCGGCAGCTCCTCGTCCACACCGGACGGTTCCGCCGCGCCGAAGACCGCACCGCCGATGTAGTCGGTCCGGTAGTGGAAGTTGCGCCAGGCGTGGACGGCGGTGGCCGGGTTCTCGCCGGTCGGGGCGAGCCGCCGCAGCACCGGCGCCCCGAAGTAGGCCGGAAACGCCCAGCCGTACAGGGTGGTCAGCGGCGAACCGAAGGTGACCAGGGCGACCACGTCGTCGCCCGGCCGGTGTTCCGGCTGGAGCAGCGCGGCGGCGGCCAGCACCGTGCCCTGACTGT
Organism: Plantactinospora sp. CA-290183; assembly: GCF_050936375.1. NCBI lineage: Bacteria > Bacillati > Actinomycetota > Actinomycetes > Micromonosporales > Micromonosporaceae > Plantactinospora > Plantactinospora sp. CA-290183. The sequence continues at coordinate 51,160 of NZ_JBNJMX010000005.1, read as the reverse complement.
GCGCGGCGAGCACCACCCGGCCGCCGCTGTCGTGGATGCGCCACAGCCGCTGCTGCAACTCCGGCACCGCCCGCTCCGGGTACGAGGGCGGGGCCAACGGGTGGTACGCGCGCGGCCAGAAGGTGAGGATGTCCCAGAGCACGCCGATCCGCCGCCGGCTGTGCAGGTCCCGCCAACCCCGGCGGAGCACCAGGATGAGCAGGAACGGGATGCCGGACGCCAGGTAGCTGCCGAGGTGCGGGCACCGCTCGGGTGCCCCAGGTGCGGCTAGAGCGCACGGCGTAGCGCACCTGGATTCGCCGACCAGCAGTACCATCCCGGTCACCGCCATCGCGGTGAGCAGCTTGTCGACGTCGCGGGGCATCCGGGCGAACCGGCGGGCGCGGGCGATCCGGGCCTCCCAACCCGCGCCGAGCATGGTCCGCCACATCCGGAGCAACCACTGCCGCTCCACCCGCTCCTCCGCCACCGTGCTCTGCCACCAGGCGTCCTCGTCGGCGGGGCGCGGCACGTGCTCCCGGTACCACCGCCGGATCCGCTCCCGCTCGGCCCGGTCCGCCCCGGCCCGCCAGTAGCTGACCAGCTCGTAGGCGGTGAAGAGCAGGACCAGCGCCAACGGCACCACCGTCAGGTAGTGCACGAGTTTTCCGATGATCGGGTAGACGTACAGCTCGACCCGGTCGGGCGGCCCGGCGGGCAGGTGCACCCGGGTCGACACCTCGGCGGTCAGCGCCGCGACCCGGCTCATCACGCTGACCAGCACGACGTTGAGCGCGAGGACGCTGAGCGTGAGCGTGACGAACGGGCCGAAGACCTGGAACGTCCCCCGGCGCCAGCCGCCGGGGAGGGTGGCCACCAGCACCAGCAGCAGGGCGCCGAAGACGGCGCCGAGGGTCAGGTTGGCGACCGGGCGCATCCCGGGCAGGTAGCCGAACGGCTGTACGTAGCCGGGCTGCGCGACGGCGAACCAGCCGGCCAGACAGACCGCGCCGCCAGCGAGACCGAGCAGCAGCCCCGGCACCGCCGCCGGGCAACGCTCCAGGGCGACGAAGACCACGGCGCCGAGCAGGACCAGCCCGCCGAGAACCAGCACCGCCGGCCAGAGCAGCGGAACGGCGACCGGTGCGCCGGCCAGCCGGGCGCTCTCGCGTACGGTGTGCGCGATCGCCAGGGCGACGAAGCCGCAACCGGCGGCGATGTGCAGGTAGCCCAGGTCGAGCGCGGCGCGCTGGCCGTCCCAGAACGTCGGGTCGGCCAGGCCGACCCGGGCCCGGGCCGCGCCGGCCGACGGCTGTGCCGGCCGTGCCGCCGGCGGGTGCGGACTCGTCGCCTCGTACCGGATGATCGTGCGCAGTGCCAGGACCGCCAGCAGGAGCACCAGGGCGAGCGGCACCACGGCGCCGGCCAGGATCCGCCGGGCCGGATGGCCGGCGACCAGCGGCCCGTGCAGCAGCCGCAGCGGCCAGGTGTCGTCCGCGCACGCCGGCTGTCCGCCGCACTGGTAGCCGAGCAGTTCCATGCCGGTCATCGCGGCGATCAGCAGCAGGTTGAGGGTGAGACCGAGCGCGGCCCAGCGCACCGCCGCCCGGTGCAGCCGGAACCGGGCCGGGCTGTCGTGGGTACGCGCGCTGCACATCCAACCCGCCACGTTGGCCAGGGCGAACGGAAAGAGCAGCAGCCAGAGCACCCGGACGCCGCTGCGCGAGGTCAACCCACCCCAGGAGTACGCCTCGACGTGCCGGCCGGGTAGGTCGGCGGTGCGGTAGAAGCCGGCGATCCGGTCGCCGGAGACAAGCTGCGGTGCGACGTCCCCGAGCAGGTTCTCCGGGGTGGTGCCGCCGACACCGTGCAGCCGGAGTTCGGTCACCCCGGTCAGGTCGGCGACCGGCGGCACGAGCCCGGACGGGCGTGGCACGGCGGCGGTGTCGTAGCGCTGCAACGGCATGGCGGGACCACCTGGCTGTGACGTCCCCGCCGGCAGGCGGTACCGGTCGCCGCCGCCTGGGCTGCGGTGGCGCCGGACACCACGGAACGCGATCGGATGCTGCGGTCCCTACGTTGCTCCTGGTCAGAGCCGTGCGCAGTCAGATCTAGGACACCTGCGCCGGGCCGTACGGGTGCCGATCCGAGCCGTTCTGATGAACATCGATTATTGCCTGGTGATTGACCATGCATGACGATTGATGTCCGGGGGGATCTTCCAAGGAGGCATCTCATGGCGGAGGCAACTGAGGTCCCGGATGTCCACTCCTATCCACTTGGCACCAGTCGACCCGCGCTCGCCGTCGCGGACCTGCCCGACCCGGAGGAGGTGTTCAAGGTACGCCGGATCGGGCCGCGGGAGCTGTTCAAGTACGCCCTCGGCCCGAGCCTGATCGCGCTCGGCATCTCCATCGGCAGCGGCGAGTGGCTGCTCGGCCCGCAGGCGGTGGGGCAGTTCGGTTTCGTCGGCGTCGGCTGGGTCATCCTGGTCTCGGCGATCCTGCAGACCTTCTACAACGTCGAATGCTCCCGCTACGTGCTGGCCACCGGCGAGGCACCGGTCGTCGGCTGGGGACGGGTGCCGCCCGGCCGCCTGCTCTGGGTACCGCTCTCGGTGTTCCTGGTCATCTTCGCGTTCATCGCCGGGGGATGGGCCGCCTCGGCGGGCCAGGGCGTGTACGCGCTGATCCACGGCGAGGTCGCGCCCGCCGGGGCGGAGGAACCCCGGCTCTGGGCCATCGCCCTGCTGGTGCTGGTCTTCGCCATCACCGCCGGGGCGAAGCGGATCAGCCGGGCCCTCGAACTGGCCAACTGGGTGATGGTCGGCACCGTCCTGGTGGTGCTGCTGGCCGTCGCGCTGCTGGTGGTCCCCTTCGACCTGTGGTGGGAGGGGATCCGGGGCTTCTTCACCCCGGCCGCACCGCCCGAGGGGATCACCGCGACCCAGCTCGGCGGGCTGGCCGGCTTCACCGCGCTGGCCTCCGGCCTCAACTGGTACGTGATGGGCCACTACCGGGACAAGGGCTACGGCATGGGTCACCGCACCGGGTACCTCTCCGGCCTGCGCGGCGAGCGGCGGGAGGTGCTCGCCACCGGGGTCACCTTCCCGGACGACCCGGCGAACGCGGCCCGCTGGCGGCGCTGGTACCGGCTGCTCCTCACCGACATGTGGGGGATCTTCTTCGTCGGGGCCATGCTGGGGATGCTGCTGCCCACCCTCCTGATGGCGCACGCGGTGCGGGTCTCCGGCACGGTGCCGAGCGCGGCCGACGTACCGACCTTCGTGGCCACCGCCCTCGAACCGGACTACGGCCCGCTGATGTTCTACGGCATGCTGCTGGTCGGCGTGCTGGTGCTGTTCAGCACCCAGCTCGGCATCTTCGAGGGGATGGTGCGGGTCAGCACCGACGCGGCGCACGGGACCAGTCCCCGGCTGCGCCGGCTGCTGGAGGGCGACCCGCGCCGCTTCTACTACCCGTTCATGCTCCTGCTGCTGGTGATCATCGCGGTGGTGCTGCACCTCGCGCTGCCGGTCAACCTGGTGCAGTGGTCGGCGAACATGTCCAACCTGGGCGCCCTGATCTACCCCTTCATGCTGATGTACCTGAACAGCCGGCTGCCCCGGCCGGCGCGGCCCCGCCCGTGGCACTACGTGTTGCTCGTCGCGAACGTGCTCTTCTTCGGCTTCTTCTTCGTCAACTTCGTCGCCGACCTCGTCGGTGATCCGCTGATCACCTTCTAGGTGTAAGGAAGGGCCCCTTCTTATCGCTTTTTGTATAGGAAGGGGCCCTTCCTAACACCTCGGCCGCGGGGCGGGACACCGGACAGGAGCGCGGTCACAAACCCCGTGACGGCGGTGCGGGCCAGGCGTAGGTTGCCGGTACGGGCCGACGACGGGGAGGGCAGTATGACGACGACCGGGCTGGTGGAGGTCACGTCCGGGAACGAGCTGCGGGAGCTGCTCGGCGAGGTGATGCCGCGGGCGGTGACCAAGGAGCGGGTACGGCTGCACGAGATGGACCGGGAGTGGCTGGCCGCCTCGCCGTTCTGCCTCGTCGCGACGGCCGGCGCGGACGGTAGCTGTGACGTGTCGCCCAAGGGCGACCCGCCCGGCTTCACCCTCGTCCTCGACGACACCACCATCGCGATTCCGGAACGCCCCGGCAACCGCCGCGCCGACGGCTTCCACAACCTGCTGGCCAACCCGCACGTCGGCCTGCTCTACCTGATCCCCGGCCGGGGCGAGACGCTGCGGATCAACGGGCGGGCCCGGCTGGTCCGACGCCCCGTTCTTCGACCGGATGGTGGTCAAGGGACACCGGCCGGTGCTGGCCATCGTGGTCGAGATCGAGCAGATCTTCTTCCACTGTGCCAAGGCGTTCCTCCGCTCGCAGCTGTGGCAGCCGGAGAGCTGGCATCCGGAGGTGCTGCCGCCACATCCGCGGATCGTCAAGGCCGTGCAGCGGATCGAGGAGAGCCTGGAGGAGTTGGAGCGCTACTACGGCCCCGACTACGCCAAGGGTCTCTACCGGGGCTGAGCGGCGGGCGGCCCCGGTCACCCGGGCCGGGCCCGACACGTTCGCGGGGGACCGACCGGCACCGGTCGGTCCCCCGCGAACGTGTTGTCGGTCGGTGTCGTCGGCGAGGATCAGTGCGCGGCGACCGGCACCAGGTCCGGCTCCAGCTCGCCGAGCCGCCCGGGCCGCACGACGGTGAGGAGCACGATCGTCGCGGTGATCATCCCGCCGGCCACCACCACGGCCATCGCCAGACTTCCGGTACCGAGCACGCCCACCAGCGGTGCGGCGAGCGCGCCCACCCCGAACTGCACGGCGCCCAGCAGCGCGGAGGCCGTGCCGGCGGCCTCGCCGTGCCGGGAGAGCGCCAGGGCCGGCGCGTTCGGCAGGGCCAGGCCCGCCGAGGCGAGCACCACCCAGAGCGACGCCAGCACGGCCGGGAAGCCGCCGAAACCGGTGGCCGCGAAGGTCACCAGCGCGAGCCCGGCCACCGTCCCGACGCCCAGCGCGGTGAGCAGGATCCGCTGCGGGGAGGCGCGACGCAGCAGCCGGGGGTTGAGCTGGGTGGCACCGATCAGCCCGACCGCACCGGCCCCGAAGGCGAACCCGAACTCCTGCTCGTCCAGGCCGTACTGACCCTGGAAAACGAAGGAGGAGCCGGCCACGTACGCGAAGAGGGCACCCATCGCGAGCCCGGCGACCAGGACCAACCCGACGAAGGTACGGTCCCGCAGCAGCGACCGGTAGACCCGTGCGGTGTCGACCACGCCGCCACGACGGCGCCGCTCGACCGGCAGGGTCTCCCGCAGGCCGAAGATGGCGACGGCGATCAGCAGGACACCGAAGACGGCGAGCACCACGAAGACACCGCGCCAGTCCGTCCAGCGCAGCACCCCGCTGCCCAGGGTGGGTGCGAGCACCGGGGCGGCGCCCATCACCAGCATCAGCCGGGAGAGCAGGGTGGCGAAGGCGGCGCCGCTGAACAGGTCCCGTACCACGGCCATGGCGACCACCGTGGCCGCCGCCACGCCCAGCCCCTGCAGCACCCGCAGCGCGCCGAGTACGCCGATGTGCGGTGCGACGACGCAGAGCAGCGATGCCACCACGTGCAGGGCGATGCCGGCGATCAGGGGCCGGCGCCGCCCGAGGCTGTCGGAGAGCGGCCCGATCACGAGCTGGCCGAGGGCGAGGCCGGCCAGCGTGCCGGTGAGGGTCATCTGCACCGCCGCCGACGTGGTTTCCAGGTCGGCCACGATGGTCGGCAGGGCGGGCAGGTACATGTCGATGGTCAGCGGGCCGACGGCGATCAGCGAGCCGAGCACGAGGACGAGCCGGACCCGCTGGGCCGGCGTCATCAGCTCGCCGGGTGTGGCCACGTCACCGCTCATCGGGGCCTCCCCGCGGTCGAGCGGAGGGTCGTCCATGGTCACGGTCATCGGGCCACCGTCCGGCGGCGGGTGGGAACACGGGCAGGGCTGTGCACAACGATCACACCTGCCAGCAAATCGCTGGGGGCCGTCGGAATTCCCGATCCGCCCGTAGGTAACTCAGCTCACACGGTCCCCGCCGGCCGGGTGCGGTCGACCGGCGGGCGGTCTCGGGGGCCCGGCCGGGCCGGTTCAGAGGGCGTCGGCGAGGGCGTTGGCGACGGCGACCCGGGCGGGATCCGGGTCCGCCCAGCTCCAGTTCGGGTGGGCGCGGTTGGTGAGCAGCGCCAGGACCAGCCGGCGTTCGGGGTCGACGAGGAGTGACGGCCCGGCGAAGCCGGTGTGGCCGAAGGTACCCGGACCGGAGAGCCGGCCCATGAACCAGGGCTGGTCGAGCACCACCCCGAGGCCGTGCGCCGAGGTCCGGTTGGGGCGCTCCGGGTCGACGGCCGGCTTGCCGGTGTTGGCGTTGGTCACCATCAGCCGGGCGGTGTCGGTGGCGAGGAGGCGCCGGCGCCGGTGGACCCCGCCGTCGAGCAGGAACTGCCCGAGCGTGGCGACATCCGCCGCGCTGGCGAAGATGCCCGCGTGGCCGGCGATCCCGCCGAGGTGGTTGGCCACGTCGTCGTGGACCACGCCCCGGAGCAGTCCCCGGGAGGATCGCGCGTCGGTCGCGGCCAGCCGACTCGCCCGGGCGGCGGCGCTGAGCCAGGTGGTGGGCCGGAAACCGGTGTCGGTCAGCCCGAGCGGGCCGGTCAGGTACGTCCGCAGGGCCTGGTCGAGCGGTTGCCCGGCGACCTTCTCGACGATCTTGCCCGCCACCATCAGCCCGACGCTGGAATAGCGGAACGTGCTGCCCGGGGTGGCGCCGGAGACCAGCGGGGTGGCGAGCACGGCGTTCCACCGGGCGGTGTTGTCGGGCAGGCCGGTGACCGTGGCGCCGACGGGCAGGCCGCTGGTGTGGGAGAGCAGCATGGCCACGGTGACGCCGCTCTTGCCCGCTCCGGTGAACCCGGGAAGGTAGCTCGCCACCGGCGCGTCCAGCGCCACCCGGCCCCGGTCGACCTGCTGGAGCAGCAGGATCGACGTGTAGACCTTGGTGATCGAGGCGAGGTCGAAGATCGAGTCGGGGCGCGTGGCGACCCGCTGACCGGCCGGCAGCAGCGTCGGGCCGGCGCCGTAGCGCAGGGCCTCGCCGACGGCGGTGTGCACCGTCGTCCTGCCGTCGACGCGGACCAGGGCGACCGCGCCGGGAAAGCCGCTGTGCCGGAGGGTCTGCGCGGTGGCCGGCAGGTAGCGCCGGAGGATCGCGGTGACCTGCCCGGCGTACGGGGCGGGGCTGACGGTGCCCGGGGCGGGGGGCGGCGTGGCCGGGGGTACCGGCCCACCGGCGGGCCCGGTGACCGCGGCCGCCCGGGCGGGCTCGGCGCCGGCGGTCGGGTCGACCCGGACGGAACCGCCCGGGGTGCTCGCGGGCCTGGCGCAGCCGGTGGCCGTGGCGGCGACGGCGGCGAGTCCGGCTCCGAGCAGGGCGCGACGGGCGACGGGCATGCCGACCATCGTGCCACCGTCGGGGCGCCGGGCCATCGGACGGACAGGCGGATTCCGCCCGGGGGGCGCCCGGCCCGCGACGGTCGGGGGTCACCTCAACAGGTGGTCGACCGGCAGCCTGCGGATCGAGGCGTCGAGGACCTGCGCGGTGTGCGCCAGCGCCATCCCGCCGGCACCGTTCGCGCCGCCGTACCGTCCCGCGTCGCCGGCCGCACTGCGCACCCGGGCGCCGCCGGGTGTGCGTTCGAGCCGGGTGATCGCGGCGGCGACCTGCATCAGGCAGCCGGGGTTGGCGGTGACCAGCAGCCGGGCGCCGGTGGCGAGGACGTCCCGGGCCTTGCGCTCGCCGAGCCGGGCGGCCGGCTCCGGATTCAGTACGTTCCACACCCCGGCCGAGCCGCAGCAGATCTCCGGATCGGCGATCTCGTGCAGTTCGAGTTCCGGTATCGCGCGGAGCAGGTCGCGGGGCTGGCGCCGTACGCCCTGGGCGTGCCCGAGGTGGCAGGCGTCGTGGTAGGCCGCGCTGACCGGCAGCGGGTGGCGGCGGGCGACCGGTCCGAGTTCGACCAGCAGTTCCGAGAGGTCCCGCACCCGGGACGCGAACGCCGCGGCCGGTCCGGCGTACCGGGGATCGTCGGCGAGCAGGTCCGCGTAGTCCTTGAGCGAGGAGCCGCACCCGGCGGCGTTGACCACGAAATAGTCGATGCCGGTGCCGGCGAACGCGTCGACCATCCGGCGGGCGAACCCGCGGGCCTCCTCCTCGCGTCCATTGTGCACACTCAGTGCCCCGCAGCAGCCCTGCCGCCCCGGGTTGATCACCACCTCGCAGCCCTCCGCCGCCAGCACCCGGGCGGTCGCCGCGTTCACCCCCGGAAAGAAGGCCTGCTGCACGCAGCCGGTGAGCATGCCGACCACCGCCCGGCGCCGCCCGTACGCGGGGACCCGGTCGGGCGGTCGCGAGGCGCGGGTGAGCCGGGGCGCCAACGACTCCAGCGTGGCCAGCGTCGGGGCGAGCCGGGGGAGCAGCCCGGTGCGGCCCACCAGCCGGCGCAGACCGCTCGCCTGGTACGCCCACAGCGGCCCGCGCAGCAGCCGCAGCCGCTCCGGGTACGGGAAGAGGGCGAAGATCGCCGCGCGGAGCGCCCGCTCCCGTACCGAGCGGGTGTGCCGGCGCTCGACCTGTTGCCGGGTGCGCTCGATCAGCGTGTCGTAGCGCACCCCGGACGGGCAGGCGCTGACGCACGCCATGCAGCCGAGGCAGGCGTCGAAGTGCCCGACCATGGTGGCGGAGAGCGGCTCGCCCTCCAGGCCCTGCCGCATCAGGTGGATCCGGCCGCGCGGCGAGTCCATCTCCTCGCCCCAGAGCAGGTAGGTGGGGCAGGTCGGCAGGCAGAAGCCGCAGTGCACGCAGTCGGCGACCAGCTCGGCCGGCGGCGGCCGGTGCTCGTCGAAGGCCGGCCCGGCGCGGGACGCCACCGGGCCGGGCGGGCCCGCGGGCGCGACCGGGCCGAGCACGTCGCGGGGGGCGCTCGCCGGCCGGGTGCCGCCGGGCGACGTCCACCCCGGGGGCCCGGCATCCGGCGGGACCGGTCCTGCTGTGGCGGTCATCAGATCCCTCCCACGAAACGTCCGGGCGCCAGCCGCGCGTCGGGATCGAACTGGTCCTTGACCCGGCGCATCAGCGCCAGTCCCTCGACCGGCCCCCAGAGGTCGAGCCGGTCGCGCACCGGGGCGGGCGCGGTCAGCACCACGGCGTGCCCGCCCGCCTCCCGGGCGGCCCCGCGCAGCTCCTCCACCACCCGGTGCACCCGCTCCGGTGCGGTCGCCGCCGGCACCCCGGCGTAGAGGACGCCGGTGCCGGCCGAGCCGCGTACCCCGATCGGCACGCCGTGCCGGTCGCCCACCGCGCGGGCGGCGGCCACCAGATCCGGTACGCCGGAGAGCACCCCGGTCAGCTTCAATCCGACGTCGCCGGTGCGCCAGGGGTAGCGGCCCCAGCCGGCGGGCGCCCCGGCGGCGATGGTGGCGTCGGCGCCGAACAGCCGACGGGCGGCCTCAGCCCGGCCGGCCACCCCGGCGGGCGTCCCCGCCAGCAGCACCACGACGTCGATCCCGCCGCCGGGCGGTGCGTCCAGCTCCAGCGCGCTCGGTGCGAGCTGTGCCCGCAGCACCGCGGCGACCAGGCGCTCGGCCGCCGGCACCCCGTCCGCCCGGCACCGGACGTACGCGGTGGCGGCCGGCACCGGGTGCAGCCGGAACACGCACTCGGTGATCAGCCCCAGCGTGCCGTACGCCCCGGTCAGCAGCTTGCCCAGGTCGTAGCCGGCGACGTTCTTCACCACCTTGCCCCCGGCGTGCGCGACGACCCCGTCGGCGCGGACCATGGTGACCCCGATCAGCAGGTCCCGGGCGGTGCCGTAGAGCATCCGGCGCGGCCCGCTGGTGTTGACCGAGACGGTGCCGCCGACCGTGGCGCCCGGCAGCGGGTCGTCCAGCCCGAGCTGCTGCCCGGCCGGGGCGAGCGCCGCGCGCAGGTCCCCGAGGCGGGTACCGGCCCGGACCACCACGATGAGGTCCCCGGCGGCGTGTTCGACCACCCCGGTGAGCCGCCGGGTGTCCAGGAGCAGGTCCAGCGCCCGGGGCGGCGCGCCCCAGTCCTGTTTGGTGCCGGCGCCCCGGACGACCACGGCGAGTCGCTGTGCCGCCGCGGCCCGCAGCAGCGCCGCCGCCTGCCCGGTCGAGCCGGGGACGGCGACGAACCGGGCCGGCACGCCGGCTACGGCGTCCCGTTCGCCGGCCGGCCGCACGATCTCCCCGCCGTCTTGGCCACCGCCGTCGGCACGGCCGCCGCTGCCGCCGGGCCGATCGCCGCCGGGCGCACCGGCACCGGCACCGCCGTCGGTCCCGGCACCGCCAACCGCACCCGCACCGGCACCGTCGGCGCCGGCCACGGCGGCGCGCAGCGCGGCGAGCTGCGGGTCGAGCTGAGCCGATCCGGGCATGGGTCAGAACACCTCCGCGAGACCGGCCTCCTGGAGCGGATGGGCACCCCGGTGCCGGCCGGGCACCTCGCCGCAGAGCCGGGGCGTCGGGAAGATCTTGCCGGGGTTCGCCAGCCCCCTCGGGTCGAAGGCGCAGCGGACGAGCTGCATGGTGTCCAGGTCGTCGTCGGTGTACATCCGGGGCAGGTACTTCGCCTTGTCCATGCCCACGCCGTGCTCGCCGGTGATCGAGCCGCCGTGCTGGACACAGAGGTCGAGGATGGCGCCGGAGAGTTCCTCGGCCCGTTCCGTCTGCCCCTTGACGGTCTCGTCGAAGAGGACCAGCGGGTGCAGGTTGCCGTCCCCGGCGTGGAAGACGTTCGCCACCCGGATGCCACGCTCGGCGGCCAGCTCGGCGATCCGGCGCAGCACCTCCGGCAGCGCGGTACGCGGGATCACGCCGTCCTGCACAATGTAGTCCGGGCTGATCCGGCCCACCGCGGCGAACGCCGACTTGCGGCCCTTCCAGAACAGCGCCCGCTCCGCGTCGTCGGCGGCGATCCGGATCTCGAACGCGTCGTTGTCCCGGCAGAGCCGCTCGACCTGGCCGAACTGCGCCTCCACCTCGGCGGCCGGCCCGTCCAGCTCGACGATCAGCACCGCGCCCGCACCCGGCGGATATCCACAGTGCACCGCCGCCTCGGCCGCCTCGATGGCGAGCGCGTCCATCATCTCCACCGCCGCCGGGACCACCCCGGCGGCGATGATCGCCGAGGTCGCCGCACCGGCCGCGTCCGTCGTGGCGAAGGCGGCGAGCAGCGTACGCACCGACTCCGGCAGCCGGACCAGCCGTACGGTGACCTCGGTGGCGATCCCGAGGGTGCCCTCCGAGCCGACGAAGGCGCCCAGCAGGTCGTACCCGGGACTGTCCGGTGCCGGCCCGCCGAGCCGGACCAGGTCGCCGTCCGGGGTCACCACCTCCAGGCCGAGCACGTGGTTGGTGGTGAAGCCGTACTTGAGGCAGTGTGCCCCGCCGGAGTTCTCCGCCACGTTGCCGCCGATGGAGCAGATCTGCTGGCTGGACGGGTCCGGCGCGTAGTAGTAGCCGTGCGGGGCGGCGGCCCGGCTGACCGCGAGGTTGATCACCCCCGGCTCGACCACCGCCCGCTCGTCGGCCGGCGCGACGTCGAGGATCGCGCGCAGCTGGGAGGTGACCACGAGCACCCCGTCGGCGTGCGGCAGGGCGCCGCCGGAGAGGCCGGTGCCGGAGCCCCGGGCCACGAACGGCACCCCGGCGGCGACGCACGCGCGGACCACGAGGGCGCACTCCTGCGCGGTGCGCGGCAGTGCGACCAGGGCCGGAACGACCCGGTACTGGGCCAGCCCGTCGCACTCGTACGTGCGCAGCTGGGCGTGGTCGTCGATCACCTGCCCGGCGCCGAGTACCGCGCGCAGCTCGCCGGCGAGTCTCCCGATGTCCGCTCTGGTCATCGCCGACCTCCCGGCTGGCCGCGCCCGGTTCCGGGCATCCGTTCGTTCAGGGCATCCGTTCGTACGCCGGCAGGGTGAGGAAGTCGACGAAGTCGTCCGCGACCGCGACCTCCATGAACAGGGCCCGCGCCTCGGCGTACCGGCCGGGGTCGTCGCCGAGCCGGCCGATCTCCTCGTCGGCGATCCGCTCGACCAGCTCCCGGGTGACCCGCTCGCCGGTGTCGAGGGTGACGTCGTTGTGCAGCCACTGCCACACCTGCGAGCGGGAGATCTCGGCGGTGGCCGCGTCCTCCATCAGGTTGAAGATGGCGACCGCGCCGGAGCCGCGCAGCCAGCTCGCCAGGTACTGCACGCCGACGCTGACGTCGTTGCGCAGTCCCGCCTCGGTGGGTCGCCCCGGGGTGGCGGCGACGTCGAGCAGCTGGGCGGCGGTGACCCGTACCTCGTCCCGGGTCCGGTCGAGCTGGTGCGGCCGGTCGCCGAGCACGCCGTCGAAGACCTCGCGGCAGATCGGCACCAGGTCCGGGTGGGCCACCCAGGAGCCGTCGAAGCCGTCGTCGGCCTCCCGGGTCTTGTCCTCGCGGACCTTGGCCAGCGCGGTCTCGTTGACCTGCGGGTCACGCCGACTGGGGATGAACGCCGCCATCCCGCCGATCGCGTGCGCGCCGCGCCGGTGGCAGGTCCGGACCAGCAGTTCGGTGTACGCGCGCATGAACGGTGCGGTCATGGTCACCGCGTTGCGGTCGGGCAGCAGGAAGTCCGCTCCCCGGGTGCGGAACTTCTTGATCACGCTGAACATGTAGTCCCAGCGGCCGGCGTTCAGCCCCGCCGAGTGCTCGCGCAGCTCGTAGAGGATCTCCTCCATCTCGAAGGCGGCCGGGAAGGTCTCGATCAGGACGGTGGCCCGGATCGTGCCCTGCGGGATGCCCAGCCGTTCCTGGGCGTACCGGAACACGTCGTTCCAGAGCCGCGCCTCCAGGTGGCTCTCCAGCTTCGGCAGGTAGAAGTAGGGCCCGGCGCCGGCGGCGAGCTGGGCGCGGGCGCAGTGGAAGAGGTAGAGCCCGAAGTCGACCAGGCTGCCGGAGGTGCGCTCGCCGTCGACCAGGATGTGTTTCTCCGACAGGTGCCAGCCGCGCGGGCGCACCACGATGGTCGCCAGCTCCCCGTCGTGCAGCCGGTAGTGCCGGCCGTCGGGGGAGGTGAACTCCAGCTTGCGGGCGATCGCGTCCCGGAGGTTGAGCTGCCCGGTGACGACGTTGGGCCACAGTGGGGTGTTGGCGTCCTCGTGGTCGGCGAGCCAGACCCGGGCACCCGAGTTGAGCGCGTTGATGGTCATCTTCGCGTCGGTCGGGCCGGTGATCTCGACCCGGCGGTCCACCAGGCCGGGTGCCGGCGCCGCGACCCGCCAGGTCGGGTCGTCGCGGATCGCGGCCGTCTCGGCGAGGAAGTCGAGGCGTCCGCCGGCCGCGAGCGCCGCCTCGCGCTCGTCCCGCCGGGCCAGCAGTTCCCGGCGGCGGACGTCGAAGCGGCGGTGCAGCGCGGCCAGGAAGTCGAGCGCCTCGGGGGTGAGGATCTCCTGGTAGCGGTCGCCCAGCTCACCGGTGACCTGGATGCCCTGCGCCAGACTCATCGCCGACTCCTCACCGTGGTTCTCTCCGACACTAGTGGCCCGACGACCCCACCGCGAGAGCCCACTTGATCGCGGTGATCAGGGAGCTGTTCGCGCGTGTCGTCGGCGCGCCGCGTACCGGGCTCCTTGATCACGGCGATCTTGCGGTCGGCGGAGCACGCCGCCGGTGGCCCGGCAGGTGTCCCGGGCTGTGACCGAGCAGACGCGGTCGGGCGGTACGGACCGGGCGGCCACCGAGGTTGTGACCGACGTGAGCGGACGGAACGGTGACGCGCGGGACGTCGACGTGCTGGTGATCGGCGCCGGTCAGGCGGGGCTGTCCGCCGGCTACTTCCTGCGCCGGGCCGGGTTCCCGCCCGGGACCGGGTACGTGCTGCTGGACGGCGGCGGCGGGCCGGGCGGCGCCTGGCGGGAGCGCTGGCCGACGCTGCGGATGGACGCCGTGCACCGGATTCACGACCTGCCCGGGATGCCGCTCGGCGAGCCCGACCCGGAGCGCCCGGCCGCCGAGGTGGTATCGGCGTACTTCGCCGGGTACGAGCGGGAGTTCGCGCTGCCGGTGCACCGGCCGGTCACCGTGACGGCGGGCGGTACACGACCGGGCCGACGGGCGTCTCGACGTGCTCAGCGACGCGGGCGGGTGGACGACCCGGGCGCTGGTCAACGCGACCGGAACCTGGCGGCGACCGTTCTGGCCGCACTACCCGGGGCAGGCGTCGTTCCGGGGCCGGCAGGTGCACACCGCCGACTACCGGGGCCCGGCGGAGTTCGCCGGCCGGCGGGTGGTCGTCGTCGGCGGCGGGACGTCCGCCGTACAACTGCTGGCCGAGATCTCCGAGGTGGCCGCGGCCACCCGCTGGGTCACCCGGCGACCGCCGGTGTTCCACCAGGACTTCAGCCGGGAGGAGGGCCGGGCCGCGGTGGCCCGGGTCGACGCGCGGGTACGGGCGGGGCAGCCGCCGGGCAGCGTGGTCGGCGCCACCGGCCTGGGGCTGACGCCGACGCTGCGACGGCTGCGTGCCGAGGGGGTCCTGCACCGGCTGCCGATGTTCGACCGGATCACCCCGCAGGGCGTGGTCTGGGCCGACGGGACCGGGTTCGCCGCCGACGTGATCCTCTGGTGCACCGGGTTCCGGCCCGTACTGGAGCACCTGGCTCCGCTGCGGCTGCGTGGGCCCGGTGGCGGCATCGTGATGGACGGGACCCGGGTGGTCGCCGACCCGCGGATCCACCTGGTCGGCTACGGGCCGTCGGCGAGCACGGTCGGCGCGAACCGGGCCGGGCGCAGCGCCGTACACGAGATCCGACGCCTGCTCGACGCGGTCCCGGCCGCCGTCTGAGCGGCCCCCGGGCGACCTGCGGTGGCGGTTCCATAGCACGGTGGCGCGGGCGGCTCACCGCATTTGACGAATCGGGTTGGAAGCGGCAACGTAGGGCAAGTACGGCTAGTTGCACCGACCCAATTCGAGAAAGACGACACCCGCCGTACCCCGGGTGTCGGTCCGGCCCGCCACCGGCGGACGACCGTGGACCGATGCCGTGTCCGTTGGCCTCCGTGGCCTCTCGCGTGTGCCGTTGCGCGCCACGAAGCGTGCCGGCCGATCGCACAGAAGAAATCCACGAGGAGATTTCCATGCTCACCATGACCGACAACGCCGTGCTCGTGATCCGTGACCTGACCACCCAGCAGGAGGTGCCGCCCGGAGCCGGGCTGCGCATCGCCAGCGACCTGACCGCCGGTTCGCTGACCCTGGCCCTGGCGGAGAGCCCGGCCCAGGGTGACCAGGTGGTGGACAGCGACGGTGCCCGGGTCTTCCTGGATCCGCAGGCCGCCCAGATCCTCGACGACAAGGCGCTGGACGCCGCCATCGACGCGCAGGGGGCGGTGCAGTTCGGGTTCACCGAGGGGCCGTCCGAGAGCTGACCGCGACGACGCCGGCCACCCGCCGCGCACCCGTCGACCCGGCCGATCCACCGGCGCCGGGCCGGCCCGCACCGTCCTGTCCGGATGGTACGGGCCGGTCCGCCGTGCGCCGCTCGTCTAGAGTTTCCGACGTGCACCGCCGCTTCCCGATCACCCCGCCACCCCGCTCCTGAGCGGGGCGGACCGCCAGCGCGCCGAGCCGAAACCGGCCGGTGCGCCGCTTCGCCGTGGGTGATCCGGGCACGCCCCGCTTCCGCGACCGACCTCGACTGTTGTCGTTTCCTCTCTCGTCGCAGGAGCGCGAACCCTCATGCACACCTCTCGACTCTCGCCGGCCGCCGCGCGCCGCCGGCCAACCGCCGGCCTGTGCTACCTGACCGTCGCCGGCATTCTCTGGGGCACCGGTGGGCTGACCGGAAGCCTGTTGTACCGCACCGTCGATCTCGCCCCGATGGCGGTGGCGACCTACCGGCTCGGCATCGGCGGTGCGGTGATCCTGGCCTTCCTCGCCGTCGTCGGGCGGCGGTGGCCCCGGCACCGGGCCGCCTGGACCAGGATCGTCGTGGTCGGCCTGTTGAGCGCCCTCTACCAGGCCAGCTACTTCGGCGCCGTCGCGCTGACCTCGGTCAGCCTGGCCACGCTGATCACCATCGGCACCGCTCCGGTGCTCGTACTCGCCGTGCAGGCGGTGACCGGCCGGAGCCGGCTCGACCGCCGGGCCGTCACCGCGAGCTGCCTGGCGCTGGCCGGCCTCGGGCTGCTGGTCGGGCTTCCCGCCGATGGCTTCGCCCCGGTGGCGGTGCTCTCCAGCGCGGGTCTCGCGCTGGCCTCCGCCGCCGGCTTCGCCACGCTCACCCTGGTCGGTGTGCGGCCGGTGGCGGGCCTGGACGAGCTGGCCACCACCGGGCTCGGCTTCACCGTCGGCGGCCTGCTGCTGGCCCCGTTCGCCGCCGCCGGAGCGGGACTCGGGTTCACGCCGGGACTTCCCGCTCTCGCGCTGCTGGTCGCCCTCGGCACCGGGCCGACCGCGCTGGCGTACCTGCTCTACTTCCGGGGCCTGCGCACGGTCGAGGCGGGTACGGCGGCGCTGATGGCCCTGTTGGAGCCCCTGGTCGGCGCCCTGCTCGCCGCGCTGCTCCTCGGCGACCGGCTCGGCCCGGTCGGCCTCGCCGGAGCCGCGTTGCTCGGGGCGGCGGTGGTGCTCGCCGCCAGGGTGCCGGCGGCTGCGGGGGTGCCGGCGGCCGTGGGAGTGCCGGCGGAGCCCGCCGGCAACCCCGCGGTGGTGCCCGCCGGACCGGGTGACGCTAGCCGGCGGCGACCGGGGTGACGCCGGTGCCGGCGGTGCGGGTGTCCGGGCCGGCCGGTACGGCGGTCCGGGTGGCACCCTCGTCGACCAGCCGTCGGAGGGGCCGGTCGAGGAGCCGGACCAGCTCGGGCAGGACCACCCCGAGCGGGGCGTCGACGGTCAGCGACGCGTAGTCGTCGCCCCGGGTCGGGCCCTGATTGACGATCACCACGGGGATGTCGTGCTTCGCGGCGCGGACCACGAACCGGCGGCCCGACATCACCGTCAGGGAGGAGCCCAGCACCAGGAGCAGCCGGGCCTGTTCGACGAGGTCGAAACAGGCCCGGACCCGCTCCGGGGGCACGGACTCACCGAAGAAGACGACATCCGGCTTCAGGACGCCGCCCGGACACGACGCGCAGTCCACGATCCGGAAGTCGTCGACCACGGCGTCGGGCAGCTCGACATCGCCGTCCGGGTTGAGCGTGTCGTACCGGGCGGTGAACCGGGGGTTGACGGCCCGCAGCCGCCGGTCGAGCTCCTCCCGGGGGGTGGAGTCGCCACAGCCCAGACAGCTGACCCGGGCCAGGTTGCCGTGCAGCTCGACAACCGACCTGGCGCCGGCGGCCTGGTGCAGCCCGTCCACGTTCTGGGTCACCACGCCGGTCAGCAGCCCGCGCCGTTGCAGCTCGGCGACCGCCCGGTGGCCGGCGTTCGGGGCCGCCCGGGCGATGGTCCGCCAGCCGAGGTGGCTGCGGGCCCAGTAGCGGCGGCGGGCGACGGGGTCACCGACGAAGGTCTGGTACGTCATCGGCGTGTGTCGCCGGGCTACTCCGCTGGGTCCCCGGTAGTCGGGGATCCCGGACTCGGTCGACAGCCCGGCGCCGCTGAGCACGACGACCCCGCCGCCGGCCAGCAGCTCCGCCAGGGGGCCGTACCCGCCGTGTCCGCCGTGTCCGCCGGACATCAGTGTCTCCACCCGTCCATGCTGCCTCGCCGGCACGGCGGCGGCGAACCGTGGGTGACCGGTGTCGCCGGCCATGTCGGTCGCCACCTGCGGAGATAACTGTCCGTGATCGGACATGCGTGCTAAGTGTGATTGGACGCTAACTCAACGTAACGTCGATGACAGGCAGGTACGCGGGCGTGGCCCGATGCCATCCCACCGGGCGTACCGCCGGATCAATCCCTCGTCACTGGGCCGCAGACCGGCCCGACCAGCAAGGAGCACCACCATGTCCGAAGCCAGTGAGGCCAAGTACGCCGCAACCGAACAACCGCCCGCCACCGGCACCGAGGCCGAGGGGGTCGGCATCCTGGCCGTACCGGCCACCGCGGCCGGCATGCCGCCCACCGCCCAGGGCCTCTTCGCCGTGGTCAATTCCAACGGGGCGCTCGCCCGGGGATTCGGCGCGGTCTCCTCCACCCGGTTGGCCGTGGGGCAGTACCAGGTGGTGTTCATCCAGAACATCACCAGGTCGGCCTTTACCGCCACCCTCGGCCTGACCGGCAGCGTCGGCGCGTCCCCGCCCGGGGAGATCGCCGTCGTCGGCCGGGCCGGCGTACCGAACGGCGTCTTCGTGCAGACCTGGAACAGCGCCGGCACGCCCGCCGACCGCGCCTTCCACCTGCACGTCTCGTCCTGATCCCCGCCGATACCCCGATGGCGGGCCGGCACCGGTAGCTCCTCCATGCCGGTGACGTCCCCATCGGAGCCCGGTCCCCGTGGTCGACCCGGACCGCGGGGACCGGTGCCGTCCGCGCCGGTTTCCGGCGGCGCCCGGAGACCTCCACACATGAGCGCGCGGCGCCGCCCGAGGATCCGGGCGTCGCCGCGCTCTGGCCGTCTCCCGCCCGCGCAGCCCATCGGCGGTACGCCCGGCGGGGACTCGGCTCGACCGGTCCGGTGGCTGCCGTTCCGGTCAGGTGTGGGGTTTCCCACCGTCGGCGTAACCAAACCTGGGGCCGGGCCGGACCTGGTAGGGAGCCTCCCGCCCTCCCCAGCCGTACCGCGGGCAACTGTCACCCCACTGGGCCGCTTTATCCACCCCCGGGAGGGGTAAGAGGCGGACATGGAGCACTACACGATCGCTACCGTCGCAGAGCAGAACCCGGACTTCCGGCGGGTCCTCTGGACCGGCAAGCACACGCAGTTGGTCGTCATGACGATCCCGCCGGGCGGCGAGATCGGTGAGGAGGTCCACGAGGTGGACCAGATCCTCACCTTCGTCAGCGGCACCGGCGAGGCCCGGGTCTCCGGCCAGACCCGGCAGGTGGCCCAGGGCGACCTGGTCGTCGTACCGGCCGGGCGGAAGCACAACTTTGTCAACAGCGGGCCGAACCCGCTCATCCTCTACACCGTCTACGGGCCGCCGGAGCACGCCGACCAGGCGGTGCACCGGACGAAGGAGGAGGCGGACCGTCTGGAGGAGGCGGGCAAGGACGAGCCACCCTCGCAGTGACCGACGGGTGATCGGGCACCCGGACCGGGTGCCCGAAGCCCTCCTGCGCCCGGCGACCGTTCCGACGGCCCCGAGGACTCGGCGCACCTACCGGGACGACCGCGCCGGCTGTTCCGGCAGCTCCGGCGCGACCCCGCGGACGCCGCCGTCGGCCCGCAGGTCCAGGGCGAGCGCGGCGGTCCAGCCGAAGGCGGGCGAGCCGATGCCCTCCCCGGTGTCCGGGTGGAAGTACTCGTAGTAGCCGGACCGGCGGGCGAGGCCGAGCAGCGCGGTGCGCAGCGTCGCCGCCAGCGCGTCCCGGCCGTGCCCCCGCAGCCCCCGGAAGAGCAGCCAGTTGATATTGAACCAGACCGGTCCGCGCCAGTACCGGTACGGGTCGAAGTCGGCGGCGGAGCGGTCGTAGCTGGGCACCGGCATCCGCTCGTCGACCCCGAACCTGGCCGAGACGATCTCGGCCACCAGGTCCGACACCCGCGCCGCCGGCAGGTCGGGCAGGACCAGCGGCAGCAGCCCGTTGACGCAGCGGGCCGGGCTGCGCCGGCCGGTGCGGACGTCCAACGAGTGGAACATCCCGGTACCCGGATCGAAGAGCCGGTCGACCAGCAGCCGGGTGATCGCCGCCGCCCGGGCCCGGTGCGGCGCGGGATCGGCCCCGACCACCCCGGCGATCCGGGCCAGCGCCAGCTCCGCCGCCCCGCGCAGCGTGTTGAAACCGGGGCACTCGACCAGGAACGAATGCCGGGTCCGCAGGTCCGCGTCCCGGTAACCCCCGTCCCGGTACGACAGCGCAATGCTCAGGTAGCGGCTGTAGTCCTCGTCGGTGGGGCGATGGTTGGAGGCGACCACCCGGTTGTCCCGCCGGGCGTACCGGCGCAGCAGGTCCGCGACGACCGGCACGGCGCCCAGCGCCTCGTCCCAGGACGGGCTGTTGTCCAGCCCCGACTCCCACGGATGCACGATGCTGCTCAGTCCCGCCCCGCCCACGTCCCGCGCGGTGCCGAGATACTCCTGCTGGGCCACCAGCCGGGGGTAGAGCCAGCGCAACTGCTCAGCCGCGGCCGTACCGGGTGCGCGCCGGTAGACCGCCCAGGCGCCGAGGGCGTGCACGGGCGGCTGCACGATCCCGCTGCCCGGGACGGCGGGGACGCCGTTCGGGACCGGCCGGTCGCCGCCGGTCCAGAGGCTCGGACCGGGAAAGTAGTCGCGTTCGGTCACACCCGGGTCGAAGACGATGTGCGGCACCCGCCCGTCCGGCCACTGCGCCGCGAAGAGGCTGCGCAGGTCCAACCAGGCGCGGTCCGGGGCGGCGTGCGCCAACCCGATCGCGATGAACCCGGCGTCCCAGCTCCACTGGTGCGGATAGAGCGTCCGGGACGGCACGGTGTGCCGACCGGTCCAGTTGGCGTCGAGGATCGCGGCCGCGTCCGGCCACGGCGGAGCGCCGGCCGCACCGGGCTCGTCCAACCCGGCGGGCGCCCCGACGGGGGGCACCGACGGCTCTGTTCCGGCGGACCTCGCGACCTGATCCATAACCTCCTAACGGGCGGCCCGGGCGGCGCGTCATTGTCACATTCCGGTCGGCTGCCCGGCCGGGGGACGGCACGGACCGGAGGTGCCGATCCTTCTAGGCGGCGACCACCGGCAGGTCGTCCACGTCCACGGTCTCCGGGTACTTCAGCCCCGCCCCGGTGTTGAGCACCACGACCCGCTCGTCCGCCCGGATCCAGCCGCCGGCCCGCAGCCGCCGGGCCGCGGTCAGGCAGGCCGCCCCCTCCGGGCAGAGCAGCAGGCCCTCCAGCGCGCCGAACTCCCGCAGGTCCGCGAGGATCGCCTCGTCGTCGACGGCGACGGCCGTACCGGAGGTGTCGCGCAGCGCGTCGAGGATCAGCTCGTCGCCCAGCGGCGCGGGGACGTTGATGCCGAAGGCCACCGTCCAGGCGTCGGCCCACGGCTCGGCCCGGGTCGCGCCGCCGCCGAAGGCCCGGACGATCGGCGCGCAGCCGGTCGACTGTACGGCCACCAGCCGGGGGAAGGTGGCGCCGATCCAGCCCAGCTCGCGCATCTCGTGCAGCGCCTTGTGGATGCCGATCAGCCCCACGCCGCCGCCGGTGGGGTAGAGGATCACGTCCGGCACCTGCCAGCCGAGCTGTTCGACGATCTCGTACCCCATGGTCTTCTTGCCCTCCAGCCGGTACGGCTCCCTGAGGGTGCCGACGTCGAAGATCCCCTCGCCCGGCGAGCCGGCCGACTCGGCGATCAGCCTCGCGACGTACCGGCCGGCGTCGCTGATCAGGCCGTCGATCAGGTGCAGGTCGGCCCCGGCGGCGACACACTCCCGGCGGGTGATGGTGGGCGCGCCCAGCGGCATGGCGACGGTGGCCCGCAGCCCGGCCCGGGCCGCGTACGTGGCCCAGGCCGCGCCCGCGTTGCCGTTGGTCGGCATGCCGACCCGTCGGATGCCCAGCTCACGCGCCCGGGACACCCCGACCGCGGCGCCGCGGGCCTTGAACGAGCCGGTCGGCACCAGGCCCTCGTCCTTGACCAGCAGACCGGGTACGCCGATCCGCTCGCCGTAGCGCGGCGCCGGCAACATCGGCGTCCATCCCTCGCCGAAGGTGGTGACGTTGGCGTCGTCGGCGACCGGCAGCAGCTCCCGGTAGCGCCACAGGTCGGCCGGCCGGCCCGCCAGGTCGTCCGGCCGGACCGCCCGCCGGACCGCGTCCAGGTCGTAGCGGGCCAGCAGCGGTGACCCGCAGGAGCAGAGGTTCTGCGGCCGGTGGGCGTCGTGGCGGGCGCCGCAGCGCGGGCATGCGAGGTGCGTCAGGTACACCGTCTGGCCTCCAGTGCTCGGATCACCCCCATGATCCCTAACCTCGGGGCCGGTCCGGGCCGGCAGGGGTGCGCGCCGGGTCACTTTCTTCCCCGCGACCTCCACCCCGCGACGACGCGGCGCCCCGACCGCCGGCGTCCACGGTGAGCCAGTGCCGGGACCGCCGGCCGGGGAGATAGGGGCTGTCCAGCCGTTTGGCCACGACCCCGGGCAGGCCCTGCTCGCGACTCGCGTCGAGCGCGTACCGGCCGCCGGCCGGAAAGTACGGCGGGGTCTGCCAGTGCGGGCCGGTGAGCGCCAGCCCGTCGAGCAGCTCCCGGCGCTGGGCGTACGGCAGGTCGAGGCTGGGCGCGCCCTCCAACCAGAGCAGGTCGAAGATCAGGTACTGGGTGGTGGTGGATCCGGTGCCGCGCCGCCCGCCCGTCCGGGGCGCCGCTGGGCGCACCCGACCGGCGGGGTCGAAGGTGACCAGCTCACCGTCGAGTACCGCCTCGGTCGGCGCCAGCTCCTCGGCCAGCTCCCGCAACCCCGGGTACGCCGACGTGATCTCCTCGTCCGCCTCGGACATCAGCCGCAGCCGGCCCCCGGCGACGTACCCGATCGCCCGGGTGCCGCCCCAGCGCATCTCGTAGCCCCACGCCGCGTCGTCGCCCGGCAGCCGCGCGGCGTGCGCCGGGCGCATCGGGTGCAGCCGTTCGGGCATCGAGGTCCAGCCCGGCGGTGCCGGATCCAGCCGCCGGACCATCCAGTCCCGGCCGGTGCCGGCGTCCCGCGTCGTGCGGAACAGCACGTAGCGGCCGGAGACCCGCTCGCCGTCCAGCACGATCAACACCTCGTCGTCCCGCCACTTCTCGCAGGCGTACCGGCCCCGGTCGAAGATCGTCATCCGGCCACCGCCGTACTCGCCGGCCGGAATCTCGCCGTGGAATTCGAGGTACTCCATCGGGTGGTCCTCGGTGTGCACCGCGAGGTGGCTGCGCCCCGGCTCGCGCGGCAGCCCGCGCGGCACCGCCCAGGAGGCGAGTACCCCGTCGCGCTCCAGCCGCAGGTCCCAGTGCAGCGACCGGGCGTGGTGCTGCTGGACGACGAACCGGTCGCCGTGCCCCGGCCGGGATCGCGGGTCGCCCTCCGGCACCGGTTCCGGGGTACGGGCCGGGTCGCGCCTGCGCCGGTATTCGTCCAGCGGATCCCCCATGGCGGTATTGTCCGCCCACCCGGGCCGCTCCGGGGTGGCGTGCATGCCGGCGGGCAGCCCGGGTAGGAACGGAACCATGAGCCCACCCAGCGACCAGCCAACCGTCCAGCTGCCCAGCGAGGTCCGGATGCCGATCCTCGGCTTCGGCACCTGGCAGATCACCGGCCGCCGGGCGTACGAGGCCGTCCGGGAAGCGCTCGACGTCGGTTACCGGCACATCGACACCGCCACCATGTACGGCAACGAGGACGAGGTCGGCCGGGCGGTGCGGGACAGCGGGGTGCCCCGGGAGGACATCTTCATCACCACCAAGCTGCCGCCGGAGCGGGCCGGCCGGGAACGCGAGACGATCCAGGCGAGCCTGGCCGCCCTCGACACCGGGTACGTCGACCTGTGGCTGATCCACTGGCCGCCCTCCGCCGATCCGGCCAGCATCGCCACCTGGCGGGAGCTGCTCGCCGTCCGCGACGAGGGCCTGGCCCGTACGGTCGGGGTGAGCAACTACGACACCATCCAGCTCGACGCGCTGATCGAGGCGACCGAGGAGGCGCCCGCGGTCAACCAGGTGCGCTGGGGCCCGGCCCTGCACGACCCGCAGCAGTTGGCCGAGAACCGCGACCGGGGGGTGGTGCTGGAGGGCTACAGCCCGTTGAAGACCACCGACCTGCGCGACCCGGTGCTGGTCGGGATCGCGAAGGCGCACGGGGTCACCCCGGGTCAGGTGGTGCTGCGCTGGCACGTCGACCACGGCATCGTGGTCATCCCCAAGTCGGCCACCCCGGCCCGGATCAGGGAGAACTTCGACATCTTCGGCTTCTCGCTGAGCGAGAGCGAACGCCGCCAGCTCGACGCGATGGGCCGGTGACCAACCCTCGCCGCGCAGTGCCCTCTGGCCGCCGACCCCACGCCGGGAGCCGGTGAGCAGGGCGGAGGGCTACCCTGTCGGCTCAGACGCCGGGGGAGCGGTGTGGCGAGGGGGGAACGGTGTACGACCAGCTATTCGACGGGGTGGGCGGCCAGCCGGAATCCGGGCGGGGGCCGGAGCCGGACTTCGTCACCTGGCTGCTCTATCTGGACTGCGGTGACGACCGGGCGCGGTTCGGCCCGCTGGCCCGCTGGTGGTACGAGGAGGCGTGCCGGCTGCTGGTCCCGTTCGTGCATCCGGCCGGGGCCACCGAACCCGCGGTCTCGCTGACCGCCTTCGAGCAGGACGCCACCGGGCGGGGCCGGCGACGCCGCCCGGGCCGGTGGGCGGAGGGACTCACGCCGGACTGCCGCCAGCTCTCGGCGCGCTGGTTCGAGCCCGCGCCGAACTCCGTCGCCTCGGAGCTGGACGTCTTCCTCGACCGGTTCGCCGGACCGGAGCAGGTCAGGTTGCAGATCTCGATCGGGTTCGAGGACCGGCCCGGCCGCCTGTCACTGGTGCTGCCGGCCCTGCTGGAGCTGGCGCGGCTGGTCGGCGACGCCACCGACCCGGCGTACGGCGAGATCGTGGTCAACGCGACCAGCCTGGCCCCGGCCACCATCCTCGACGCGGCACTGGGGCGTTCCGCGGCCGTCTCGGCCCGGGAGAGCCGTGGCCACCTGCGCGGCTACGAGTGGGTGACGGTCTGCCCGAAGGAGTTGGCGGCCCGGCTCGGCGGCCCGGACCGGCTGCGCGCCTCGGGCGCCTTCGCCGAGGTGCTGCCGCTGCGGCACGGCGGGCTGGTGCTGCGCGCGACCGACCACCCGGCCGGGTACGGCGCGGACCGGGTCCGGTCGGCGTTCCGGGCGCTGGCGCCGGTCCTGCCGCCGGGGCGGCCCGGTCTGCCGCCGACGGTCCCGCCGCAGGGGGCACAGGGCCGGGCGATGCTGTCGGCGGTGCCGGGCGTGCTCGCCGGTGACCCGGGTGGGCCCGACCTGAGCCGGATCGTCTTCGCCGACCCCGCCGACGCCGGTTCGTGGTTGGAGGTCGGCCCGGGGGACGCGCCCCGGACCCCGACCGGACCGTCGCTGGGCTGAGGCCCGCGGCCGGCCCGCTCCTGAAAGAGCGGGCCGACCGGGTGCCGGTGGTGGCTACGCCCGGGTGCAGGCGGAACCGTTGAGGCTGAACGAGGTCGGCGACGAGTAGGTGCCGCTCAGCGACCCCTGGTAGCCGAAGGACGCCGTGCCGCCGGCCGGGATGGCCGTGTTCTGGCCGGTGCCACGGGCGGTGACGGCCGATCCGCTCTGGGTCACGGTGGCGTTCCAGGAACTGGTGACCTGCTGTCCGGACGGCAGGTTGTAGGTCAGCGTCCAGCCGTTGACCGGGCTGGAGCCGGTGTTGGTGACGGTGACCGAGGCGGTGAAGCCGTTGTTCCACGAGTTCGCCGTGTACCCGACCCGGCAGGCGGCGGTGCCCGGCGGCGGGTTGCTCGGCTGACCCGGGTTGCCGCCCCCGTTGACCGAGGCGGAGAACGAGTTGACGCCGAGGCCGGTGCCGCCCTGCCACGGCTCGAAGCCGGCCTGGATGCTGGTCAGGTACCAGGAGTTGGTGATCGCGCCCCGGTCGCGGACGTCGTTGATGAAGTCCAGCACGCTGAAGCTCCAGCTCGCGATCGCCGACGGGGCCACGTACGAGACGACGTTGTTGCCGCCGTTGTTGCCCTGCCAGACCTCCCAGGTCCGCCCGCCGACCGTGGCGGTGCCGACCGGTGAGCCGATCGGCTGGATTGGGCCCTGCCGGTTGAACCAGATCATGATCTCCATCTGGTTCACGCCGGTCCGCTTGGGCGTCGGGTCCAGCCAGATGTCGTACGAGGCGTTGTAGGTGGCGCCGCTGACGTAGTTGTAGCTGATGCTGCTGCTCGCGCTGCTGATCTGGCTCACCTGGATCGGCAGGTTGGTGCCGGGGGAGCAGTTGTTGTAGTGGCAGCCGAGGAAGACCGACGGGTAGGAGACCGGTGCGCCGTTGGTCGGCGAGGAGCCCTGCTGCTGGGTGATCGAGAAGCCGTTGTCGGTGACGTTGATGCACTGCTGCGCGGTGGTGCCCCAGCGGTTGTTCTGGACCACGTACCTGCCCTGGATGGTGGTGCTGCCGTACTGCTCGCAGATCTGCACGTCGGCCTGGGCGGGGCCGGCGGCGGTGAGGACGGCGAGCGAACCGGCGACGAGCA
This sequence comes from Plantactinospora sp. CA-290183, assembly GCF_050936375.1. Taxonomy (NCBI): domain Bacteria; kingdom Bacillati; phylum Actinomycetota; class Actinomycetes; order Micromonosporales; family Micromonosporaceae; genus Plantactinospora; species Plantactinospora sp. CA-290183. Next base: position 24,751 of record NZ_JBNJMX010000005.1, on the reverse strand, counting down.
GGGTGGCGGCTGCCGCGAGGATCGGGACGGGGCGTCTCATGATGCTCCTTGGCTGGTGGGTGTCCGTGGAGGTGGTGCGTGCCGCGAGGTGCCGGGCGTGCGGCGCGACCGCCTGGGGAGCGCTCCCATGGCAATCAGAGACACATTTACATGCTTGAAATCGGAAAGCAACCGCAGGGGCCCGGAAGGCCGTCCGGACCGGCCGGGGTCAGGCGCCGGCGAGCAGGGTACGGGCGGCCCGTACCTGGCCGACGGAGGCGCGCAGCGCCGCCACGATCCGCTCCTCGCTCTGCCCCGCGAGTCGGGCGGCCGGTACGGAGAGGCTGATCGCGTCGACCGCCGGCGACTGCAACGGCACCGCCATGGCGAAACAGACGATGCCCTCGGTGTTCTCCTCGTGGTCCACCGCGTAGCCCCGGGCCCGGATCGCGGCCAGCTCGGCGTGCAGCCCGGCCGGCTCGGTGATGGTGTGCCGGGTCAGCGTGGTCAGCGGCCAGGTCAGCAGCCGGTCGACCGCCTCGTCGGGGCGCTCGGCGAGCAGCACCTTGCCCAGTGCGGTGGCGTGCGCGGGCAGGTGCCGGCCGATCGCGCTGTAGAGCCGCAGCGGATGCACCGACTCCCGCTTGGCGAGGTAGACCACGTGCGGCCCGTCCAGGCGGCCGAGGTGCACCGTCTCGCCGAACTCGGTGGCCAGGTCGTCGAGGACCCCGCCGAGCAGTCCGGTGGCGTCGTCCGCCTCCAGGTAGGCCGCGCCGACCTGGAGGGCGCGGACGCCGAGACCGAAGCGGGTGCCGGTGAGGTCCGCCTCGACCCAGCCGCGCTGGATCATCGTGCGCAGGATGCCGTGCAGGCTGCTCTTCGGAATGCCGAGGGTGCGGGCCAGCTCGCCCAGGGAGCGGCGCTGTGGCGACCCGGACAGCGCCTCCAGCACGTCGAGCGTCCGGCCGGCGCTCTTCACCGGCTGGAACGGCTCGCCGATGCTCGTCATGGCGGTCACTCTAGTCGGCTTGACAGCACCCGGGACCACAGTAGGGTCACGTACGTGACCAATGTTCAGCATGATGAACAGCTTTCCGACGTTCCGGGGACCATCGCCGCCACCCGGATCCTCCCCGTCGTGGTGCTGGAGGACGCCGCCTCGGCCGCGCCGCTGGCCGCCGCGCTGACCGCGGGCGGGCTGCGCGCGATCGAGGTGACCTTCCGGACCGCGGCCGCCGCCGACGCCATCCGGGTGATGGCGCAGCGCCCGGACCTGCTGGTCGGGGCGGGCACCGTACTGACCCCGGCCCAGGTCGACCAGGCCGTCGAGGCGGGGGCCCGGTTCGTGGTCAGCCCCGGCTTCTCTCCGGCCGTGGTCCGGCACTGCCAGGAGGTGGGCCTGCCGGTCTTCCCCGGCGCCGCCACCGCCACCGAGATCCAGATGGCGCTCGACGCCGGCCTGGAGACGGTGAAGTTCTTCCCCGCCGAGCAGCTCGGCGGCGTGGCCATGATCAAGGCGCTGGCCGCACCCTTCCGGTCGGTCCGGTTCATCCCCACCGGCGGGGTCAACACCGGCAACCTCGCCGACTACCTGGCCCAGCCCGCCGTGCTCGCGGTCGGCGGCACCTGGATGGTCGCGCCCGCCCTGCTCGCCGCCGGCAGGTGGGACGAGGTCACCCGGCTGACCGCCGCCGCCGTCGAGGCCAGCCAGACCGCCACCCGTTCCGCCTGAGCTTCCGCCCCGTCCCCCGGAGAGGCACGCCCATGCTGACCATCCGTCCCGCCGAGGACTGCCGCTACGACCTGGTCTCGCTGGGCGAGATCATGCTCCGCCTCGATCCCGGCGAGGGCCGGGTGCGCACGACCCGCAGCTTCCGGGCCTGGGAGGGCGGCGGCGAATACAACGTCGCCCGGGGGCTGCGCCGCTGCTTCGGGCTGCGCACCGCCGTGGTCACCGCGTTCGCGGACAACGAGGTCGGCCGGCTGCTGGAGGACCTGATCCTGACCGGCGGCGTGGACACCTCGCTGGTCAAGTGGCTGCCGTACGACGGGATCGGCCGCAGCGTCCGCAACGGGCTCAACTTCACCGAGCGGGGCTTCGGGGTACGCGGCGCCGTCGGCACCTCCGACCGTGGGCACACCGCGGCCAGCCAGCTCCGTCCGGAGGACGTGGACTGGGACCACCTCTTCGGCACCCTGGGCGTGCGCTGGCTGCACACCGGGGGCATCTACGCGGCGCTCTCCGAGGTCACCCCGGACACCATCGAGGCGGCGATGTCCGCCGCGCGCCGGCACGGCACGATCATCTCGTACGACCTGAACTACCGGCCCAGCCTCTGGAAGGCGGTCGGTGGGCAGGCCCGGGCCCAGGAGGTCAACCGGCGGCTGGCCCGGTACGTGGACGTGATGATCGGCAACGAGGAGGACTTCACCGCCTCGCTCGGCTTCGCCGTGCCCGACACCGACGAGTCGCTGGCGGAGCTGGAGGTGGCGAACTTCCAGCGCATGATCGAGGCGGTCACCAAGGAGTACGACAACTTCCAGGTGGTGGCGACGACGCTACGCACCGTACGCAGCGCGACCGTCAACGACTGGGGCGCGGTCGCCTGGTCCGCCGCCAGCGGCTTCGTCGAGGCGACCCACCGCGCCAACCTGGAGATTCTCGACCGGGTCGGCGGCGGCGACAGTTTCGCCTCCGGGCTGATCTACCGGCTGCTCGCCGGCGGTGACCTGGCCAGCGCGGTCGAGTACGGCGCCGCGCACGGGGCACTGGCCATGACCACCCCGGGCGACACCTCGATGGCGAGCCTCAAGGAGGTCGAGGCGCTGGTGCGCGGGGCCGGCGCCCGGGTGCAGCGCTAGTCGTACCCCCGGCACGCCGAGCCGTTCGGCGGTGGCCCGCCGCCGTCCGGGAGGTGGGTTTCGCCGGCCACCCGGGTGATCACTCGGACCGGCGGTGAGCTGGGCGCATCCGATCGGATCTACCGCACAACTGGTAGCGCGGAGTAATGTTCTGCGTTCAACGCGTGCCGATCCCCTCCGGAGGCGTCACCAGATGGCCGGATCCACCCTGCGCATTCTCGTCGTCGGCGCGGGCATCGCCGGTCTGGCGGCCGCCCGCGCCCTGCGGCTCGCGGGATACCGGCCCGAGATCACCGAGCGCCAGCCGGCGCCGCGCGGTGCCGGCCTGCCGGGCAGCCGGCCCACGCGGCCTGTCGCGTTCCCGCAGACCGGTCTCTACCTGCCCGGCAACGCCGCCCGCGCGCTGCGGGAACTCGGCCTGGACGGTCCGGTACGTCCGCTGGGCCAGGTGATCCGGCGGCAGCGTTTCCTGGACGCGCAGGGACACGAGCTGTGTGAGGTGGACCTCACGAAACTCTGGGCGGACGTCGGCGAGTGCCGCGCACTGCCCACCGCCGACCTGCACCGGGTGCTGCTCACCGGCGCCGGCGGCGAGGTGCGGTACGGCACCGAGGTACGCGCGCTGGAGCTGACGGTCGACGCGGTCACGGTCACCTTCGCCGACGGCCGGCGGGCCGAGTACGACCTGGTGGTCGGCGCCGACGGCCGGCGGTCGGCGGTCCGCGCGCTGGCCGCGCTCGGCGGTCCGGCCCGCCCGGCCGGTCAGGTCGTCTACCGCAGCGTCGTCACCGGCGGCCCGCCGATCGAGGACTGGACCGGGCTGCTCGGCCAGCGGGCCGGATTCGTCGTCATGCCGATGGGCGCCGGCCGGCTGTACTGCTACGCGGACGAGGCCGGCAGCGTGCCGCCGGCGGACCCGCTGGCCCGGCTCCGGGAACTCTTCGGCGACTACGGCGGCCCGGTGCCGGCCATCCTGGACGGGGTGGAGCAGGTGCGGGTGGCGGTCACCGACGAGGTGCAGCTCGGACGCTGGTCCCGGGGCCGGGTGGTGCTGATCGGCGACGCGGCCCACGCCACGGCGCCGACGCTGTCCCAGGGCGCGGCGATGGCCCTGGAGGACGCCCTCGTACTGTCCCGGGCGCTCTCCGGGGCGGTCAACGTGCCCGAGGCGCTGGCCGCGTACGAGAGCCGCCGTCGGCCCCGGGTCACCTGGGTGGTGGACCGCACCCGGGACCGGGACCGCACCCGGGACGTCCCGCCCGCGCTGCGCGACCCTTTGCTGCGCGGACGCGGCGGCCGGATATTCCAGGAGCACTACCGGCTCCTCGTCGACCCGGCGTGACGACCGGGCCCGGACCGCGCCGTGGCGCCGGCGGTCGACCCGGGTGACGGACCCGCCGCTGGCGGGGACTATCCTCGCCTGCGAGATACGGCTCGCAGATCACCGCGCGTGCCGAGTGGGACTAACGACAACCGGAGGCCACTCGTGACCACCGTCGCACCCAAGCCGATCGTGACCCGGCCGTGGCCGGTACACCAGCCGGTCAAGGGCTCGGCACTCACGCGGCTGCTGCGTACGACGGATGCGAAGCAGATCGGGATCATGTACATGGTCACCGCCTTCGCGTTCTTCATGATCGGTGGCCTGATGGCGCTGCTGATGCGCGCCGAGCTGGCCCGGCCGGGACTGCAGTTCCTCTCGCCGGAGCAGTACAACCAGCTCTTCACCATGCACGGCACCATCATGCTGCTGTTCTTCGCGACGCCGATCGTCTTCGCGTTCGCCAACTTCGTGGTGCCGATCCAGATCGGCGCGCCGGACGTGTCGTTCCCCCGGCTGAACAGCTTCGCCTACTGGCTCTACCTGTTCGGTGGGACGCTGGCGCTGGGCGGCTTCCTCACCCCGGGCGGCGCGGCCGACTTCGGCTGGTTCGCGTACACGCCGCTGAGCAACGTCGAGCACTCGCCCGGCGTCGGCGCGAACATGTGGATCGTGGGTCTGGCCATCTCCGGTCTGGGCACCATCCTCGGTGGGGTCAACATGATCACCACGATCCTCACCCTCCGGGCGCCCGGCATGACGATGTTCCGGATGCCGATCTTCACCTGGAACATCCTGGTCACCAGCCTCCTGGTGATCATGGTCTTCCCGCTGCTGGCCGCGGCGCTCTTCGCGCTGGCGGCGGACCGGATCCTCGGCGCGCACGTCTTCGACGCCGAGACCGGCGGCCCGATGCTCTGGCAGCACCTGTTCTGGTTCTTCGGTCACCCCGAGGTCTACATCGTCGCGCTGCCGTTCTTCGGCATCATCAGCGAGATCATCCCGGTCTTCTCCCGGAAGCCGATCTTCGGTTACAAGGGCCTGGTCGGCGCCACCATCGCCATCGCGGCGCTCTCGATGAGCGTCTGGGCACACCACATGTTCTCCACCGGCCAGGTGCTGCTGCCGTTCTTCTCGTTCCTGAGCTTCCTGATCGCCGTCCCGACCGGCATGAAGTTCTTCAACTGGATCGGCACGATGTGGCGGGGCCAGATCAGCTTCGAGACCCCGATGCTCTGGTCGGTCGGCTTCCTGGTCACCTTCCTCTTCGGCGGCCTCACCGGTGTGCTGCTGGCCAGCCCGCCGGTCGACTTCCACGTCTCCGACTCGTACTTCGTGGTGGCCCACTTCCACTACGTGCTCTTCGGCACCATCGTCTTCGCGGTCTTCGGCGGCATCTACTTCTGGTTCCCGAAGATGTTCGGCCGGATGCTCGACGAGCGGCTGGGCAAGGTGCACTTCTGGTTGACCTTCATCGGCTTCCACACCACGTTCCTGGTGCAGCACTGGCTCGGCAACGAGGGCTTCCCCCGGCGGTACGCCGACTACATGCCCACCGACGGTTTCACCACGCTGAACATGATCTCCACGATCGGTTCGTTCATCACCGGCATCTCGACCCTGCCGTTCCTCTACAACATCTGGAAGTCCTACAAGGCCGGGCCGGTGGTGGAGGTCGACGACCCGTGGGGTCACGGCAACTCGCTGGAGTGGGCGACCAGCTCACCGCCGCCGTTGCGCAACTTCGACCGCATGCCGCGGATCCGCTCCGAGCGGCCGGCGTTCGACCACAAGTACCCGGAGCTGGCCGCCGGCCAGTCGCTGGCGGGCCCGCCCGAGGGTGGCGCCAAGCCGCTGACCAGCGAGTCCGACGACGGCGCCAGCTACACCGAGGACACCTCCAGCAACCTCGACCGGCGCTAGCCGCCTCGACGCCGGCCGCGGCCGGCACCCGGGACATCCCGGGTGCCGGCCGCGTTCCGTTGGCACGTGGTCCAGGCCGTGATCCGAGCCCGCCCGTCGGGTTGGTCCCTTCGGCCCCTCGGCCTCCGGGGGACAAGACCGGAACGAGCGTGATGCCTCCGAGGCATATCTATGCCTGGGAGGCATCACGCCGAGCGGAGATGTCACTTCCCGGCGGCAGGCGCGCTAGGGCGTACCGAGCAGGGGTGTCCCGTGCAGGGTGACGCCCTCCTGGCGCAGCGAGGTCAGGGCCTTCGCGGTGGTCGTGGCGTTGACCCCGGCGGTCAGGTCGAGCAGCACGCTGGTGGCGAAGCCCTCCCGCGCCGCGTCCAGCGCGGTGGCGCGGACGCAGTGGTCGGTGGCGATGCCGACCAGTTCGACCGTCTCCACGGAGTGCCGGCGCAGCCAGTCGGCCAGCCTCTCGCCGCCCTCGGCGAGACCCTCGAAGCCGGAGTAGGCGCCGGCCCACTCGCCCTTGTGGAACACCGCCTCGACCCGGTCGACGGCCAGCTCCGGGTGGAACTGTGCCCCGTCGGTGCCGACGACGCAGTGCCGGGGCCAGGAGTCGACGAAGTCGGGTTGGTCGGCGAAGTGGGCGCCGGGGTCGACGTGGTGGTCCTTGGTCGCCACCACGTGGTCCCAGCGCTCCGGCGACTCGGCCAGCAGCCGGGAGATCCCGGCGGCGACGGCGGCGCCTCCGGCGACGGCGAGTGACCCGCCCTCGCAGAAGTCGTTCTGTACGTCCACGATGATCAGTGCCCGGCTCATCTACGCGCCTTTCTCACCTGTCTGCGGTTAGGAGGCGGGGACCATGGTGACCGGCAGGGTCGGGTCGCCCGCGGAGAGCTTGAGCCCCTCCCAGGGGATGGAGATCAGACACTGCCGCAGGTGCGCGCGCGACTCCGCGAGCGTGGGCAGTTCCACCGGCTCGCCACCGGAGACGTACGCCCGCTGCAGTGGCCGGTCGTTCGGTTGCGGCTGCGGTACGCCCTGCGAGACGACGACCTCCTCGGTGGCCGTACCGCTGGGCTTGTGCCGGCGGACCGCGACCTTGCGCCCGCCCACCGTCGCCTTGTGTTCGGAGCGCTTGACCACCGACCGCCCCTCCACCTCGACGAGCTTGTAGACCAGGCCGGCCGTGGGCGCGCCGGAGCCGGTGACCACCGCGGTGCCGGCGCCGTACATGTCGACCGGCTCGGCGGCGAGCGCGGCGATGGCGTACTCGTCGAGGTCACCGGAAACGATGATCTTGGTTTCGGTCGCACCCAGCGAGTCGAGCAGCTCCCGCGAGTGCTGGGCGAGCACCGAGAGGTCGCCGGAGTCGATCCGGACCGCCCGCAGCTCGGGTCCGGCGACCGCGATCGCGTTCCGGATGCCCTGCGCGATGTCGTACGTGTCGACCAGCAGCGTCGTGTGGTTGCCCAGCGCGGCGACCTGGGAGGCGAACGCCGCCGATTCGTCGTCGTGCAGCAGGGTGAACGCGTGCGCGGCCGTGCCGGCCGTCGGTATCCCGTAGCGGCGACCCGCGGCCAGGTTGGAGGTGAAGCCGAAGCCGGCCAGGTACGCGGCCCGGGCTGCGGCGACCGCCCCCTCCTCGTGGGCCCGCCGGGAGCCCATCTCGATCAGCGTACGGCCGCGCGCGGCGGTCACCATCCGGGCCGCGGCCGCCGCGATCGCCGAGTCGTGGTTGAGTACGGAGAGGGTCAACGTCTCCAGCAGCACGCACTCGGCGAAGGTGCCGGAGACGGTCAGGATCGGCGAGCCGGGGAAGTAGAGCTCCCCCTCGGGGTAACCGTCGATGTCCCCGCTGAAGCGGTAGTTCGTCAACCAGTCCGCGGTGGGCCCGTCGACCACGCCGGTGTCCCGGAGGAAGCCCACCTCCGCGGAGTCGAAGCGGAACTCCCGCAGCAGGTCGACCAGCCGGGCGGTGCCGGCCACCACGCCGTACCGCCGCCCGGGGGGCAGCCGCCGGGTGAAGACCTCGAACACGCAGCGTCGGTCGGCGGTGCCGTCCCGCAGGGCGGCGCTCACCATGGTCAGCTCGTAGTGATCGGTCAGCAGCGCGGGGCGGAGGTTATGCACACTGCCAGCCTAAGCGTGTTGCGATCATCTCCGGCGCCGGTCAACCGTCAGCGTCGAGTTCCCCGTCGGGCATGGCCCGCAACGCCGGCCACAGCTCGCCGCGGCCCGCCACGCCGAGCTTGTTGTAGACCCGTTGCAGGTGGTTCTCCACGGTACGGGTGCTGATGTAGAGCTGCTCGGCGATGTTGCGGCTGGCCAGTCCCCGGGCGGCCAGCCGGGCGATCTGCCGCTCCCGGTCGGTCAGCGCGGGCTGCCGCACCGACAGCGCGGGCGTCCGGAGCACGTCGCAGCGGCGCAACAGGCCGGCCAGCCGCAGGTTGGCCTCGTGCGCGCGGGCCGAGCGGGCCGCCCGGAGCCGGGTCACCGCCCGGCTGGTCGCCTCGGCGGCGAAGACGTTCAGTTCGAGTTCGGTGAAGCCGTCCGCCACGGCGAGCAACTCCTCGCCGGAGTGCCGGTACTCGGCCCGCGCGTGCCGGGCCAGCAGCGACGGCAGGGGCCCGTCCACCGCCTCGCTCAGCTCGGTGAGCCGTTGCGCGACGCTCTGCCTCCGGCCGGTGACGGTCGGCTCGCCGATCTCGACCTCCGCCCGGCCGAGCCGGACCAGGTCGTGCAGGGCCAGCACCTCGTGGCCGGCGAAGCCGTCCTGTTGCAGCCGGGTGACGAGTCCGCGGAGCCGGGCGACCGCACCGGCATGGTCGCCGGTGGTGGCCAGCACGGTGGCCCGGGCCTGCTCGAGCCAGGGGTAGAGGATCGCCATCCCGGAGGTGTGCGAGCGGTCCGATTCGGCCATCGCCTCGACGGCGGAGTCCACGTCGCCGCGCATCGCCGCCGCCTGCGCGCGCTCCGCGTGGGCCAGGCCGGCGAAGACCTGGCTGGTGGCGAGCACGGCGCAGGCACCGAGGCTGGTCCGCAGCGCCTCGCCGGTCTGGCCGCGCAGCCGGGCCGCCTGGGCCCGCAGGATGGAGAGGTAGCCGGAGCCGAGCCGGAAGTCGCCCGCGTCGGCCAGGTCGGCGAACTCGGCGGCCACGATCGCGTCGATCCCGGCCAGGTCCCCGGCGAGCGCGAGCCGGGTGCCCCGGGCCAGCTCCAGGGCGAGCTGGAGGTACGGCATGTCGGCGCGCCACTGCGCGGCCCCGGCCGCCACCCCGTCCACGGCCCGGCCGCTGAGCACCAGCTCGCCCCGGGCGGCCTGCAGGTGCGCGATGGTGCACCGGGCGAGCCCCCGGGCGGCGACGGTCGCGGCGGGGCGGTCCAGCACCGATCGGCTCAGCCGCAGCGCCTCGGCGCACTCCAGCCGGTGCAGCCGCATGATCCCCTCGAAGGCGAGCACCCGGGCCCGGTCGGCCGGATCGGTCAGCCGCCGGGCGTCGGCGGCGATCTCGGCCACCGTCGACTCCCGGTTGAGCCCCCAGTAGGAGACCATGCCGCGTACGGTGAGCCACCGCGCGCGCCGTTCGTCGGAGGTGATCTGGTCGGCCACCGAGTCCAGCACCGTGATCGCCTCCGCGGCCCGGTCGCCGAAGAGCAGGATGGTGGCGAGCAGCTCGGCGGCCAGGTAGCCGCCGCCGGTGGAGAGGGCGGCCCGGGCCAGCCGGGCGGCCAGCGGCACGTCGAACTGGCTGAATGCCTGGCCGGCGGCCTTGAGCAGCAACTCCGGGTCCTGCGCGGTACCCGAGTCGAGCCGCCACACCGCGACCCGCAGCAGGTCGTCGCGACGCCGGGTGCCGGCCTCCTCGACCAGCTCGGCGAGCCGGGCGTTCAACCGGCGGGCCCGGGTGACCGGGCAGCGCCGCCGGACGACCTCGCCGTAGAGCGGGTGCCCGAGCCGTACGTTGGCGCGGCGGTCGTGGGTGACCACCCGGATCAGCCCCCGCTCCTCGGCCAGCTCCACATCGGAGTTGTCGGTGGCCCGGCTGAGCAGGGTCAGCCCGATCGGCTCGCCCATCGCCACCAGCTCGACCACCGCCCGGACACCCTGTTCCAGCTGCCCGATCCGGGCGTCGATCAGGTCGTCCAGGCTGGGCGCGAGGTGCAGGCGGCCGGTCCACCGCCAGACCCCGTACGTCCGGGCCAGTTCGTCACTGGCGTGTGCCGCGATGACCAGCTCGCGCAGCAGCAGCGCGTTGCCGGCCGAGAGCCGGTAGAGCCGTTCGGCGGACGGCGCGTCGACCGGGCCCTCCAGCATCGCGGTGAGCAGGTCCGCGCTCTCCGTGGAGTTCATCGGGGTGAGTTCGGCGTGGTCGACCAGGTCGTCCGTCCAGAGCGCGCGGATCGGCAGCGGCACCGGCTCGCCGCTGCGCAGCGTGCCCAGCACGGTGGCGCCGTCGGAGCGGGCGATCAGGTAGACCAGGGCGGCCGAGGAGGAGTCGAGCAGGTGGGCGTCGTCGATGCCGATCACGATCTGCCGGCCGGCGGCCTGCTGGTGCAGCGCGTCGACGGCCCAGTGCATGATCCCGGCCGGGGAGAGTCCGGCCGGTTGGTCAGCCGGCAGCACCTGGGCCAGCCCGCCGAACGGGATGCCGGCGGTGGCGATGTTGGCCGAGGCGGACCAGACCGCGCAGGTCTCGGCGGGCAGGGCGTCGAGGCCCTGCCGGAGCAGGCGGCTCTTGCCGACCCCGGCCGTGCCGCTGAAGATCAGACCCCGGCCGCCGGGACTGGTGGCGGCGGTGAGCAGACGGTGGAGTTCATCCGCTCGGCCAACGAACCTCCACCGATCCATCGGGGCAGCATATAGACCGATCGCCATCCGCGTGCACCTTGTGACAGAGTGAAGTTGAGTAGCGCACTGACTACCCATAAGTACCATGAGTTCTCGTAGCGTACATACATCGACACGCAGCGTTTCGATCCGGGCGGGGTCCGATGGTCCGCCGGGGCCGACGGCGATCCGGGGTGGCGATGACGACGTGGGATTCGATGACGTGAGGTCCGAGATGGCGTACCGCCCCCTCCCCGCCGGCGGTTCCGTCGGGCCGCCGGTGGCGACCGCCCGGCGGGCCACCCGGCTCATGGTCCCGCCCGAGCTGGCGCTGATCGAGTCCGCGGCCGAGGAACCGCTCGCGGTCGTCGTCGTCGGACCGTCCGACCACGACCGTCGCGCCCTGCTCGCCGGACTGCTCCACGGCGCCCCGCCGTTGCGGGTCCCCCGGGGCAGCTTCCTGCTGCTGCACTACGCCCAGAGCGTCACCGGCGCCGCGTACGTGCCCGGGCTGCGGTCGGCCCGGCCCTACCGGTCCGACCCCGTCGGCGCCGGCCCGGCCCTGGCCCGGCCGCCGCGCCGGGTCGAGCTGACCGTGCCCGACCCGCTGCTACGGCACTTCTCCCTCGTCGACGCCCCGGAGACCGGCACGCTGGGCCCGGCCGGCGGGCGGGTGGTACGGGACGCGGTACGCCGGGGCGGCGCGCTGCTCTTCGTGATCCCGGCCGACCGGCCGTTCCTCGCCGCCGAACTGGAACTGCTCGCCGAGATCGCCGGCGAGGTGGCCGTCTTCTTCGCCCTCACCCCCGGTGCCGACGGCGGCTGGTCCCCGGGCGGCGTCGAGACACACTCCGCCGCCCTCACCGCCGCGGTGCCGGGGCTCGCCGGCGTGCCGTGGTTCGCCCTGGACCCGGCCGCCGCCGACACCGCCTACCTGCGGCGCGCACTGGTCGACTGGGCCAGCGCCGAGGGGCTGCGCCGGGCCAGTGACAACTCGCCGGTCGTACCGGGCGCGACCCGTACCGTCCGGGTCGCCGTCGGGGCCGGCGCGTCCGGCTGGGCGGCCCGGCTGGACCACCAGGTGCGCGGCTGCGCCCAGCGGCTCCGCCAGCACATCGCGCTGGAGGTGGCCAACATCCACCTGCGCTGCGTACAGGAGATTGTCTTCGCCGGCGGCTGCCCCGGCCTGCCGGCGGCGCTGGACCGGGAGGTCGAGGCGCTCTCCCTGGACGTGGTCGCCGAGTGCGACGCCGGGGTCGACCGGATCCTCGGCGACGCCCTCGCCGTGGTCTTCGGCGAGCGGCCCGACGAGGGCGTACGGCGGCGGGCCGCCGCCGCGGTGGGCTGGGGGCTCGCGGAGAACCGGGCCGAGCGGGATCTCGACCGGGTGCTGTTGGTCACCGCCGCCGGCGGGGTGGAACCGGTGCACGGCTTCGGCGCGGTGGGCATGCTCGCGGCCTACCCGGGCGGCGGCGCCGCGGCGATCCTGCCGCCGATCGGGGTCGGCCTCGCCGGCGGCTGCTACCAGTACTGGCGCAATCCCGCGCACGCCGACGTCGCCCAGGCCCGCTCCTGGCTGCAACGGGTCCTGCGCGAGGTGGAGTTGGAGCTGTCCCGGGAGGTGACCCGGCGGTTCGCGGCGTTCCGGTCCTCGTTGACCGGGGTGCTGACGGAGGCGGTCCGGCACGGCAGCCTGCCCGCCTGAACCCGCCCCGGCGTCGCCTTCCCGGCGCGCGGCGGTGCTCCGGTTCATCGGTTCCGCCGCGACGGTGGCACGATGGGGGACATGGCGGCTCCACAGGTTGCACCGGTCGAAGCGCCGGACACCGAAGAGGTGCCGGGCACCGACCGGGGATGGGTGACGATCGTCTGGGACGACCCGGTCAACCTGATGACGTACGTGACCTGGGTGTTCCAGAAACTCTTCGGCTACAGCCGCGAGAAGGCCGAGGAACTGATGCTCGACGTGCACAACAAGGGCCGGGCCGTGGTCTCCAGCGGGGCGCGGGAGCGGATGGAGCACGACGCCTCCCAACTGCACGCGTACGGGCTCTGGGCGACGGTGGACCGGGCGTGAGCATGTTCCGCCGGCAGGGTGAGTACTGCGTGGCCACGTTCGCCCCGGACGAGGTACGGGTGCTGCGCAAGGTCGCCTCCGAGGTGGTGGGCCTGCTCACCGACGGCTTCGACCACACCGATCCGGTGGTCGCCCGGCTCTTCCCCGACACCTACCCGGAGAGCCCCGGTGACTCGGCCGAGTTGCGCCGCTACACCGAGGGCGACCTCAAGACCGGCAAGGTCGACCAGGCGGGTGCGGTCCTCGCGATGCTGCCCCCGGCCACCGGCGGCCAGGTACGCCTCGACGGCGAGGCGGCCGAGGCGTGGCTGCGGGCGATCAACGACGCCCGGCTGGCGATGGGCGTACGGCTGGAGATCTCCGCGGAGACCGACCTCGGTGACGAGCTCGACGACGCGGTACTGCACGACCCGACCTCGTCCCGGGTCTTCCAGCTCTCCGTCTACGCCTACCTCGGCTATCTGCAGGAGTCCCTGCTCGGCGCCCTGCTCGACTGAAAGGAAGGGCCCCTTCTTATCGCTTTTTGCATAGGAAGGGGCCCTTCCTAACCCCTCAGGCGCGGTCGAGGGCGGCCAGTTCCCCCTCGTCCAGGGTGAGGTCGACGGCGGCCGCCGAGTCCCGGATCGTCTCCGGCCGGCTCGACCCCGGGATCGGGATCACCAGCGGGGACCTCGCCAACAGCCAGGCCAGGCAGACCTGCTGCGGGCTGACGCCCCGGGCCGCGGCGACCTCCGCGAACGGGGCGAACCGGCTGCCCAGCTCGCCGGCCTGGGCGATGCCGCCCAGCGGGGACCAGGGCAGGAAGGTCAGCCCCAGCTCGACGGAGAGCGCCAGCTCCGGCTCGGAGGAGCGGAACGCGGGGGAGTACTGGTTCTGCACCGAGACCAGCCGGTCACCGAGGATCTCCCGGGCCTGCCGGATCTGCTCCGGGGTGGCGTTGGAGATGCCCGCCATCCGGACCTTGCCGGCGTCGACAAGGTCCCGGACCGCGCCGATCGACTCGGCGTACGGGACGCTGGGGTCGGGCCGGTGGTGCTGGTAGAGGCCGATCGCCTCCACCCCGAGCCGCTTCAGCGAGGCTTCGCAGGCGGCCCGGAGGTATGCCGGGGAGCTGTCGACCGTCCAGCTGCCGTCCCCGGGGCGCAGGTGCCCGCCCTTGGTGGCGACCAGTACGCCGGAGGTGTCCCCGCCGTAGCTGGCCAACGCCCGGGCGATCAGCGACTCGTTGTGGCCCACCTCGTCGGCATGCAGGTGGTAGGCGTCGGCGGTGTCGATCAGGGTGATCCCGGCGTCGAGGGCGGCGTGGATCGTCCGGACCGAGCGTTCCTCGTCCGGTCGTCCCTCGATCGACATCGGCATCCCGCCGAGGCCGATCGCGCTCACCTCGGTGTCGCCGATGTGGCGTTGCTTCATCGGGTGGTCCTCCTTCGCTCAGGGTCCCTATCGTGGACCAACCGGGTGTCCTCAGGGCCAGGTTTCCGTTCCGACCCGCGGTTAAGCCCCCTGGCGGCGCCGACCGGGTGAGGTCGGCCACTCCTCCCGCCTCCCGCCGGCCACGCGCGAGCGGCGGGACAGGCGGTAGTCTGGGTTCGTGCTGAGCATCGACCGGTCGATCGTCGACGCCATCGTCGCGCACGCCCGCCGGGACCACCCGGACGAGGCCTGCGGCGTGGTGGCCGGTCCGGCCGGCAGTGACACGCCGACGCGGCACATCCCGATGGTGAACGCGGCCCGTTCCATGACGTTCTACGAGTTCGACTCGATGGAGCAGTTGCGGGTGTGGCGGGAGATGGACGACCGGGACGAGGAGCCCGTCGTGATCTACCACTCGCACACCGCGACCGAGGCCTACCCGTCCCGCACCGACGTCTCCTTCGCCGGCGAGCCGGGCGCGCACTATGTGCTCGTCTCGACGCGCGAGCCGGACGGCGAGGAGATCCGCTCGTTCCGGATCGTGGACGGGGTGGTGACCGAGGAACCGCTCCGGGTCGTCGACGCCACGGTGGATCCCAACGCCGTCCAGTCCTACATGTTCGGGCAGAGCCCGGCGACGGTCGACTACGAGTGTTCCGGCCGCTGACCGCGTACCGCTCAGCAGCCGTAGTCCGTAGTCCTTCCCCCCGTACCGTCACGAGGAGCACAGTCATGGCCATCGAGGTTCGCATCCCCACCATCCTGCGCAGTTACACCGGCGGCGCGAAGGTCGTCGAGGGTGCCGGCGACTCCCTGAACGACCTCCTGTCCGACCTGGACGCCAGGTACTCCGGCCTGCGTGGCCGGTTGATCACCGACCAGGGCGCCCTGCACCGGTTCGTCAACGTCTACGTCAACGACGAGGACGTACGCTTCCTCGGCTCGCTCGACGCGAAGCTCAGCGACGGTGACACCGTCACCATCCTGCCGGCCGTGGCCGGCGGTGCGTTCGGCTTCGCGGCCGCCGCCGCGATGATCGGGCACAGCGCGGCGGTCGCCGCGGCCACCGGGCGCAGCGCCGCCATCACGCGCTGATCCGGGGGAGGCGGTCATGGCACGGTACGAGAGCCTGCTCGACGCATGCGGGGGTACTCCGCTCGTCGGGCTGCCCCGCCTGTCGCCGACGGTGCCCGACGGGGCGCCGCCGGTGCGGCTCTGGGCCAAGCTGGAGGACCGCAACCCCACCGGCAGCATCAAGGACCGCCCGGCCATGTTCATGGTCCGCGAGGCCGAACGGGCCGGGCGGCTCCGCCCCGGTGACACGATCCTGGAGCCGACGAGCGGCAACACCGGGATCTCCCTGGCGATGGTGGCGAAGCTGCGCGGCTACCGCCTGGTCTGTGTGATGCCGGAGAACGTCTCCGCCGAGCGGGTGCAACTGCTCCGGATGTACGGTGCCGAGATCATCTTCTCGCCCGCGGCCGGCGGCTCCAACCAGGCGGTGGCGACCGCCAAGCAGATCGCCGCCGAGCATCCCGACTGGGTGATGCTCTACCAGTACGGCAACCCGGGCAACGCGCTGGCGCACTACGAGACGACCGGTCCCGAGCTGCTGCACGACCTGCCCACCATCACCCACTTCGTGGCCGGGCTGGGCACCACCGGCACCCTGATGGGGACGGGCCGCTACCTGCGGGAGAAGGTCGACCAGATCGAGATCATCGCCGCCGAGCCCCGGTACGGCGAGCTGGTCTACGGGCTGCGCAACATCGACGAGGGCTACGTCCCGGAGCTGTACGACGCCAACGTGCTGACCCGGCGCTTCTCGGTCGGCACCCGGGACGCGGTGCTCCGTACCCGGCAGCTGGTCGAGGTGGAGGGGATCTTCGCCGGCTTCTCCACCGGGGCGATCCTGCACGCGGCCCTGGCCGTGGCGCACGAGGCGGTCCGCGCCGAGCGCCGGGCGGATGTCGCCTTCGTGGTCGCCGACGGTGGCTGGAAGTACCTCTCCACCGGCGCCTACGGTGGGACCCTCGCCGACGCCGAGGAGGCGCTGGACGGCCAGCTCTGGGCGTGACGGCGGATGGCGTTCCTCCGCTGACCTGTCCGGCCGGCGGGCGGGGCGGACCACCGTTATCCGACAAACTATCGAAGGTGACGAAACTATAGAAGGTGACGGAACGTAGCGGTAGGCGTCGAATACGGCCTCTGACGCGTACCGACCCGGTCGCCCGAACTGGCTGTCACGTTGGCGACAACTATCCCGAGATCTTTCTTGCGGCCAGGTGTCCCGGCGTAGGCTGCGCACCGTGACAGACCTTCCGGCTTTGATCATTTACGCATTGGTCGGCGAGCTGTCCGTGACGATCAGTGACTGCGGGACGACCGGATGCGACTGACCATCCTCGGCTGCGCCGGAAGTTTTCCGGGCCCCGAGTCGGCTTGTTCCGCGTACCTGGTCGAAGCCGACGGGTTCCGGCTGCTGCTCGACTTCGGCTCCGGGTCGCTCTCCGCCCTGCAGCGCTACGCCGGGCTGAAGGCCGTGGACGCGATCCTGCTGACACACCTGCACGGCGACCACATCCTCGACGCGGTGACCTACATCGTGGTGCGCCGGTACGCCCCGGACGGGCCCTACCCGCCGCTGCCGGTCTACGCCCCCAGCGGTGCCCCGGATCGGCTGGCCAACGCCTACAGCCAGGACGCGGGCGGGATCGAGGACGTCTACACCTTCTACGGCCTCCAGCCGGGCACCTTCCCGATCGGCCCGTTCTCGGTGACCGTCGACCGGGTCAACCACCCGGTGGAGACCTACGGCGTACGGCTGGAGCACGGCGGCCGGACCCTCTGCTACTCGTCCGACACCGCGCCCTGCGAGTCGCTGCTGCGGCTGGCGCACGGCGTCGACGCGTTCCTCTGTGAGGCGAGTTATCTCGACGGCGTCGACAACCCGCCGGATCTGCACCTGACCGGCCGGGAGGCGGGCGAGATCGCGACCAAGGCGGAGGTCGGCAAGCTGTTGCTGACCCACCTGGTCGCCGCCTGGGGCAGTGAGGCGGTCACCCACGAGGCGGCGGTCTCGGCCTTCGCCGGCCCGGTCGAGGTCGTCCGGCCGGGTGCGCGCTACGAGATCTGAGCCGCCCCGCCCGCCCCCCACGGTCGGCGGGAGCCACCTACGATTCGCCCGGTGAGTCAGCCCTTCCCCGGACCGCCCCATCCCCCGCCGCCCGGATCCGGCCCGTACCCGCCGGCCGCCCCCTATCCGCCGGCCCGACCGGGCCGGTACGGGCAACCGGTCCCGGCGGCGCCGGCACCGGCGGGCGACAGCGGTACCCCGCAGCACGGCGGATCGGCCAGCGCATAGGCTGCGGGGATGGCACGACCTGACGGGCGGCGACCCGACCAACTCCGACCGGTGACCCTGACCCGGCGGTGGAGCATCCACCCGGAGGGTTCCGTCCTCGTGGAGTTCGGCGACACCCGGGTGCTCTGCACCGCCAGCGTCACCGAAGGGGTGCCGCGCTGGCGCAAGGGCTCCGGCCTCGGCTGGGTCACCGCGGAATACTCGATGCTGCCCCGGTCGACCACCACCCGATCCGACCGGGAGAGCGTCCGGGGCAAGGTCGGCGGGCGTACCCACGAGATCTCCCGGCTGGTCGGGCGGAGCCTGCGGGCCTGCATCGACCTCAAGGCGCTGGGGGAGAACTCGATCGTGCTCGACTGTGACGTACTCCAGGCCGACGGCGGCACCCGCACCGCCGCGATCACCGGGGCGTACGTGGCGCTGCACGACGCGGTGGACTGGCTGGCCGAGCGGAAGGCGCTCGCCGGCAAGCCGGCGAAGGTGATGGACCGGTCGGTGGCCGCGGTGAGCGTCGGCATCATTTCCGGTGAACCCCGGCTCGACCTCAACTACCTGGAGGATGTGGCCGCCGAGGTGGACATGAACGTGGTCTGCACCGGCACCGGCGACTTCGTCGAGGTGCAGGGTACGGGGGAGGCCGGCGTCTTCGCCCGCGACCAGCTCGACGCACTGCTCGACCTCGGGGTGGCCGGCTGCGCCGAACTGGTCGAGGCCCAGCGGAAGGCGTTGGCCGGATGACCCGGGTACTGCTCGCGACGCGCAACACGAAGAAGCTGGTCGAGCTGCAGCGCATCCTCGACGCCGCGCTCGGTTCGGCACGGATCCAGCTGATCGGGCTGGCCGACGTGCCGCAGTACCAGGAGGTCCCGGAGACCGGGCTGACCTTCGGGGAGAATGCGCTGCTCAAGGCGCGTGAGGGCGTCAAGTGGACCAACCTGCCGACGATCGCCGACGACTCCGGGCTGGCCGTGGACGCGCTGGGCGGCATGCCCGGGGTGTTCAGCGCCCGGTGGGCGGGGCGGCACGGTGACGACCGGGCCAACCTGGAGCTGGTGCTGGCGCAGGTCGCGGACGTGCCCGACGAGCACCGGGGCGCCGCCTTCGTCTGCGCGGCGGCGCTGGTGCTGCCCGGGGGCAAGGAGCATCTGGTCGACGGCCGGCAGACCGGGCGGCTGCTGCGCGCCCCGCGCGGGGACGGCGGCTTCGGCTACGACCCGATCTTTCTCGGCGACAAGCAGGACCGGACCAACGCGGAACTGTCGCCGGAGGAGAAGGACGCGGTCAGCCACCGGGGCAAGGCGTTACGCGCGCTGGCCAAGGTGATGGCGAAGGTGCTGCCCCAGGCCTGACCGCCGGGTTGCGGGCCGGGGCCCCGGTGCCGCACCGGTGATCGGCTGCCGCTGTCGCCGCCGCCCGTGGCCAGGGTGATGGCGAGGGGTCCGGCCCGCCGACGTCACGTGCCGCTGCGGACGGACGGTGGCACGGCCCCCGTGGTGCTCCCGGCGCTACGGGGTCCAGCGGGGGTCGCGGCCGGTGAGCCCGAGCAGCCGGTCAAACTCCGGCGAGTACGCCGGCACCGGGACCTCGGGCCCGTAGACGCCCATCGCGCGGCCCTGCTCGGCGGTCTTCGCTACCTCACCGTACGCGTACCCGACCACGCGTCCGTCCCAGTCCGGGTGCTGGCCGGTCGCCTGGGCCAGGTCCCAGCCGTGCACCATGAACTCTCCCACCACCATCCCGCCGACCAGCCCGGCCGGCAGCTCGGTCGGGCCGCCCATGTGCGTCGCGCCCTGCCAGGCGGCGGGCTCGCTCCAAGCCGCGACCACCCGCTCGACCTGCGCCTCCACAGCCGCCGCCCAGTTTCCGCCGGTCAGGTCCAGTTCGGATTCGGCCCCGGCCGGCGGCGGCACGAGCTCCTTGCGGCCGGCGCCCTCCAGTGACGGCCCCCAGAACAGCAGGTGATTGAGCAACCGGCGCACGTCGTACTCGGCGCATGGGGTGCGGGCAGCGAGCTGGTCGGGCTTGATGTTGCGGACGGTATCGATCAGGGGCGTGGCGGCCAGGGCCACCATCTGCGCGTCGGACATGACGTAGAGGAAAGCACCCCGGCACCGGCGCCGTCTTGAACGTTCGCGACATAGCCTGTCGGCATGGCCCGGGACGTCCGCGAACTCGCCGGCGCGTGGAGGACGTTCCAGCGCCACGCCTTTCCGGGCCCGTCACCCGATCTGGCGCCGTACGTCGAGCGCTACTGGGTGGTCCGCTGGAACTACCGGGAGCCGTACCGGCAACTGATCGTCCCGTATCCGAACGTGCACCTGACGTTCCGGGAGGGTGCCGCGACGGTCAACGGCGTGCACAGCGGGCACCGCGTGAAGGTGCTGACCGGCGACGGCCGCGTCTTCGGGGTCGCGTTCCGGCCCGGGTGCTTCCGGCCCTTCCTGCGGGCGCCGGTTTCGGCGATCACCGACCGGTCGATCGACGCCACGGAGGTGTTCCCGGGCGACCTGCCCGCCGTGGCCGAGGTGGCGTCGGTCGAGGATTTCTGCGGGCCCGGCTGCCGGAGCCCGACCCGCGGGCCGAGGAGGCCGCCGGAATCGTCGCGCGGATCGCCGCCGACCCGGGAGTGAGCCGGGTCGACGTCCTGGCGGGGGAACTCGGCACCACGGTCCGTGGACTCCAGCGGCTGTTCGCCGAGTACGTCGGCATCGGCCCGAAGTGGGTGATCCGCCGCTACCGGCTGCACGAGGTGACCGAGCGGCTGGCCCGGGGCGCAGCGATCGACTGGGCCGAACTCGCGGCGGAACTCGGCTACGCCGACCAGCCACATCTCGTCCGGGACTTCACGAAGATGTTCGGCGAGCCCCCGCCCCGGTACGCCGCCCGCTACTGACCGCCGGGTTGTCCCGGAACACCGGAGATGCCCGCCTCGGCCGGTCTGGTAACCGTCCGTCAACCGAGCGGACCGACCTCGGCCTCGATCGCGGTGCGCAGTCCCGGGCCGGCGACCACCGCCCGGGCCGCCTCCAGCACCGGGGCGAGGAAGATGTCCGGACCGGGTGCGCCGGCGAACGGCCGGACCGCCGCCACCGCCGCCCGACCGGCCGGGGACGGGGCGAGCGGAGCCCGCAACTGCAGTCCCCGTACGCCGGCCAGCAGCTCCACCGCGAGCAGGCTGGTCAGGTTGTCCAGCACCGTACGGAGCTTGCGGGTGGCCGCCCAGCCCATCGAGACGTGGTCCTCCTGCATGCCGCTGGTCGGCAGCGAGTCCACCGAGGCGGGGGCGGCCAACCGGCGGTTCTCCGCGACGATCCCGGCGGCGGTGTACTGGGCGATCATCAACCCGGAGTTGACCCCGGCGTCGGGGGAGAGGAACGCCGGAAGCTCCCGGGACCGCGTCACGTCGAGCAGCCGGTCCACCCGGCGCTCGGCGATCGCCCCGACCTCGGCGGCGGCGATGGCCAGGAAGTCGGCGGCGAAGCCGAGCGGGGCGCCGTGGAAGTTGCCGGTCGACTCGACCCGGCCGTCGGGCAGCACCACCGGGTTGTCCACCACCGAGCGCAGCTCCCGGGCCGCCACCTGGTCGACGAAGTCCAGGGTGTCCCGGGCCGCTCCGGCCACCTGCGGCGCGCACCGCATCGAGTACGCGTCCTGCACGGCGTGCGCCAGGTCGTCCCGGTGCGAGTCCATGATGGCCGAATTCTGGAGCAGCCGGTGGATGTTGGCCGCCGACACCGCCTGCCCGGGATGCGGGCGGATCGCGTGCAGCTCCGGCAGGAACGGGCGCTCCGAACCGAGCATCGCCTCGATCGCCAGCGCGGCCGTCACGTCCGCCATGCTGAACAGGTGCGCGGCGTCGGCGATCGCCAGCAGCAGCATCCCGAGCATCCCGTCGGTGCCGTTGACCAGCGCGAGCCCCTCCTTGGCGGCGAGCGTGACCGGCCGCAGCCCGGCCGCCCGCAGCGCCTGCGCCGCGTCCCGGCGGCTGCCGTCCGGACCGAGCACCCACCCCTCGCCGAGCAGCACCAGGGCGCAGTGCGCCAGCGGGGCCAGGTCGCCGGAGGCGCCGAGCGAACCGTGCTCGGGCACCCACGGCGTGACGTCGGCGTTGAGCAGGTCGGCCAGGGCCTGGGCGAGCTGCGGGCGTACCCCGGAATGGCCGAGCGCGAGCGAGCGGATCCGCAGCAGCATCATCGCCCGGACCACCTCGCGGGGCATCGGGGCGCCGATCCCGGCCGCGTGCGAGCGGATCAGCGCGTGCTGGAGTTCGGCGCGGCGCTCCGGGGCGACGAACGTGTTCGCCAGCGCTCCGAAGCCGGTCGAGACGCCGTAGACCGGGCGGCCGGTCTGCTCGATCCGGTCCACGATGGCCCGGCTCGCCGCCATGGCCTCCACGGTGGACGGGTCGAGGACGACGGTGGCGGTGCCACGGGCCACCGCGCGCACGTCGGCGGGGGTGACGCCGGTGGGCTGGACGGTGACGACGGGACGGGTCACGGTTGACATTGCGGCACTCCGTTGTGCAGGACCTGGCTGATCAGTGGCACCCCTGGCCGGTAGGCCAGGTGCAGGTGGGACGGCGCGTCGAGGATGCTCAGGTCCGCCGGTACGCCGGGGCGGAGCACGCCGGCCCGCTCGTGGCGCAGCGCCCGCGCACCGCCCGCGGTGGCCGCCCAGACCGCCTCCGCCGGGGTCATCCCCAGCTCCCGGACCGCGAGCGCGATGCAGAAGGGCATCGAGGAGGTGTACGACGAACCGGGGTTGCAGTCGGTGGCCAGCGCCACGGTCACCCCCGCGTCGAGCAGCCGCCGCGCGTCCGGGTACGGCGACCGGGTGGAGAACTCGGCACCGGGCAGCAGCGTCGCCACCGTCTCCGACCCGGCCAGCGCCTCGACGTCGGCGTCGGAAAGATGCGTGCAGTGGTCCGCGCTGGCGGCGCCCAACTCCACCGCGAGCCGCACCCCGGGGCCGGGGCCGAGCTGGTTGGCGTGCACCCGTACGCCCAGTCCGGCGGCCTGCCCGACGGTGAGGATCGCCCGGGCGTGATCGGCGTCGAAGGCGCCCCGCTCGCAGAAGACGTCGATCCACTTCGCGTACGGCAGCGCGGCGCGCAGCATCGGCCCGCACAGCAGCCCGACGTAGTCGTCCGGCCGGTCGGCGTACTCGGGCGGCACCACGTGCGCGCCGAGGAACGTCGTCTCGGTGGTGAACTCGGCCGCGATCCGCAACGAGCGGGCCTCGTCGGCGACGGTGAGCCCGTACCCGCTCTTGATCTCGATCGTGGTGGTGCCCTGCCGCAGCGCCTCCGCGCGCAGTCGCCCGACGGTGCCGCGCAGCCGCTCGTCGTCGGCGGCCCGGGTGGCGGCGACCGTGGTCCGGATGCCGCCGCCGGTGTAGGGCTGGCCGGCCATCCGGGCGGCGAACTCGGCAGCCCGGTCCCCGGCGAAGACCAGGTGTGCGTGGCTGTCCACGAAGCCGGGCAGCACCGCCCGGCCGCCGGCGTCGATCCGCCGGTCGGCGGCCGGGGCGTACCGGGCCGGGCCGATCCAGACGACCTCGCCCTCCTCGATCAGCAGCGCGGCCTTGCGCCGGATGCCGAGCGGGCCGCCCTCGCCGGCACCGTCCACGTTGGTGACCAGCTCGCCGATGTTGTCGACCAGGAGGTTCACGCCGTCACCGCCCGGATCGCCGCGGTCAGCTCGGCCGGTACGTCGAGGGTGGCGTGCCGGCCCTCCCGGACCACCTGCCGGCCGTCGACCAGCACGTCGGTGACGTCGGCGGCGGTGGCCGCGAAGAGGAGACCGGCCGGCGGCACGCCGGCGGTACGGGCGCTGTGCAGGCCGACGGTGACCAGGTCGGCCCGGCGGCCGGGGGCGAGCCGCCCGGCGTCCGGCCAGCCCAGCGCGGCGTGCCCGGCGGCGGTCGCCGCGTGCAGCAGCTCCACCGGGGTGAAGTGGCCCCGGGCCCGGGTCCGGAGCCGCTCGTCCAGCTCCACCGCCCGGGCCTCCTCGAACAGGTCGACCACCGCGTGGCTGTCGGTACCGAGGCTGAGCGGGCTTCCCCCGTCGGCGAGTTCCCGGGCGGGTCCGATCCCGTCGGCCAGGTCCCGTTCGGTGGTCGGGCAGAGGCAGACGCCGGTGCCGCTGCCGCCGAGCAGCAGCCGGTCGGCGTCGACCAGGTGGGTGGCGTGCACCGCCGTCGTGCGCGGGCCGAGCACGCCCGCGTCGGCGAGCAGCGCGGTCGGGGTCCGCCCGTGGTACGCCCGGCAGGCGTCGTTCTCCGCCGGCTGCTCCGACAGGTGCAGGTGCAGCGGGGCGTCCCGTTCGGCGGCCCAGCCCGCCACCGTGCCGAGCTGGTCGGCCGGGACCGCCCGGACCGAGTGGATCGCGGCACCGACCCGGGTGTGGTCGCCGGCCGGGGTGAAGGCGGCGGCCCGGTCGGCCCAACCGGCGGCGTCGCCGTCGCCGAAGCGCCGCTGCGGATCGGCCAGCGGAGCACCATCCACACTGGACGTCAGGTAGCAGGTGTCCAGCAGGGTCAGGCGGATCCCGGCCTGCGCGGCGGCCTCGACCAGCGCCGCGCCCATCGCGTTCGGCTCGGCGTACGGGGTGCCGTCCGGGGCGTGGTGCAGGTAGTGGAACTCGCCCACGCAGCTGATCCCGGCCAGCGCCATCTCGGCGTACACGGCCCGGGCCAGCGCCAGGTAGCCGTCCGGGTCCAGCCGGCCGGCGACGGCGTACATCCGGTCCCGCCAGCTCCAGAAGTCACCGCGCCCACCCTGGGTACGCCCGCGCAGCGCCCGGTGGAAGGCGTGCGAGTGGGCGTTGGCCAGGCCCGGCAGGGTCAACCCGGGCAGCCGCCGCGCGTCCGGCGGAGCGGCCGTACCGGCGGTGACCGAGGTGAACCGCCCGTCGGCCAGCTCGATCAGCACGTCGGCCGCCGGCTCGGTCCGGTCGGGCAGCCAGGCGTACTCGGCGTGGTAGCGCACGGCCA